>JBDTTL010000047.1:0-20052 GCA_039930665.1 Acidobacteriota bacterium
GGGCCGGCGCCCAATGGTATGTCTCTAGTAAGTATGGATGGCTTGACTCCGCAGTCATTCTCAGCAAGGGAGCTCTCGCAGGCCCTCATAGCGCGTGGTGCCGATAAAGTCAGGGCTGATCGCGCTGCTTCTGAGGTGGAAGCGCACCTCTCTTGCTTGAAAGAAGTATCGCTATAATTTTCACTGTTAAGGCGCGTCTATTAAACCGAATTCTTCGCGGCGGATCATCATGGCAGCAGGCTCACTGGCACTAGATTCGGCTGATTCCTTTTCTCAGGCTTTGGTCTTGCGGTAGCGGCGGCCCAGCCACGCCGAGATGCGTCGAATCGGAGCCCCCGGCGTCACCCTTATCAGGGCCACCAGAATCTTGTAGCGCCAGCCCGGCACCACGATTATCTCTCCGCGGTCGAAGGCGCGTAGCGATTCCGCGACTACAAACCCTGCGTCGAGCCAAAACTGCCTGGGGATCGGACCCCGATCCATCGCCATGCGGTCGTGAAATTCCGAGTAAGTGAAGCCGGGGCAGAGCGACTGTACTTTTACGGGCGATTGCTGCACCGTGAGCTCGATCGCCAGGCCATTGGTGAAGCTGGTCATCCAGGCCTTGGTAGCGTTGTAGCTGATGCTGGTCGGCGCCTGTTCGAAGCCGGCCACCGAGGACACATTGATGATGCCGCAGCGCCCATCGGCATCCGGCCGCGCCATCAGATTTTCGAGGGCGGCATGCGACAACGCGAGCGGAGTGAGCACGTGCAGGCGATGCATCTGATCCTGCACTTCCAGGCCGACCTTGTGAAACATCCCGGCTGCTCCGAAGCCCGCGTTGTTCACTAGGAGCCCGAAATTGCGCGCGCCGCGAATGTGATCGACCAGCGCGGCGCGCCCTTCATCGGTGACCAGATCGGCCGGCATCACCTCTACTGCCACATGCTGTGAAGCCGCGAACTCTTCGGCCAGCACCTTTAGACGATCCTGACGTCGGGCAACCAGGAGAAGGTCATAGCCGCGTGCCGCAAGTTGCCTCGCGAACGCCTCGCCGATGCCGCTGGACGCGCCGGTAACCACGGCGAGCAACCGATCAGTCATGCGGCGCCATTTCCACTTCTTCATCCAGCCGATGTCCGCGCGCGGCCCACTCCGCGCCTCCCAGCACCAGCATGGACGCCAGGAATCCCAGGAAAATCAAGGTGACCGAATACTGGAACACGCCGTACTCACGCGCGAGTTTCTGTTGAAAGCCGGGCCACACCAGCGCGATGACGTACTTGAGCACCTCCATCAGCAGCCCCACGAAAATCGCCGCCGGCAACACGCGCTTCAGCGGGGTCGGCCCGTTCGGCAAGTAGCGGTAAATCAAGAACAGCACCAGCACCGCGAGCGGCACCGCAGCCAGCTTGAAAAACAGAAGTGACACCCATGCCGCGCTCCCGCCCGCCAGGTTTTGGATCCAGCCATTGGGAGCCCCGTTTACGCGGAAGGACTGCTGATTCAGCGCCGTCAGCAGCATGGAACCGAGCGCGAGCCCCCCGCAAATAAAGATTAAGCCCAAACTGACGATCTGATTACGAAAGAAGCTGCGATTCTTCCGAATGCCCCAAACCCGGTTAAGTCCGACCTCCAGGGGCTCGAATATGCCGTTGGCGGTGAACAGCAGCAGGCCGATCGAGACCAGCTCCAACGAACCGGTTTGGGGCAAGTTTCGTTGCAGGAATTGACCCAGAGCGTCGGGAAAATAATCCCGCAGCGCCAGGTCGATGGCGCCCGCGGCCGCTTGCTGGCCAAAAACCCGCCGCGAGAGCGACAGGATAACGATCAGGAAGGGAAAGAACGATAGCAGAACATTGGCGGCCACCGAAAAAGCGTAGACGTGCACCTCGGTCTGCATCCAGTAGCGGAAGGTGAGCCCCATTCCGTTCGCGAAGCGCCGCATATTTTTCAGGTTAGTCGATGCAGGATGACGCCCGCACCGCAGTGAAATCGCTAAGATGGAGAATCGCTTCTAAATTTTATGAATGTCTCGATCATCGGAACCGGATATGTGGGTCTTACCACCGGAGCGTGCCTGGCCTTTCTCGGGCACACAGTAACTTGCATCGATTCCGACGAACGCAAAGTCAAGGCGCTGCAAGCCGGCAAGATTCCCTTTTATGAACCTCATTTGCCCGAGTTAGTGGCCGGCGCCAGGCACAATCTGTCCTTCACTACCTCGTACGCCGAAGCCATTCCCCAATCACAGGTGATCTTTATCGCGGTAGGGACGCCGCCCGGGCAGAATGGCGCGCCCGATCTTAAGTACCTGGAAGCCGCCGCTCGCGGCATCGGAGAATATCTGTCCGGCGATTTCGTGGTGGTGGTGAATAAATCCACAGTGCCCATCGGCAGCGGCAACTGGGTGGAATCCATCGTGCGCGACGCTTACGAGAAACGCACGAACCAAAAAGCCAAAGGGATGTTCGCCGTGGCCTCCAACCCTGAGTTCCTGCGCGAAGGCTCAGCTATTTTCGACAGCCTCTATCCGGACCGCGTCGTCGTCGGTTCCGACAATCAGCGAACCGCGGAGGTGCTGTATTCTCTCTACCGGCCGCTGCTCGAACAGACGTTCGTCGCCCCGTCCTACCTGCCGCGTCCCGACCGCATGGGCGCGGTGCCGCTGATATCCGCCGATCTAGCCTCGGCGGAACTCATTAAGTATGCGGCCAACGCTTTCCTGGCGCTGAAGATTAGTTACATCAATGAAATCGGGCAGCTCGCCGAGAAGGTGGGCGCGGATATCACGCAGGTGGCTAAAGGCATCGGGCTCGATGCCCGCATCGGCACGCGCTTTCTGCAGGCGGGCATTGGCTGGGGCGGATCGTGCTTCGGTAAAGACACGGCGGCTCTGGTCGCCACCGCCGCCGAGTATGGCCTGGACGCGCAGATCGTCAAAGCCGCGCGCGACATGAACCGGCGGCAGCGCGAGCGCGTGGTCGAAAAGCTGCTCGACGAATTGAAGATCCTTAAGGGCCGCACTATCGCTCTGCTGGGCCTGGCTTTCAAGCCCGATACCGACGACCTACGCGAGGCGCCGGCGCTCGATATCGCCCGCAAGTTGATTGAGCGAGGCGCGCGCGTGAAGGCGCACGATCCAGTGGCCATGAGCCGTTTTCTTCAGGAGTACCCGGATATTGATGTAACCCTGTGCGCGAGCCCCGAGGAAACCCTACAGGATTGCGACGCCGTGGTGGTGGTCACCGAGTGGCAGCAGTATCGTGAGCTTGACTGGGAGTCGATCAAGAGCACGATGCGGGGATACGTGCTGCTCGATGGCCGCAATTTGCTGGACCGCGCGCGACTCTCGAAAGCCGGGTTCCGCTATTTGAGTCTGGCTGGATAGCAGCGCAAGAGGGGCGAGATTATCTCGCCCCTCTGAGGCTCAACCCGAAAATCCTATCGCCGGGCGAGTGGTGCGGCTACTGTCCTCCGATTGCGTTCTTGAACGCAGCTGTCATTACCCGATAGCCCGCGTCCGTCGGATGAACGTTGAAGCCCGCCCTCTTTTTCTCAATGAGGAGCAGCCCGCTTCTGCCCTGAAAGGCCGAGAACACGTCTACAAGGACGACATTGTTGGGAAAGTAGCCAGTGACCGAAGCCGTTACCTGGTTCAGTGCTGCCACTAGCTGATCTTCTCCCGCTATGGGAAGTCTCGGATCGTAACTATTTCCGACGTAAATTCGCGCCTCCGGATAAGCCGCGGCCAGGGAGTTCAGAATGCCAAACAGATTGTTGCCATAAGTGGTAAGCACGCCCGGCACAAGACTCAGGTCGACGGATCCATCGGGCCCGAGTAACGAAAGCAGATCGTTGCCGCCGACAGTTAGGGTGACAACTTTCCGGTAGGGTGTCCCGGTGTCGGTGAAAAACAAGTGGACCTGGGGAACCTGATAGTGCAAGACATCCGAGCTGGTTGCGTTCGGGACTGCCGCGGCGCAGAACAAAAGGTTGTTGAGTTTATCAACAGCTCCGTCCTGATAAAGCTGAAAGACAAAGCCCTGCGTTACAGGCTTCGCCTCGTATCCGGCCGAAAGGCTGTCGCCTAGCGCCAGATAACGAGTATTGTTATCGAACGATGTCCAGGGTTGCGCCGACACGATTGGTCCGGCGGCAAGCGCAGCAACGGCGAACGCCGTTCTGACAAGAACCATCTGAAAGCTGTTGCGTTTCATTTGAAGCGTGCTCCTTAAATTGCAGATTTGGATTCGGCCCTGCGGCCAGTTGGTGGCTCATCTTTGAGGTCGAAGCCGCACCCGGACATTTCCAGGAGTCCTCAGCCTCGGAAACTTTCAATTTGAGGTGCACACCGGCCTCTGCCGCGTGTATTTTGAGGGGCCGTTCAGGGAACTAACCGGATCAGTATGGTTTTTCTATCCGCTGATTTCCCCAGATAATATCCGCCCAGCGACCCCGCTCCGGTGACCGCGCCGAACATGGCCAGGCCAGCCCCGGGCGAAGGCGCCGTCGTTCCCGCTATGAAGCCTCCCGCAAGCACGCCCGCCAGGGTTCCTAGGCCGGTACCCATCTTGCGGCCCCACTTGCCTTCGGTTTCGATCAAGCTCAGCACCGTGACGGATGCCCTCGGAATCGTCGCGCTACCTTTCGGATAATCTTTTACGTCCGAGGTTTTTCTGACATTGAGAACCAGAGATTCCTCTCTGACAACGGCGACTTCGCCGCCTACGGTTGTTCCTCCCGGCAGCGTTAGTTCGATGGTTCGACCCTGGATCTTGGAGCTCAATTCGCTCCATGTCAATTCCAGCGGTTTTGGGGCAGCCGTTGCCATGGGCTGTCCCGCCAATGCGAAGGCAACCAAGAGTGCCGTGGGCGCTTTCAGATTCACGATACGATTCATATTCGACTTCCTTTCGAATGCGAGAGTACGCCCCGATCGGAATTCGCTCAATGGATTGCGGCGCAGTGCCGCCTTGAATTCTGCGCACCGCTTAACTTGCTCGGATCAAACAACATATCGGGCTGCATTTGTGCTACAGTTTGCAGAACGCGAGAAAGCGTCCATGAGTTCTTCCGTCGTACGGTTCGGATCCTTCGAAGCGAACTTCCGGAGCGGCGAACTTCGAAAGTCGGGAATCAAGCTGAAGCTGCCTGGGCAGCCTCTGCAAGTTTTGGAACTGCTACTGGAGCAACCCGGCTCTGTCATCACTCGCGATGAACTGCGCCGCCGCTTGTGGCCTGCCGATACCTTTGTCGATTTCGACAACGCTCTCAACACGGCAGTCAATAAACTGCGCGAGGCGCTGAGCGACACAGCTGCAAATCCGCGCTTCGTGGAAACGCTGCCACGGCGCGGTTATCGGTTTCTGGCGCACGTCGAGGTTGCCGGTCCGGCGGCCCAGAGGGCGCAGCGCGAGGCCAAGCCTATGCTGGCAGTGCTGCCTTTCGAGAATCTAGGCGGCGATCCGGAGCAGGAATACTTCGCCGATGGCCTGACCGAAGAGATGATCTCCCATTTGGGGCGGCTGCATTCCGCGCGACTGGGAGTGATCGCCCGCACCTCAGCGATGCAATACAAGGGAACGCATAAAAGCATCCATGTAATCGCACGGGAACTCGGCGTGGATTTCCTGCTGGAGGGCACAGTCCGCCGCGGCGGCGGGAAAGTACGCATCACAGCTCAGCTCATCCGAGCCGCCGATCAAGTGCATTTGTGGGCTGAAAGTTACGACCGCACCTTGGTAGATATCCTGGCAATCCAGACCGAGGTCGCGAACCACATTGGCCGGTCGCTGGCCGTGGAGTTGTTACCCTGCGAGCCCGCATCAGCCTTGAACACGGTAGCCTACGATGCTTATCTAAAGGGCCGTTTTCACTGGAACAGAAGAACGGAAGAGGGGTTCAAGAAGGCCCTGGTCTACTATCAGCAAGCTATCGATAAAGATCCCGGATACGCACCGCCGTATGTAGGATTGGCCGAGATCTACGGGGTGCTCGGATTGTACGGCGTGCTGGGCTGGAATCGGTTTTCCCCGCCCGGGGAAATCGCCGGAAAAGCAAAGGCCGCGGCTGTGAAGGCGCTGGAGATCGATGGCAGTTTACCGGAAGCCCACACCGCCTTAGCTTTTGCGCGATTCGTTCACGACTGGGACTGGACCGGCGCAGAGGAAAAATTTCGGCGAGCCCTCCAACTCAATCCCAACCAAGCGCTGAGTCATTGCTGGTACGCCCTGTTTCTGGCAGCCGTAGCCCGATTTGACGAAGCGATTGCCGAGATGAGGACTGCGCTGGCGCTTGATCCGCTTTCTCTGGTCGCGAATACCCACTTAGGCTGGATCCTCTACCTTTCTCGCCAATATGACGAGGCCTTGGAACAACTGCGAAGCACGCTGGAAATGGATCCGGAATTCGCCATGGCGCACGGATACCTGGGGGTCCTATACTTCCAAAGGACTAGGTATCGGAAAGCCCAGCAGGAATTCGGGAAGGCTTTTGAATCGGTCGGCGATCCAGCGGTCTACGCCGGTCTTTGCGAACGCTACGCGCAGGCACTGAAAGGCGAACCTGCTAGCCCGTCTCAAGGTAACCTGCTGTCTCCTTACCTCCGGGCGATCGTGCAACTCAGCGTGAACCAGAGGGAACAAGCTCTCGACAGCCTGGAGCAGGCTTATGCTGAACATTCCTGCTGGCTGGTAAACCTTAAAGTGGAGCCGACGCTCGACGCTCTGCGTTCCGATCCCAGGTTCGAAGATCTTTTACGGCGCGTTGGACTGGCGTCGTAATGCGTTGCTGATCGCAAGAACCCCACACCGCTTGGCTTCAGCCGCGCGTAATAGACTGGTTCGCGCGCGCCCGCCACGTGTCGGATGGCGAAAACCCACATGCCACAATAGAGATTGGTGTCCGCAGCAAATCATCTCCGCCATTTACTCGAAGAAGACCCTCCCAAGGGGCGCCTGGACCGCGCCGCCCTGGAACTCGCTGCCATCGATACACCCGGGCTGGAACCGGAGCCTTGGCTCGATCGGCTGAATGAGTTGGCGTCGCAACTGGGCGACCGGCTGCGCAATTTCAACGACGGCCGCGACTTCGTCGAGACCGCGCAGCGCTACTTGTTTGGCGAACTCGGCTTTCACGGCAATGAAGAGGACTTCTTCGATCCCCGCAATAGTTGCCTCGACCAGGTGCTGGAGCGGCGCGTGGGCATTCCTATCACGCTCTCGGTGATGTACATGGAAATCGCCCGCCGCCTAGCCATGCCGGTCTTCGGCATCAGCCTGCCAAGGCACTTCGTCATCCAGTTCGACGATGGCAACTACGCCACCTACATTGATCCCTTCAACGGCGGCCGCCCCATCACCGCACAGGATTGTTTCGCGCTGGCAGGGGCGAAGGTCGCCGACCCGGTGCTGCTGCGCCACGCATCGAAAAAGGAAATCGCGATCCGCATGCTCCAGAATTTGCGCGGCGTCTATCTGCGGCGGAAGGACTGGGCGCGCGCCGTCGACACGTTGGACCTACTGCTGGTGGGCGTGCCGGGATTGTCCGCATGGTATAAACAACGCGGCCTACTGGAGCTGGAGCTAAAGCGTTTCCAGGCCGCCCGCCGCGATCTGGAACAATATTTGACCATGGAACCAGAGGCCGCCGATCGGCCCGAGATCCTCAAACAGATGCAGGCCATTCACGCCTGGCTGGCAAGGGTAAACTAATACAGGACGACGCGAGTCCATAAATAATGTACGAATCAGAACCCGATAGCGAGACTATTTTGGCGCAGTTCAATCGCCTTATCCAGGAATTGCTTCGCGGCAACATGCATCGCAACACCTTCCGGCCGTGGGAGATCGAGTTGCTGCTGGATATCGAAAGCTGCAGCCTGCGCGAAGCCCACAAGCGCGATACCCTGCGGCGCTACCAGAAGGCGGTGCAGCGCCACATGGAAAAAGGGGCGCGGCAGCCGCTTAAACTCTCCGAGTATCTCGCCGCCGTCAAGGCCAAGCGGGCGGGCGCAACGGAAAGCGCAGCATCCTAATTCCAGCGATGCAGGCAACTCCGGCGCGGACAAGCATCCTCCGGCGTCGGTTCCTGGCACTGGGGGTTGGAGCGGCAACTGCCTTTGCCCAGCAAGATTGGGCCGCCGATGACACATCCCGTTATGCCCGATTCGACGGCCTGCGGGTCCATTATGAGAGCTACGGTGCGGGCAGCGAGGCGCTGGTTTTCATCCACGGCTGGGCTTGCGATCTCACCTTCTGGCGCGGCCAGGAGCCGTTGTATAACAAGCCGGGTCGCTGCGCGCTGCTGATCGATCTGCCCGGTCATGGCGCTAGCGACAAACCGCATCGCGCGTACCCCATCGAATTTTGCGCGCGCGCCGTCGAGGCGGTGATGCGCGACGCTCAAATTGAGCGCTGCGTTCTCATCGGCCATAGCCTGGGAGGGCCCATAGCCTACGCTTTCCTGCGCGAGTTCCCGGAAAAAGCCTCGGCGTTGGTGCTGGTGGATGCCTTCGTATCGCGCCACATGGCCGGCCCCGCCGATCGCGCCGCCACCGCCGCCCGTTTTGCCAAGATTGCCCGCAGCATGCAGGGAGCCCGTGGCGAGAGGAATTTCGCCGAGCGCGTCGAGTCGTGCTTTTCCAAGCAGACTCCCCCCGCCCTGCAAGCCGAAATCCGCGCGAAAATGGCGGCGACCCCTAAACACGTGCGCATCGCGGCACTCACCAGCATTTCCTCATTGCATCCGCCTCCCGATGACGAAGCCTTCGACCTGCCGGCTCTCGCCGTCCAGGCTGCCGAGCCGGGGACGCGGGCGCGTTATGAGCTGATGCGCTCGATTTTTCCGCAAATGCAGTTGGATAGTTGGGTGGGAGCGGGTCACTTCCTGATGATGGAGGACCCGCAACGCTTCAACACCGATGTGAATGAGTTTCTCGCTGCCCTTTCGTAACATTTGCGCCTTAGTCGGCATCCGGTTGAAGTATTCGTGCATCATAGAGTAAATGGGGTCGGTCACTAAATTCCGCTTGTTGTCCGTGTTGGCTCTGCTGCCGGTGCGTCTCCCGGCGCAGTCTTTGCCGCCCGCACAACCAACGTTTTCCTCGACTCCCGCGCCGCCCCCCGCGCCGGCGTGCACCGCGCAAGGCCCCATCGACAACTGGGACGCTGCGGCGCAGCTTATTGCGGGCGTCAACGATACCGCCTACGCCGGGTCGATGACGGCCGAGCAGAAGGCTGCCTGGGCGGATTATTCCAAGACCGCCACCGCCGACTGGAACCGCCTCAAGCGCCGTTATGTCGATCGCATCGCGACGTGGCGCGGCAAGTATCTGCAAAAGGCTACCGCGACGGATGTTGTCTTCTATCCCTTTAGCGGACCCGACGCCACCAATCCCCTCGCCTTTTTCCCGGACGCGCGCGAATACATCTTGGTCGGTCTTGAGCCCGCCGGCTGCATTCCTTCAAAGGCAGAGGACTTCGCACCGGAGTATTGGCCCGCTTTGCGGCAGGGCTGGCAAACCGCCGCTTCCATGGGCTTCTTCAAGACCGAAAACATGGAGCGCGACCTGGCCGAAGGCCCCGCCAGTGGAGTCTTGCCGGTGCTGTTGTTCCTGATCGGGCGAGCCGGCAACACTGTGTTGGATGTCGCTCCGGCCGGGATCACGCCCAGCGGCGTACTGATCGCGTCGAATGACAAGGCGGCGACGGAAACGCGTGGCCTGACGATTCAGTTTAAAGATCAGAGCCAGCGCCTGCGCACGCTGCGCTACTTCGCGTTGAACCTGCAGAACTGGCGGCTCGCCCGGAAGCCGGGCACGACCAAATATTTGCAATCGCTGCCGCCCAGCGGAACTCTGGTGAAATCAGCGTCCTACCTGATGCATAAGAGATACTTCTCAACCATTCGCGGCATCATTCTGGATCGCAGCAAGATTCTGATCGAAGATGACTCCGGCATCCCTTATCACTATTTCTTCGAACCGCCAGTGTGGGACGTGCGCCTGTTCGGAGCCTACGACCATCCCATCAAGCTCTTCCAGACCGGCGTGCAGGATGACTTAAAAGCCGTCTACGACGCACGCACAGGGGTCGAACCGCTCGATTTCAGCATCGGCTATAAGTGGCGGCAGAATGAGTCCAATTTGCTGCTGGCTGTGCGCAAGGGGAAGTAGGCAGGCGCGCTATCCTAGTTCCATGGCAGATCCGACCACTCCGAGCGCCACTGGGCGTACCGTTTTTTGCGTGAAGTTGCAAAAGGAAGCGCCCGGCCTCGATGAAGTCCCCTTTGACGGGCATCCCCTTGGGCAGCGCATCTACGAGAACGTATCGAAAGAGGCCTGGAAGGGTTGGGTGGAGCACATGAAAATGATCATGAACGAGTACCGTCTCAACCTCGGCCAGCCGGAAGCTCAGGAATTCCTGCTCAAACAAATGGAAGAATACTTCTTCGGCAAAGGCTCGGAGCTGCCTCCGGAATTCAAGCCGGAAACGCACTAAGAGTTCAACTCGCAACGCGGCCTTTCTAGCCGTTTACAAAACCCGGTTGCCCGGAATCCGACTCCGCGGTTTTAGTAAACTGGCAGGCATGCTCAGATCATCCACCATCCTTTCGAGCGCTCTTATTTTTCTTGCTAGCGGACTCGGCTTATCGGCTGCGCCGAAAGACCTGCCGCGGGATACGCGTTACCTGGCGCTGGGAGATTCCATCGCCTTTGGCTACAACCCGCTGGTCATCCCGGTGAATTTGAATAAGTACGTCGGCTACCCCGAGATTGTGTCGGACGCCACTCATCGCAAGGTCGCCAATGCATCCTGCTTCGGGGAATCCAGTGGAAGTTTTCTTGTCGTGGGCGCCCCGGACACCGGCTGCGCAGCTTGGCGGGCGAACTTCCCGCTTCCTGTGGCCTATAGCGGAACCCAAATGCAGTACACGCTCGATTACCTGGCGCAGAACGCCAAGAAAACCGACCTGATCACCATCGACATCGGCGCTAATGATCTGGGCGTTCTTCTTGCGGCCTGCAACTTCGATCTGACGTGCGCTACCAACGGATTGCCCGCAACACTTGCAGGTTATGCCCAAAATCTGACGGGGATCTTCGGCGGGATTCGCGCGACCGGTTACACGGGAACAATCGTAGCCGTCACCGCCTACGCGGTTAACTACAACGACCAACAAGTGGAGATCCCGGGCCTGCTGGCCCTGAATGGCGTTTTGGCTCAGATTGCCAGCGCTTTCGATGTCCAGGTTGCCGACGCCTTCACGGCCTTCCTCGTGGCGGACGTCCCGTTTGGCGGTGACAGTTGCGCCGCCGGCTTGCTGATCAAGCGTCCAGGCGGCACCTGCGATATACATCCGTCGCTGGCGGGGCAGACTCTGATCGCACAGACGGTGGTCCGCTTGATCGGCAAGAAATAGTTAGCCAAGCGTTTGGGCTGGCGTGCCAACGTCAATCCAACCATGTAAAATCGGTCCTCAGAAGGACCTCGTCATGCGTTTGTGTCTTTTCTGCTTGCTGCTTTCGCCGCCGCTTGTCGCGCAGCCGACGCCCGACGCTGCCTCGACCGCCGCCCGCACCGCGCGCTTAGAGGGTCAAGTCCTGAGCCAGGCCGGCGAGCCGCTGCGTAAAGCGACGGTCCGGCTCCAACCCTATGGCAAGTTCGGCCCCAACGTGGTGAACTACACGGACACCAGCGACAGCGCAGGCAAGTTCGTCTTCGAAGGTGTCCTTCCCGGCCCCTACTCGCTTTCCGTCGAGCACCCCGGCTTTCTAGGGCAGGCCTACGGAGCGAAGAGCTTCAACGCCCAACCTGGAGTGATTACACTCGCCGCCGGACAGATCTTGAAGGACATCACGTTCAAGTTGATCCCGCAAGGCGTGATCAGCGGGCGCGTGAACGATGCCGACGGCGATCCACTTCCGAACATACAGATTTCGACGCTGGCGATCAGCCGCTTTCGCGGGCGGCGAATGGTGTCGCGCAGATCGAGCGTTCGCACGGACGATCAAGGCAGTTTCCGGATAGCCAATCTTGCGCCCGGGTCGTATTATGTGCTCACCGAAGACATGGAATCGCGCGCTTTCGGGGGCCAGACGGCGCGACCTGGCCGCGCGCCAAGCCCGTATAAAAAATGTGGACACGTACTATCCCTATGCGCCCGATGCCGCAAATGCTACTCTGCTTGATCTCGCAGCAGGCTCCGAACTTCGCGGGATCGAAATTCAAATGCGCCGCGAGGCGGTGTTTTCAATTCGGGGCGCCGTCGTGGATTCTGCAGGAAAACCCACAGCCGCATCTGTGAATACGCAAAGTGCGCACGACCCGGAGATCGGACTTGGAAATGCGAGTACGAATTCCAGCCCGGATGGAACATTCGAGCTTCGAAACTTGCTCCCCGGCGCCTACATCATTACCGCCTCTCCCATCAATTCGGCGGAGCCGGCGGTGGCCCGCGAAGAAGTCAGTATTGGCGATTCCGATATCACTGGTGTGAAGCTGACATTGACGCAGGGGGCAACGGTAACAGGTACGATCAAGGTGGAAGGCGCCGGTTCATTAGGGAGTCCAATCATTATCTTGGTCGCCCCGGACCGCTCGTTCCGAAACGTCTCAAACTCTCAAGCGAAGGAGGATGGCACTTTCGAACTGCGCGGCGTCGTTCCGGCAATTTACGCCGCAACGGCGCTGGCCTTGCCTGACGGGGCTTACGTAAAGTCGGTTCATTTCGCCGGCCAGGACGTGACACGTATGCCCATCGATTTAACCTCCGGCGTGAGCGGCACCCTCGATATCCTGATTTCCCCGCGCGGAGCGGAACTGCTGGGTACTGTGAGAAACCAGGACGGCGCTACGATCCCCGGAGTCAAAGTCACATGTTGGCCCAAGAACGACTCACCCTACAATCTAACTGAGGCCTGTGGATCCGTTGCCGATCAGAACGGCGACTTCCAAATGGCGGGCCTCGCCCCGGGCGACTATTACATCGCCGCGTGGGAAGATCTCGATCCCGGCCTGAGCGACGATTCTGAATTCCTCCGACGCTTCACATCTAAGGCGACGCTCGTTACCGTGGAGGAAGGCTCGCACCAGAGCGTTCAACCGAAATTGATTTCGCGAGAGGCCGCCGCCGCGGAAGCGGCCAAACTCCAATAATCCGCTAGCGCCTAAGCGCCGTCCGACGACTTGGCTGCCCTCTTCGCCAGCCGTTCCTCGCGCTTTCGCAGTCCCGCCGAAGACCCCAGTGCCAGCGCGCCGCGGGTCAGTTCCAGAGCCTGCGCGTAATCTTTAGTGCGATGCTCGTGGTGCTTCGCGAGTTCTTCCATAGCGCGTACGCGGAAGGGATTGCGGCACGCCGCCAAGTCGATCCACACTGCCAGTGCAGCGTCGTCGCATCCCAATTTACGATCGAGTGCCGCGATGTCCCACAGCGTGCGAAAGAGAATATCGTCGGGCAGGCCGGCGTCCACCGCACGGCGGAACAGCGTGCGGGCCTGCTCGGTCTCGCCCGATTCCCGCAGCCAGCGCGCGATCCCCGCCATCTCGGCGCCATGGCGGAGCGTAGCCGTGGCCGGGTTATTGAAAGCATAGGGCACGATGCCGGTGAGGCAGGCGAGTGTCAGGATATCGATTGCATTGTGATGAAACACCGGCAAAAGCCGCGCCATCTCTCCGGTACGGACGTAGTCGAAGTAAATATAGGGGATCATAGCGCCGGGCACGTCGCCCTGGCGCTCGAAGCCCAGGATCTGCTGTTCCAGGTCGATCAGGCGGCAGCTCTCGAAGCGCAATTTCCACAGGCGGCGGGCGCCATGCAACAGATCGAGATGCTCGAAGCGAGTAAAAGGTGAGCGCGTGCGATTCAAGCGGTAGCGGGTCTCGAGCAGCGGCTGGTCGAAGGTCTTTCCGTTGTACGTAATCAGCACCCGGAACGGTTCCAGGTGCCGCGAGAGAGCATCCAACTGGCTGGGCTCCTCGCCATAATCGCGCATGAAAAACTGGCGCACGCGGAAGCCTTCGGGAGTAATGCGCCCGACCCCGACTAGAAACGCGCAGGTGCCAGTGCCGCCCGCAAGCCCTGTGGTTTCCGTGTCGAGAAAGGCCCACTCGTGGGGCGGAACATCGCGTACCGCGCCTTGGGACAGGGTTTCGAGAAGATTGCAGGGCAGCTCCGCCAGTTCGCTCAGCTCTGCGGAGCCGTGGCGACGGTGGCGCGGATAAAACGTTTCGGTCTCGAAATGTTTTCCGTACTCGGTCTCGATTTCCTGGCCTGGAAACCACTCCTGGATGTGGAAACTCTGTGGAAAAACGCGGGAACCCCCCGCCGAATAAGGGTTTTCCGGCTTCTCGTATTTTTCATCGCAAGCCGCTGCCACGCGCTCCATGCGCCGGCGCAGAGCTTCCAGTTGATCCTGTAACTCGCTCATGGGTCGTTACGCTGCCAGCATAGCATCTGTTCCAGCGAATCGCGCGAAAGCTGCCGCTGCGGCGTAGCGGTTTCCACAAAATGCACGAAACCCGCTAATAATCGATGTTTTCGTGCAGTTTTCTCTTTACACCAGGATTGCGCATCCCGTATGATGCAGTAGTAAATGCGCGCCCGTCGCCGCTTTCGCGCTAGTGGCGCGCGACGGAAACGCCGCATCGGGAGAATTAGATTTCGAAAAAAGGAGCAATATGGCAGCAGCAAAAATGACGCAATCCCAATTGATCAAGAAACTCGCGGAGACCGTGGGTGTCCCTACCAAGGTGTCTAAGGCTTTCACCACGGCCTACGCCGATATGGCTATCGCCGAGACCAAAAAGAGCGGTGTCGCCGTTCTGCCGGGCATCGGCCGGCTGGTGCGGGTGGACCGCAAGGCGCGCATGGGCCGCAATCCGGCAACCGGCGAAGCCATCAAGATTCCGGCCAAGAAAGTCGTAAAATTCCGCGTCGCCAAGGCCGTGAAGGACTCGATCGTTCCGCCGAAGAAAAAGTAGTCGGAAGCAGCACCGCCAAAATGCGGAGCCGTTGCCAACTCGGCTGGCTAAAAATTAAAACCCCGCGCGGCTCGATGCCGTCGCGGGGTTTATTCTTGAATTCCGATTCAGACAGGTCCAAACTGCGGACGCTGCCAGGAAGCCTTTATGCCTGCTTCTTGTCGTCGGGCGGCGCATTGGGGTCCTTCAAAGAGTCTTTGAAGTTGCGGATGCCTTCGCCCAAGCCTTTTGCCAGCTCAGGTATTTTTTTGCCGCCGAACAGAAGTATGGCGACTACCAGGATGACCATTAACTCAGGCAAGCCGATAGAACGTAACATACGGCCTCCTTATATCTGTCAGCATAGCATAGCGTGATTTCATGAGCCGCCGCAAGCGGGTTAAAAACCCGCCAAAATTCGACCAATCCAACGAAGTCCGGGCAATTGCGCGAGAGCGGGTGGGCGTCGTCAAGCCCTCTCAGGCGATCCTGCCCAAAACCGCCCGAAAGAAGCCCAAACATAAGAAACTGCTGGATCAGGAGTGAGTAGAGCGGCGGCCGCGCTCGCGCCTCGCCTGTCACACACGCTCGAATAAACTGAACTGAAAGGACTGCAACGCGCCCCACGGGGTGTGGTGCAGTTCCGGCACGGTCTTGAGCAGCTTGAACCGTGGTCCCAGTTCCGCCGCAAGCGTGCTCCCGTCGTAGCGCTGGACTGCCAGCCGGCTGCATTTTTCCGGACCGTCAAGAGCGAAAGTTGCAATCACGGCATGCCCGCCGATCGGAACCGTCCGCGTCAGCAGCGCCATATAAGCCATGCGGTCGACGGACGCCGTGAGGAAGTGAAACACCGCGCGGTCATGCCACACGTCGAAGCTCCCCAGGATTGGACTCGAGGTCACATCCGCCACCATCCGACTCACCTGAGTCGCGCGGTCTCCCATCCCTTCGCGCGCGCGATCCATCGCCGTCTGAGAGATGTCCAGCACCGCGACTGAATAGCCGCGATCCAGCAACCTCCCGGCGAGCGACGAAGTTCCGCCGCCGATGTCGATGACTCGCCCGGCGGGGCACGCTTCGGCGATCAGCGCCAGCGACGTGGCGGGCTCACTCAGCGTCCAGCTCAACTCCGCGTCGCTCTTTGACCCGTAGACGGTCTCCCAATGCTTTTGCAAATCTCTCACAATTTATCCGAAGCCAATGCGATGAACACTACCGCCAGCAGCCCCCACCACCGCCAGCGTGACGATGAGCCGCGTACAAGGATGGATGCGCTGTCCCCGGATATTGCGCGTCGTGCAATAGTCCGCGCGCACTCTCTTCGCTTCGCTATAGCGTAGCGTGATCTCACGGTGCTGGTCGACCTCGTTGAGAGAGAAGTCATCGGAGCCGATCCGGCTCACCGAGCCGTAATATTGCGGGCCGCCATTCACGTCGACAGTATATTGCCGAGCACGCCGATCTTGCCTACCTGCTGGCGAATCTTATCGGCCCGGTGTTTGAGCCGACGCGGCTCCGGCCATCGAGACCAGCGCGAGAAACCAGCACAGAAAGCGGCGGGGCATTCTGACCCTCATGGTACAAAAAAGAGGCATGGCATTCGTAAAGGTGGGCTCGCTGAAGCTGCTGCCCCCAGGCTCGGCGACGCACTTTGAAATCGGCGACGGGGACGCGGTGGCTGTGTGCAACGTGGCGGGCGTTCTGCACGCCATCGACGGCATCTGCCCGCATTCCGGCGGACCGCTGGGGCACGGCGCGCTGGACGGACCCATCCTCACCTGTCCGTTTCACGCCTGGGAGTTCGATTGCCGTACCGGCGCGAACACCGCGGATGAGGACTTGAAGCAGGCGACTTACGCCGTGAAAGTGGAAGATGGCGAGATCTTCGTGGATCTGCCGCCATCCGTTGGTGCCTGAGTTGCGATGCCTGAGTTGCCGGAAGTTGAAACCGTAGTCCGCTCGCTCGCGCCACACCTGCGCGGCCGACGCATCGTAGCGGCGTCGTTTTCCTCGCGCTTCGTGACGCCAGGGAGCCGCAAGACGCTCGCCCGCCGCCTCGCGGACCGCACCATACTATCGATTCAGCGCCGCGGTAAGTTCATCGTCATGCAACTCGACCAAGGCTCGCTGACAGTGCACCTGGGCATGACCGGCAGGTTGCTGCTCGACGCCGCTCCGGCTAAGCACACCTATGGAGTCTTCACGCTCGACACGGGTTCGCTGATCTATACCGACCCGCGCCAGTTCGGACGCATTCTCTGGAATCACGACCTGTCGCGCCTCGGCCCGGAGCCGCTCGACGTCACACTCGACGAATTTCGGGCGCGCATGAAACCGCGCAAGACCGGGATCAAGGCGTTGCTCCTTAACCAGACGTTCCTTGCCGGCATGGGCAATATCTATGTGGACGAGACGCTGTTCGCGGCGCGCGTGCATCCGCTAGCGCAAGCATCGCGGTTGAGTGCCGCTCGCGTGGCGGCCATTCATCAGCACATGCGCGCGATCCTGGGCGCGGCCATCCGCTCAGGAGGCTCGTCAATTTCGGATTACGTCAATGCCCGCGGCGAACGTGGCTGGTTTCAGCTCAAACATCTAGCCTACGGACGCGAGCGCGAGCCCTGCTCCGTCTGCGGGACGCCGATTCGCAAGATTACCGTGGTCCAGCGCGGGACACATTACTGCCCGCGGTGCCAACGACGGTAGCCGTGACGTCGAAGCGCGCCTTGGCGATTTCGTCAGCCACTTCAACGACGGCCTTCATCGCCTTCACGTCGTGCACGCGCACCATGTGAACGCCGTAGAGAATGGCCGCGGTGACCGCTGCCGCTCCCGCGAACTCGGTTTCGAGCGCCGTCTCGCGTGCGAGGAAATGTTTGCGCGACGGGCCCACCATCAGCGGCAGTTCCAGACGCGCCAGCTCGTCCAGTCGGGCGAGAATCTCCGCGTTCTGTTCCTTGCGTTTGCCGAAACCCAGCCCCGGATCGATCACGATACGGCGGCGTTCGACCCCCGCGCCCACCGCGCGATGCACCGAAGCATCCAGTTCGGCGGCGATGGTGGCCAGCGGATTCTTGAGCGGCGGCAGCTTGGCCCAGGTCTCCGGCATGCCGCGCATGTGATTGACGATCAGCCCGGCGTCGGCCTGCCGCGCCGCCCGCGCGAGTTCCGGATCGATGGTGAGACCGCTGGGATCGTTGATGATGTCCGCGCCCAGTTCCAGAGCTTTTAATGCAACTCCGGACTTGTAGGTGTCGACGCAAATCGGCACTGTGAGTTTATTGCGCAGGCGCTTCAGCACCGGCACCAGGCGTCGCAGTTCTTCGGCTTCCGAGATGCGGACGGAACCGGGACGCGTGGATTCAGCCCCGATATCGATCAGGTCCGCGCCCTCTTCTTCCATTTCTACCGCGCGCGCAAAGGCGCGATCGGGGTCGGAATATTTACCGCCATCGGAGAACGAATCGGGCGTGACGTTCAATACGCCTACGATCAGCGTGCGCTCGCCGAGTTGAATCAGCTTGTCGCGGACTTTCCATTCGAAATGCTTGCGAGCCATTGGGTACTTCCACGATAACGCGAATCGCTTTGTAGGGCGGTCTCCGACGGGGGCCAGGCCGCCGCTACTTCTTTTTCTGGAATCCGGCGAAGCCCCGCTTGGCGTCTCCCGTCGACCGCGATACCGCGTTCATGATCACGCCCGCTTGGATAGCTTTCTCAAGGGTCATCCCATCGATTTGATACAGAAGTTGCTTGGTCAGACTCAATGCGCTCGCCGATTTCACCGCCAGATTCTGTATGTAGGCTTCGACGCGCGCCTCAAACTCCGCGTCGGCGAATACTTGGTTGACTAGGCCTATCGCCTTGGCCTCGGTCGCGGCCACCGGCTCGCCGCTGACCAGCAGTTCAAACATGCGTTTTTCAGTGACCGCCCGCCGCAGCAACGCCCCCACAATCGCCGGCACGAAGCCGATTTTTACCTCGGGATACCCGATGGCCGCTGTTTCCGCCGCCAGAATCAGGTCGCAGGCAGTGGCGATTCCCGCGCCGCCGCCCAAAGCTCGCCCATACACCGCCGCCACTACCGGGCGCGGATGCCTCCGTATCGCAAGCAACACGTCGGCCAGACGCTGCGCGGATTCCAGATGCTCCAGCGCCCCCGCGTCGTTGCCCTGGTCTAGGGCAACCAGGTCAAGCCCCGCACAGAAGTCCTTGCCCGCGCCGGTGATCAGAACTACGCGGACGGAGGCGTCGTGCGACGAACTCGCCAGCGCCCCGCTTAACGCCGCGATTAGCTCCGGATGCAGCGCGTTGCGCTTTTCCGGACGATTCAGGGTAATGCGCGCGATCCCGGCATCTACGCTATATAAAAGGGGGCCCATCGCTAGCCATTGTAGCCCCTGCGATCCTGCCTGCTATCCTAAAGGTTATGAGAATTTCGCTCCTCTTTGCCGGTCTTGTCCTGGTTGTGACTCTCGTTTCAGGCCAGACCAAATCCGCGACACCTGCCGCAACACCCGTGAAACCGATGGCTCCGAAGCCCGCTGCCGCCACTCCGGCTCCTGCTCCCGCCCCCACGGCAGCCGTGTCGGCCGACACCGTGGTCCTGACGATCGGCACCGAAAAGATCACCAAGGCTCAATTCGAGCAGATTTTCACTCAGATCGTTTCGCAGATGCCTCCGGAGCGTCGCGGGGCGGCCCAGGATCCGCAAGCTAAGCGGCAACTGGCCGAGCAGTTGGCCGAGTTGAAGGCCCTGGCCCAAGAAGCTCGCCGGCTGAAGATCGACCAGACGCCGGAGGCCAAAATACAGCTCGCGATGCGCGACGATCAATTGATTGCCGGACTCCTGTTTCAGCAGATATCGAAGGACACGAAGCCGTCTGACGCCGACTTGCAAACCTACTACGACGGGCACAAGAACGAGTGGGAAACCGTGGCGGCGCGCCACATCCTGATTCGCTTTAAAGGCTCGCCTGTGGCGCTGAAGGAGGGGCAGAAGGATTTGACCGATGAAGAGGCGCTGGCCAAAGCCAAAGATCTGCGCGCGAAGATCGCCGCGGGCGGAGACTTCGCCGCGCTCGCCAAGGCCGAGTCCGACGATGTGGGC
>JBDTTL010000048.1:0-19905 GCA_039930665.1 Acidobacteriota bacterium
GGTTTCCCGATTGCTCGATCGCTTGAGATAAAGAACGGCGACAAAACCACCGTCGAGAAACTGTTTGAATCGACCGACGATTCGTTTGCCACCACCAACCTGGCGGCGTCGGAGATCAAGCAATCCCCTTCCGACAAGAAGGGACCGTTCGTGCTCGGCGCCGCTGGTACGTTCAAGACGGGCGGCGGAAGATTCGTGGCTGTGGGGTCGTCGAGTTGGGTGGCGAACACCTACTTGCGCCTGGCAGGCAATCGCGACCTGTTTTTGAACATGATGAACTGGCTCTCCGCGGATGAGGATCTGATCTCGATTCGTCCTAAAGAGCCCGAAGACCGGCGCCTGACCATGACGCGGAGCCAGATGGCGCTCGCGTTTTATTCCAGCGTGCTGGCCATTCCGCTGCTGATTTTGGCGGCCGGCCTTAGCGTATGGTGGAAGCGACGCTGACATTATGAAGTGGGGCAGGATGTTGACGGCCGGCGTTCTCCTGGCCGGATTAGCGGTCGCCTTATGGTGGTCGAATCGGCAGGAGAAGGCCAAAGAGGGCAAGCCGGCGGCGGACGCGCCCCCGAAAATTCTCGCGCTCAACGCGGATACCATCCAGCAGATTGAGATCCGGCACCGCGGCGAAGATCCAGTCACTCTGCAACTCAAGGCAGGCAAGTGGGAGATGACTTCGCCGAAGCCGTTGGCGGCCGATTCGTCGGCAGTGTCAGCCATCACCAGCGCCGCATCCAGCATCGACGCGGAGCGGGTGGTGGATCCGAATGTAACCGATCTCAAGCCCTACGGACTTGCCCCCGCGTTGATCCAAGTGGATCTGGGCACGAAGAACGGCAAGACCAGCAAGCTTTTGATCGGGGAAAACACTCCCAGCGGCAGCGCAGTCTACGCCAAACTCGACGGCGATCCGCGCCTGTTCACGATGGCGTCTTACACCAAAAGCGCATTTGACAAGGAAGCCAAAGACCTTCGCGATAAGCATTTGCTTCCCTTCACGCAGGACAAAGTCCTTAGCATCGAGATATCGGCGCAGAAGCAGACTTACGCATTCGCCAAGAAGGACAATGACTGGCAGATCGTGAAGCCGAAGCTGATGCGCGCCGATAGCATTCAGACGGATGATCTTGCGCAAGCGCTAAAGAACGCGGAAATGGATCTAAGCAGCGTCCAGGACGACAAGAAGAACGCGGCTGCGTTCAATTCGGCGCCGGTGCTGGCGATTGCCAAAGTGACGGACCAGGACGGCACCAAGACGCTGGAAATCCGCAAGGCCAAAGACGAGTATTATGTGAAATCGAGTGCGGTCGCCGGCATTTATAAAGTTTCCAAGATGCTGGGCGACGCTTTGGATAAGCCGGTCGACAACTATCGCAACAAGAAACTTTTCGATTTCGGGTTCAGCGACCCCACGCACATCGAGGCGACCGACGGCGGTAAGACCTCGATTTTCGATAAGAGCGGTGAGACCTGGGCGTCCGGGGGAAAGAAGATGGACTCCACCAGCGTCCAGGCTTTTGTCGACCGCCTGCGCGATCTTTCCGCTAGCAAGTTCGTCGACTCGGGATTCACGACACCCGTCACAACCGTGACCGTAGTGTCGAACCAGGGTAAGTCGCGCGAGAAAGTGGAAATTGCGGCTGCAGCCTCCGGCGGCAGCTTCCTGGCGCGAAGGGGCGGCGATGCGTCATTCTATGAGTTGGAGGCTGGCGTGGTAAATCAACTGCGGCAGGCAGTGGGTGACGTTCGCGAAGCGCAGCCGGATAAGAAGAAGTAGTGGGCCTCGGCCTTACTACCGATCTTTACCAGCTGACCATGGCTGCCGGCTATTTCGAAGCCGGGAAGGCGCAGGATCGCGCGACCTTTGAGCTCTCCATGCGGCGGCTGCCCCACAATCGCAATTTCATTCTGGCCGCGGGGCTCGCGCAGGCCGTCGATTACCTGCTCAACTTCCGAATCACTCCGGAGGAGGTCTCTTACCTGCGCCGCATCCCGCAGTTCAAGTACGCGAGCGCCGACTTCTTCGAAATGCTGGCTGGTTTGCGTTTCACCGGCGACGTTTTCGCCATACCGGAGGGCACCCCGGTATTTGCGGGAGAGCCGTTCATGACCGTGCGGGCCCCCATCATCGAGGCACAGATTCCGGAGACGTACTTGCTGGCGATGATCGGCTTCCAGTCGTCGATCGCCACCAAGGCGGCGCGTGTGGTGAAGGCCGCCCTGGGCCGCGATGTGGTGGAGTTCGGCACACGCCGCGCACATTCGCCCGAAGCAGGCGTGCTCGCGGGACGGGCTTCGTACATCGGCGGCTGCGTCGGGACCAGCAACTCCGAAACCGGATTCCGTTACAAAGTACATGTGTTCGGTACAGCGGCTCATTCCTGGGTGATGTCGTTTCCGACCGAGCGAGCGGCGTTCGAGCAGCTTCAGAAGTTGCTGGGCGAACGAACCACTTACCTGATCGACACCTACGATACGATCGAAGGCGCAAAACTGGCCGCATCGCTGGGACCTCCGTTGTGGGGCGTCCGCCTGGACAGCGGCAACTTGGTCGAGCTGGCCCCGGCGGTGCGCAAGATTCTGGACGACGCGGGCCTTGCCGACGCCAAGATCATGGCCACCGGCGATTTAAACGAGTTCAAAATTCACGAGCTGGTGGCAGCCCGCGCACCCATCGATGTCTTCGGCGTTGGAACCGACCTGGCGACATCGTCCGACGCCCCGTCGCTCGGAGTGATTTACAAGATGGTCGAAATGGAGACCGCCGGGGAACACCGCTACACGGCCAAGTTCAGTCACGAAAAACATACGCTGCCGGGAGCTAAACAGATTTTCCGCTCCTGGGACCATGATGTGCTGGGCCGCTCCACCGAGTGCATTGCGTGCGGAAGCGATGGGATCGAGGCCCTGCAGCGTCCCGTGATCCTGGGCGGCAAGCTGGTGGAGCCTCTGCCAACCACGGCCCAGGTGCGAAAGTACGCGGCGGAACGCCTGGCGCGGCTGCCTGCTCCGTGCCATAGCCTGTTTCAGGCGAAGGATGCTTGGCGCGTCGAGTTGAGTCCTGAACTTCAGGAGCTAACCGAACAAGTGCGCCGGGAGTACGCGGGATGAAGACGGTTTTCTTCGACGTGGATACGCAACTGGATTTTATGTATCCTTCCGGGGCGCTTTACGTGCCCGGCGCCGAGAAGGTCGTCGAGCAGATCGTCGCGCTGAACCGCTTCGCCGGTGCGCAGGAAATTCCGCTGGTATCGACAATGGACGCGCACACCGAAAACGACCCTGAGTTCCAGGCGTGGCCACCGCATTGCGTGGCAGGCGCCATAGGACAGCACAAACCAGAGGCGACGCTATTGACCCGGCGCATTGTGATTCCGAATTCCGGATCTGATCTCAGCATCGACGGTGCGCAGCAAATTGTACTCGAAAAGCAAACCTTCGACTGCTTCACGAACGTAAACCTGGCGCGCGTTCTCCGCGAGTTGGGTGCGGAACGCTATGTCGTTTATGGCGTAGTCACCGAGATCTGCGTGAAGCTTGCGGCTTGGGGGCTGCTCAAGACCGGTAAGCGCGTGGAACTGGTCACGGATGCGGTGCGCAGCCTTAATGAAGCCGCTTCCGCCGAGATGTCCGCTGCCTTTCTCGCTGCCGGCGGGGTTTTGACAACCGCCAAAGTAGCGACAGGCACGCCCTAAAACTCAAGCGAATTCCCCTTCACGGATGGTCTGCGGGCTCGACAGCGCGAAGCGCGCGATTTCGTCTTTTCGCATAAACACAACCCCTGGGTGGCGCTGCGCGTAGGCGATGAATTCGTCCATTACCTGAGTACGCGACGCGCGTCCGGCCACGCGATCGTGCGAACTGATCGAAATCATGCGGCGTTTGCGCTCGCTCTCGAGATAGAGCGCGTCGAACTCTGCCTTGAGCTCGCTCGAAAACTGGGCGCAGGTGCGCCAGTGGTTCTCATAATTCTGCAGGTCGTTCAACATGTACGTGTAAGGCACCACCACAAAAGGCTTGCGGCGGACCGGGATCACGAACGGTTCATCGCGGCTCAGATCGTCGGTGTGATAGAGGAAACCCAAATCCTGCAGGATCTCGAAAGTTTTGGCAGTGGCGCGCATGGCAGGAGCGTTGTAACCGATGGGGCGGGCTCCGGTGGCGCTCTCGACGGCGCGGATGTTGGCTTCGTAGGATGCCCGCTCGTCCTCGGGAGATGCGGCCCAGATCGGCGCCCAAGTCTGCCCGTGCGCGGCAGCTTCATGGCCGCGCTGGACGATTTCTTTCGCCAAAGCCGGATTTTTCTCGACGGCCGCGCCCACCATGTGCGAAGTCACCTTGACCTTGTGGCGATCGTACATATTGAGCAAGCGCGGGATGCCTTCTTTGTAGCCATACTCGTACCATTTCTCAGTGGGCAGGTCAGGATACTTGGTGTCGAGGACGCCCCACGGCCCCGCCGCGCCCCGCTCGGGCTGCGCACCGGCCTCCATCTGGAGCGACAACGAGACTACCAGGCGTGCTCCGTCCGGCCAGAACCTGCCGGATCGAGTGGCCGCATTGCGCCTGGGCGTTTGGGCGCGGGCCGAGCTGGCGGCAAGCCCTGCGGCGGCACTGTTTTGCAGAAAACGACGACGGTCCATAAGTATCCCCCTGCAATTTCTTGGCTTGCGAAAGCGGTTCGCGCGACTAAGATAGCAGTTTCCCTGCCCCTTACAGCCCGCCTTTTACCGATGCCACCGATTTTATGAGATTTTTCCTGCCTCCCTCGCACTCATGAATCAGCACGTACTCCTCCGATCCGTGCCCTGGGCGTTCCCTCCGTAGGCCGTGCGAGCATCGCCGCCTAAGGGGAAACGCCCATTTATTGGCCCGGCTACGATGGCATACTAGATTCGTGCGAGTCAAAGAACTGGCTGCCTTTTTGCAGGCTCCTTTTGAGGGCGATGGCGAGCGAGTACTGCGCAAGGTGTCGGCGCTTGAATTCGCAGGGCCTGAGGATCTGTCGTTCGTGTCCACTGGGCGGGCGCGCAAACTTGTCGACGCTTCGGCGGCCGGGTGCCTGCTGGTCCCCTCTGACTTCGACAATATCGCGGAGCGCACGGTGGTGCGTACGCCTCATCCCAGGGCGGCAGTAGCGCGCGTGATCCCCAGGTTTTATCCCACGATTGAGCACGCGCCCGGAGTACATCCCTCCGCGGTGATCGGGCCCGGCGCGATCCTCGATCCGGGGACGCACATCGGTCCCTCGGTTTCGATTGGCGTGGGTGTGCGCGTCGGCGCGGGTACCTCGATCGGCGCGGGGAGTGTGATCGGCGACTATGTGGTGATTGGCGAAAAATGTATACTGCACGCCCATGTCACCCTCTATCGCGACGTGACCCTCGGCCGCGAAGTGATCCTGCATTCGGGCTGCGTGATCGGCGCCGACGGTTTCGGCTACGTGTTAACAGATGGAATTTACGAGAATTTTCCGCAGGTGGGACGGGTGGAAATCGGCGACCGCGTGGAAATCGGGGCGAACTCCTGCGTGGATCGGGCGGCGTTGGGCGTGACCTCGATCGGCGATGGGACTAAACTGGACAACTTGGTTCACGTGGGCCACAACTGCCGCGTCGGGCGCAATGTTGTGGTGGCGGCGCAGACCGGCTTCTCAGGGGGCGTGGTGGTGGAAGACTACGCCGTGATTGGTGGCCAAGTAGGCGTTGGCGACAAGGCGCGGATTGAGTCGCGTGCGATCGTGGGCTCGGGAAGCGGCATTCTGACGTCGAAGATCGTGCGCGCGGGCCAGCCGGTATGGGGCACTCCGGCGCGACCGCTGAAAAAATATCTCGATCAACTGGCGGTTCTCAGCCAGCTTGCCAAGCAGCGGAAAAAGGAGAAGACGCCTTGAGCGGGGCGCGCGGCCCCTTACTGTTTCCATTCCAGCGTTTACTGTTTCCATTCTAGAGTCTCCACCACGCTGACGCGAGCCTGCGGGAACACCGTCATGCGGAAGCGCACCGCGTTTGAGACGTTCCGATAAATCAGGGTGCCGTTTTGCAGTTGGGCGGCGTCTAGCGCCACGGGCCTGGTATAGCCGCCATCGTCGATTTCGAGCAAGCCTCTCTGCGCGTACCGCACGGCGGGCGACCGTCGACTCCAACTGACTTTCAGGTTGTCGCCGCTTTTTTGGACCGATAAGGACAGGGAGAAATCCTGCACGGCATTCGCAGCCGCACGCGCGCCCAGGGTCAGAGACAACTCATATCCCAGCCCTACGCCCAGCAGCATGAAAAGAAAGATGAGCGGGAACCACACCCAGCCGGTGCGCAAGCGAGACTTGGGGGGCGCGGGTTCAGTATCCAGCGGCAGGGCGGGCTCAGAGCCGGTAAATCCGAAGGCTACCTGCGTAGCGGAGGCGGTGCGTGCGGCGCGCTCTCCGTGCCCTTCCGCGAGCGAACGGCGCGGCGCAGATTCCTCTCCCAGCAACTCGCGGCGTCGCAGGGGAAACTCCAGGGGACTCGCTTGGGGAAACTCACCGTGCTCGCGAATGAAGAATCCACCGACGCTCACTTTGGTGGCGTAGGGCTTAATCAGCAAAGCGACGTGGGCCGGGCCGGGGAGAAAGCGGTCAAGAATTTCCAGGTCTTCCGGTTCCAGAGAGAATCCATCACGGGTGTTGCTGCGAAAATAGCCGACCGCATAAGCCGAGGGCGAAGCGGCGGGCTGGAGCCGCCGCCTGGAGTCGTCGAGAGCCATGACGTCTTCTTCAGTGAACAGATACGAAGGGCCGCGGCGGTATTCACAGGCGACCGGCTCGAAATCGTCAATTCGTGCAATCGCCGGAACACCCGGTTGGATGGTGCCGATCAGAAAGCCGCCAACTTCTGCGCCGCGTTTCGGAACCGAGCCGAAACCACGCACGACCTCCGCGGCAAGGCGATCGACGACCTCGAGACGCAAGTGAACTACCACAGCCTGCCCGGGCACTTCCCAAACGTAGTAGCCGGCGGGATCTTGTGTCCGAGTGTCCATTTCAGTTACCGTTTCATCGTACTACGGTGACTGGAATTCTCTATATCGTCGCGACGCCGATTGGCAACCTGGAAGACATCACGCTGCGCGCGCTGCGCGTGTTGCGCGAAGTGGATTGGATCGCCTGCGAAGACACGCGGCAGACCCGCAAACTACTGGAGCATTTTGGGATCGCTAAGCCCATGGTGAGCTATCACGAGCACAACGAATCCGGGCGTGCATTGGAATTGGCAGATGAACTGGCTGGCGGCGCCAACGGGGCGCTGGTTTCCGATGCCGGAACGCCATTGATTTCGGACCCCGGCTATCGTCTGGTGCAAGCGGCCATCGCAGCAGGCATTCCAGTAGTGCCGATCCCCGGGGCCTCAGCCGCAGTGAGCGCATTAAGCGCCGCGGGACTGCCGACCGATGCGTTTCGCTTCTGTGGATTCCTGCCGCCGAAGTCTTCGCAGCGGCAAAAGACCCTGGAGCAACTGAAGGCGGAAACCGGCACACTGATCTTTTACGAAACTCCGCATCGGATTTTGGAAGCACTCGAGGATGTGGCTGCAGTGATGGGCCAGCGGCCGGTGGTGGTCGCGCGAGAGCTCACCAAACTGCATGAAGAGTTCTTGCGCGGGACGGCGGCGGAAGTACGAGCGGAGCTGGCCTTGCGCCCGTCAGTAAAAGGCGAGATCACGCTGCTGATCGGCAAAGGCGACGCCATAGAAGCTGACGACACGCCCATCGAAGAAGCCGTGCGCGCAGCCGAACAGCAGGGTGTGCCGCGCATGGAAGCCATTAAGCTGGTCGCCCGCCAGCGCGGCCTCTCGAAGCGTGAAGTCTACCGGCTGATTACCGGCGATGCCAGGCGCTGAGGCGCCGGGCAGCAGGTTTCCGCACACGGCTCCGGTTCGCATTCGATCAGTTCGGCGATCATCCGAATGATGGCGGGATGGGTACCCACGGTGCCCGCCCGGACCATGCGCACCCCCAGTTCATCGCACACGGCACGCGCTTCCGTGTCCAAGTCGTAGAGCACTTCCATGTGATCCGAAAGGAAACCGATGGGAGCGATGATAGTGTCGCTGGGGGATTGGCGCAGGTAGTCGCAAATATCGGGACCAAGCCAGGGCTGGGTGGGCGGTCCGCTGCGGCTCTGATAGACCAGCTTCCAGTCGCTAACGCCGGCGGTTTCGGCGACACGGCGCGAGGCGGCTTCCAGTTGCTGCACGTATGGGCTGGCCTCGGCCATCGAAACCGGCACGCTGTGCGCGGTGAAGACCAGGCGCGCGTGAGGTAATTGGGCCAACGCGGCACGGACGCGATCGGTCATGGCTTCAAGGAACCCTGGGTGTCCGAAAAATGGAGGAATCTTCACTATTTCCGGGGAGCCGGCGCCCACCTCCGCCCGAGCGCGCTGAATGTCCACCAAATACTGGCGGCAGCCGGAATAGGAACCAAACGCGGAAGTGGTAAAAGCAATGGCCTTGCTCACACCGTCACCTCGCATCTGGCGGAGAGTATCGGCCAGCAGCGGATGCCAGTTGCGATTTCCCCAATAAATAGGCAGCTTCACCGCCTCCCGCAGGGCCACGATCAATTCTCGGTTTTGATCGTTTATCGGGCTACGGCCGTCAAAATGATAATAGTGTTCGGCCACCGCCAAAAGGCGCTCGCGGGGGACGTTTCGTCCTCGTAAAACATTCTCCAGAAAGGGGATAACGTCCTGGCGCTTCTCCGGCCCCCCGAACGACACGATCAGCAGAGCATCATAGTACGCCATAGTACGCCACGCCCCATTGTACCGGGTTATAATTAGGGCTCCTGCGCGCATAAGGCGTGGCACAAGCCAATCACATGCTCGCCCTCACCATCGCCGCAACCGTCCATATCAGTGTCCTCGGGTCGTTCCACCCGGTTCAGTTCGAGTTACAGCCGGCCCAGGGGCAGACGCTGGTAGTGGAATCGCAAGGTCGCACTGAGGTGCTTCAGGGTGAACGCACGATGCCGCTTAACGGCCCGGCCAAAGTTGCCGGCCGCAACGGAACGATGGTGCGTTTCCGGCTGGCTGTGTCGGGTGTGGCGCCTCGGGAATACCTCGGCCGGCTCGAAGTGCTCCATTCCGGCTCGGAGCTGCTGGCCATTGTGGAGATGGACCGCGAGAGCGCCGTCGCGGCCATTGTCGAGGCGGAGGGCGCGGCTGGGCTTCCCTTTGAGGCCCGAAAAGCCCAGGCGGTCGTCACGCGCTCCTACCTGGCAGGCGCGCACAACCGGCATCAGGGTTTCGATTTTTGCGATACCGAGCACTGCCAGCTCTTGAAGGGGCTTGCTCAACCCGCCAGCGCAGCGAGCCGAGCGGCCGTCGCAACCCGTGGGCAGGTTCTGGTGTATAAAGGCGACGTGATCGCCGCGCTGTACTCCGCCAACTGCGGTGGACATACCAAGTCGCTGGCACAGACCAAGTGGGAAGGCGCCGCCATCCCGCAACCCGGTTATCCGTATTACTCAGTGGCTTGCCCGTTGCGCGGTAAGGCTTCCGGGCACGGGGTCGGCATGTGCCAGTTAGGAGCGATCGAAATCGCTCGGCATGGTTATCCCGCGCGCATCATACTAGGGCATTATTTCCCGGGCACGGTCATCCAGGCGGCGGGCCCGGCCGCACCCAGGACCGCGCCGCTGAATCGGAACCAGATCAGCGCGACGCACGCCGTCCACCAGCCGTCCAAGTTTCGCGTGGCCCACACGGCTCGCCCGGCCCACATAGCTAGTGCAGCCCCTGTGCTTAGTTCACCGCGCACGGCTCGGGCAGTCCATACGGTTAGTGCACCCGGCGCGGCTGTCGCACTCCATCCGCCCAGTGCGTCCCTAACGCGCAGTGCAACCCTCACAGCCAGCGGCGCCCTCACGGCTAGCGTGGGTAGGGGTGCCCGCGCAGCGCAGTAAAGGCCCGATAAATCTGCTCGGCCAGCACCACGCGCGCCAGTTCGTGAGGCATGGTCATCGGCGAGAGCCCCAGAAGCAAATCCGAGCGCGGCTTCCATTCCGGCGGGAGGCCATCGGCGCCCCCGATGAGAAAAATCAGGTCGCGCCCATCACGCTCGGCCTTTTCCACTAGAGAAATGAACCCGGCGGAATCGAGCGCGCGGCCGGCGGGATCAAGCAGGATCTTCGAGGCCGTTGGATGCTTGGCCCAGGGATCAAAACGGAGCGGGTGAATCTCACGTATCTCGCATTTCGCGAAACGCGTGGAGCGCTTGATATATTCCTCGGCCATGGCATTGGCGTGCCTGTCGCGCGCCTTGCCGATGTAGTAGAGATGGAGCTTCACGCTTTACGGAAGAACGGAATGCCGCCGCGATCCTCAACGAACTCGACGCGATCGCCGATGGCCACCCGCTCACCGTCAACCCGCGCGGTCAGGCGTCCGCCTTCCTCTAGTGACACGATCGCCAATTGATACGGCCCATCCGCTACGAACTGTTCCGGCGCGGCATGGACCACAGTCTCGGTGTAAACGACCCCGTTTTTCATGCCGCCCCCAGAATCGTGACTACGGCGGTCGCCCCTGAACCGCCAAGGTTTTCAGCCAGGCCCAACGAGTGGCGGGCCAACTGGCGCTCTCCCGCCTCACCGCGCAGTTGATAGACCAAGTCGCAAATCTGCCCCACACCGGTCGCTCCCACCGGATGTCCCTTGGACTTCAAGCCGCCGCTGGTATTGATCGGCAGCGGTCCCGTCAGCCGCGTGCAGCCCGCCAGTGCATACGGTCCGCCTTCCCCCTTCTTCACGAATCCGAGGTCCTCGGTAGCGATGATCTCGGCGATGGTAAAGCAGTCGTGCACTTCGGCGAATTGGATATCTTGAGCGGTGACCCCGGCCATCTTGTAAGCCTTCTGCGCGGCCGCAGCCACGGCCCGAAATGTCGTGATGTCTTCCTTCTGGTCGAGCGCCACGTAATCGGAAGTCTGGGCGATGCCCAGAACCTTCACGGGCTGGCTGGTAAATTCCGCCGCGCGTTCGAGCGGCGCGATCAGCACGGCCGCCGCGCCGTCGCTAATCAGGGAGCAATCGAAGACCGTGAGCGGCTCCGCAATCGGCTTCCCTTTGAGCGCCTGTTCCAGGGTGATGATCTTGCGCATGTGGGCCAGCGGATTCTTCGCCCCATTCTCATGGTTCTTAACCGCTACCGCAGCCATCATTTCTCGCGTCGTCCCGTACTGAAACATGTGGCGTCGGGCGATCATGGCGAATAGGGCCGGAAACGTGGCTCCGGCGCGAACTTCTCCGCAGGTATCGCCCGCACCGGCGAGAATCTCAGTGACCTTCGGAGTGGTCTGCGAGGTCATCTTTTCGACCCCGGCAACCAGAACGATGTCGTTCAATCCGGCGGCGACGCTCGATACCGCGTGATAGAACGCCGAGCCGCTGGAGGCGCAGGCCGCCTCAAAGCGTGTGCAGGGAACGCCCGTGATCCCCATCGCGCCCGCAATGTATGGTGCCAGGTGGTTCTGCCCTACGAAGGATGGTCCGGCGAAATTACCCAGGTAGTAAGCTTCTACTTGTGAGGGACTTACGTGGGCGTCCGCCAGGCATTTCTTGCCCGCCTCGACAGCGAGCGAGCGCAGATCCCGGTCGGGGAACGCGCCAAAAGCCGTCTTGCCGATGCCGATAATCGCTACACGCCTCATATATTATTAGGATAGCGCCGCTGATAACAAGGATTCAGGCTGCACGCTTTAGGGGCGTGAATCGTCAGGTTGGTGAAGGGCAAGTACGCCTGAACCAGCGATGAGCGCCTTATCGGTATCTTTCGAACGCCAGATGAGCGAGACCCCAGGCTCGACCCGGTATGACGCGGCAACGCTCGCCTCGGAGGCGCAGAGCCGGTTTGTGTCCGACAACATGCGCCGGGTGTTCCTGCTGATCTACCGGATCGTGGGCGACGTATCGGACGCCCAGGATCTTACCCAGGAAGCTTTCATCAAGGCGCTACAGCGGCAGGATCAACTCAAAGATCTGGATAAGGCAGCACACTGGCTGTCGCGCATCGCGAGCAACACCGCTATCGACTTCCTGCGGCGTTCGGGACGCGTGAGTTTTTCTGAACTCGACGAGATGCCGGAACCGGTAGCTGTTTCCGCCATGGAGAGTCCTGAGCAGATGGTTCTCCGCAACGAGCGCCGCGAGTATCTGGAATCGGGGCTGGATATCCTGACCTACCGGGAGCGAACCGCGCTGCTGCTGCGCGATGTGGAAGATCTGCCGGCTGAAGAAGTAGCGGAGCGGTTGAGTTGCTCCAAGGCGACCGTCCGTTCGCATATCGCTAACGCCCGCGTGAAACTGCGGAAACATTTCGCCCGGCTACAGAAACGCGGCCTGGCGTGAGAAGTACAGGTTCAAGATGACGCATCCGGCACAAACCGATTTGGCCCTCTACACGACTGGGGATTTACCCCTGTGGCGAAGTCCCCTGGTGCGCTTACACATAGCTGGCTGCGCGAGTTGTCGGAGCTGGATCGCCGCATTCGACAGCGACCGGGAGTCGATTCGCCGTCTGGCGGCGGAAATGCCGGTGGACGTGAATTGGGATCGCATGGCGGCGGAGATGTCGGCCAATGTACGTGTGGGCCTGGAGGCGGGTGAATGCGTGGCGTCGCGGGTCCGCAGGCCTGCACTAGGCACCGGGTGGCGAGTTGCGGCCGCCAGCGCCGGTGTCGCAGTCCTGCTCGTGAGCGCCTGGTGGCTGAATATGCCACGCGCCGATAGCGTCGCATTGAGCCGTGCGATGCAGAAAATTGCGCAGGCGGGGCCGTGGCGCGGCAATGGTCTCGCGCTCGACGATCGCGGGCCAACGGTTGAAGTTTCGGCGTCGGGAATTCAGTTGCAGCAGAATGGCGGCACGCTCGGCATGTCGCAAGGGCAACAACGGCCGATCAATGTGACGTTAAGCGTGCAGGGATCGGCGCGGGCGAGGTATATCGACACGGACACCGGCCAGGTGACCATCACAGGCGTCTATGCGCAGTAGAGTTTTCCTGACGTTGTTCGGAGTCGCCGCGCTCTCCTACGGCCAGGCCTCTGGCCCCGCATCGTTGGGCGGGCAACAGAATCTGGCGCACAAAATCGATTTCCCGCACGATGCACCCGTGACATTGGCCGGCGACGAATGGGGCGGATCGGCGGCTACGGTGCGCGGCGGAGCTTATGCGATTGATGTGCGCGTGGCGCTTTCCCTGCGCAACGCGAGCCAGCGCCGTATTCGCGGCATCACGCTGACGGTACTCGCGCAAGAGGCTACACCGGGCGGGAAAGGCTCGATCTCGGTGCCCAGTCTGGACGTGGCGCCGGGCGAAATATTTTCGGTGCGCGGCGATTTACACCTCTTGCGGCCGATCGGAGTAGGCGTCAGCCCGATGGTGGAAGTCAGCCTCGACGGCGTCCTGTTCGACGACCTGAATTTTTACGGTCCCGATAAGCTGCATTCGCGGCGATCCATGATGGTGTGGGAACTGGAAGCCCGCCGCGACCGCCAGTTCTTCAAGGCCCTGCTGGAGCAAGCCGGTCCCGACGGATTACAGAAAGAACTGCTCGCCAGCTTGGCGCGGGATGCCGACCGCCCCCAGTTTGGTGTGCAGATGGTGCGGGGGCGCGCGACCAATACGGACGGTGAGCGCGACTTGAAGTTCGCTTTTCTGAAATTCCCGGACGCTCCGGTAGAGCCCACCAGTGGCATGGCGCGCATCGCAGGCAACGAGGCGAGGGAGCCGAAGCTGGTGGTCCACAATCGCTCCCCGCGCTCAATCAGCTACCTGGAGATGGGCTGGATCGTGCGGGATTCCCAAGGGCGGGAGTTTCTGGCGGCTTCCATGCCGTCGGAAATGCGCCTGCCGCCCAGCAGTTCCAGCCAGCTTTTGCAGGACGCGGCGCTGCGCTTCGACCCGCGGACGTCGGTCGAAAGCATGACGGGCTTCGTCTCCAGCGTGGAATTCGGCGACGGCTCTATGTGGATTCCCAACCGCGCTGAGCTGAACGATCCGGTGCTGCGCCGCGTGGTGGCACCTTCGCCCGAGGAGCAGCGCCTGGTGCAGATTTACCGCAAGCGCGGTATCAACGCCGTGATGGAAGAGCTGAAGAAGTTCTAGGCCGACGCCGGCGATGAAGTTCTATCAAAAGCCGACTTGTTCGACCTGTCGCAAGGCCAAGAAGTGGCTGCAAGAACAGCGCGTGAAAGTGCAGGAAATCGATCTCAACCAGGGCCTCAGCGAAGCGGAGATTGACGCGCTGATCGGAACGCGAGATTACATCAAGTTCCTGAACTTTCGCAATGACCTTTACCGCGAACGGAAAATGAAGACCAATCCCCCGCCGCGCGCCGACGCGATCAAGCTGATGTCGCAACATCCCAATTTGATCCGGCGTCCGATTCTGGTTGCGGGATCCAAAATCGCCCTGGGTTTCGACGAAGACCAGTTCCGGGACCTGATCGGCCGCTAACCGCCCCCGCCGACTGACCGCTCCTCCTCTCAAACCCCGGCGCTCCAGGGCGATGAGGTATGAGTGGGAAACTCACCCAAATCTTATCTGACCTTCCGTGTGGCTCGCCAGGATTTGGCCCTCGAAGCCGCGCTCGTTCGCGGGATCCTGCCGCTTAGCGACCTTGAACCGGCAGTGTCCGGGCGCACCGGACTGCTGGGAATCACCAGCCTAAAGGGCCAAGTGGTCTGCGTAATCGACCTGCGGAGTAGGCTGCAATTGCCGCACGCGGGCCAGGGTAGTCAGCCGAAAATTGTAGTCCTGGAATTGACGGAAGGCTCTCGTCAGCATCTCTTGGGGTTCGTGGCGGATCGGATTTCCGACGTGGTCCTCTATCGGGACCGCGATTTACGCAGCGGCGCTCTACGCGGCAAGGGGCGTCCCCGCAGACTGGTCGAGTTCGATCGGCTTGTCAGCAAAAACGAACTGGCAGCCTTGTGGGCGCTCAGCCCTTGAGGCCGTCGAAAGCCTGCTCAATCTCTTTTTTCGCTTCGGGCGTGATGACGGTAAGTGGAAGGCGCGGCGGACCCCCGTAGTAGCCGTTCAGATCCATGGCGTACTTCAAACCGGGCACGCCGTACTTAACAGTCACCAGTTGCGCCGCGCGCAAAATGCGATTCTGCCAGTCCATGCTTGCAGCAAACTCGCGCGAGCGATGCGCTTCCCAGATGCTGATGGTCGCATACGGCGCTGCGTTGGCGAACGCCAGCACAGCTCCCGCGCAGCCGATCGCCAACGAGGGCGCGAGTGTCGGCGCCGAGCCGGTGAAAACCTGAAACCCCGGCTCGACATCCTTGATCATCTGAATACATTTTTCAAGATTTCCGGAGCTTTCCTTGATCCCGAAAATATTCGGATGCCGCGATAGAGTCGCGACCGCATCAGCCGAAATGTCGACGCCGGTGACTTGCGGCCAGTTATAGATCATCACCGGGATCTTTACCTGGTCGGCGACGGTGCGGAAGTAGAGAATCTGGGTGTCCATCTTATGCACCAGATTCTTGTAGTAATGCGGCGTGCGCACCAGTGCAGCCTTGTAACCGCGCTCGGCCGCGGCATTCGTGAGGGCAACCGTCTCCCGCACGCTTTCCAAGCCGGTTCCGCACATCAGGAACTTATCGGACGCGGCGTATTCCGCCACCCACTCGAATAATTGAAGCTTTTCTTCGGTGGTCAGGTAAACGCTCTCGCCGGTCGAGCCGCAAACTACGTAGCCCGCGAGCCCAGTACGATTCCACTTCTCGACGTTGTGCTGAACTTTGATCTTGTATAAGTCGCCGTGGTGATCGAAGGGCGTGGCGATGGGGGGGAGAATGCCGTGCAGCTTCATAGTGAATGGGGCGAGCGGCAAGCAACGCGCGGCCCGCCCCGAAATTAGAGGTTAGCCCCTCAGAACAATAGCGAGTGCGTAGATGGTCAGCGTTTCGATAAACACCAGACCAAGAATGAGTGCAAATCGGATTCCAGCGGCTGCAGCCGGGTTTCGTGCAATCGCTTCCGCCGCGCCGGCAACTGCTTTGCCCTGGCCGATTCCGCAAAGCCCTCCAGCGAGTCCCAGGCCCAGCATGGCGCCGAAGAACTTCACCTCGCCGGGAGCCATGCCCGAACCGCCTGTGGTCTGCGCAAAGATCGGGCAGGCCGCCAGGAGGAATAGCACCACCATCAGCAGCATCATTTTGTTTCGCATTTCTGTGTACCTTCCTTTATTAAAGTTGCGCCGAGGAGGTGGTTCCAATCCGAACCGGGGGGAACGGCGGCTCACGCTCGAACGCGATTATGCCAGATTAATGTTCGTGCGAAGTTCCAATGCTCACATAGATCATCGTGAGGAGGGTGAAAACGTAGGCTTGCAAAAATGAAACAAACACGTGCAGGCCCATGAAAACCACGGGTACTATCAAGTAGGTAAGACTTATAAAAACGTTGGTAATCTGCTCGCCGGCAAACATGTTGCCATAAAGACGGACGGTTAGCGAAAGCATGCGCGCCACGTGGCCGATAATCTCGATAAAAAACATGAGCGGAGCCAGCGCGAGAATGGGCCCGCCGAAGTGAGCGAGATACTTCCAGAAGCCCAGTTCGCGAACTCCCATGAAATGGTAGTAAACCCAGGTCGAGACCGCGAGCGCGGCCGGCACATACACGGTCATGGTAGGCGATTCGAATCCTGGAATGATGCCAATCAGGTTCATCGCAAGAATGAAGATAAACAACGTTGCAAAAAAGTTGATGTATCTCCCGGGATGCTCAATACCGACCTCGGAGGCCTGCGTCTTGAGAAAGTCGTAAACGCCTTCCACCGCGTGCTGAAGTTTGCCGGGTTGGTCGACGGAGAGCCACGACCGTGCCATCGCCACGATTATGACGAGGATTACGACCACCAGCAGCTCCATCACCAGCCAGGTTTCCCAGGGTTGTGCGGCGTTCTGCGCCTTCATGCCGATCAAGCCTAGGATAGCGTTAGCTGGGCCGGACAGATGCTCGTTAAAGATGGCGGTAAGCCAGTTTTCATTCATGGATACGAAAGATTAACTCGTAGAGAATTTCCAGAATTACCGCCGCGAAAGCGGCCAGCAGTCCCCACACGACAGCCGCCGGGGTAACCCCAAGAAACCTCACTATAACATAGATAGCGCAGCCGATCAGGAGATACCGGAGAGCGATCAGAACGGCTGCCAGCGGCCCCGGCTTAGACGCTCCGCCGATGACGTTCACCAGCATCGATAGTCCTCGAAAATTGAGAATCGAGAGGGCGGCGCCCAGCATGAATCCAGTGGCCGTCCGCAAATCGTAGGCCAGCAGGACGGCGACGGTTCCGGTCAGAGCGACCGCCATGGCCAGGAAGCGGACGCGACGGAGCGCCCGCTCGTAGAAGTCGATGCTCATTCCACGCTCATTTAGTATCGCTGCCAAGAATACGAATTAACTGCACCACGGCTGAAACCACTCCGAGAATCATGAATACCAGCCGAAGAAATGTCGTGGAAAACACATAGTCAAGGCCGTAGCCCATCGCGTACCCCGCCACGACGCTCGCCGGCAGCAGGCTGATCGCCGGAAGGTAACGCGTCATCAGGCGCCAAAATTCGGCGTTGCCCCCGTTGCCCGTGTCCGGACCCTCTGAGCCCGGCTTCTGGCGCGTTTTATTCACTGCTTCGATTGTAGAATCCGCCGGGCCTGCTGCGCGGTCTCATTCACCAGCAGCCCCATCTTGGGGTGACTGGGCTCAAAATCGGCAGGCAGGCCAAGCTCGGCCAGAGTCTCGCTGGTGGTGGGCCCGATAGAAGCGATCACGATCCTGCTGCAAGCTCGGCGGACGGCGTCTTCGAGCTCCATCTCCGCAGCAATCCGCAGCAGGTGCTCGAGTTGCACCGAGGATGTCAGTAGCACTACGTCGATCTCTCCGGCGGCGAGCCTACGGACAGCTTCGCGTAGCGGACCAAGGTCATGTGGCAAGTCCCACTGATAAACCGGGACGGAGGTTACTTCCGAGTTACGTGCCCTCAGGCCGTCGATCAATTCCGGGCTGCGGCGGCCGTATTCCTGAACTGCAACCCGCTTCTCGGGCCGTCCTTCGGTCGCGGCCAGAATTTCGCGCCAGGTATTTGGCTCGGGCACCAGGATAGCCACCGGAACATCCCATTCGCGCATCACCGCCATGGGTTTGGGACCGCGGGCCACTACGGCGATGCCCCGCAGTGCAGCGGCGAACGATCCCGGCGGCCAGCGCGTCTCGATCACCTGATTGAGCAGCCGCGTTCCCACCCCAGTGAGCAGGATTACCATGTCGAACTGGCTTCCGAAAAGACGCTCCGCGAACGACAGGGCCTGGGAATTCTGGTCCAGCGGAGTTTCGCGCATGGAGGGCGCCACCAAGGGGTCTCCGCCCATCCGGCGAATCAGGATCTCGATTTCCGATGCGCGGCGGCTTTCGAGTGAAAGCACACGCAGCCCGTCGAACGACATGGGTTCAGCTTAGCAAGCCGGGAACTGCTGAAGAGGGTTTACAAAAATGCACAGACGCAAAAACGCGACCGGCACGAATTGCACCGGTCGCGCGCGGGAGAAGATCTTTAGCCGCCTACTGGGCAGGCGGAGGAGCCATCTTGGGCTCTTCCTCGCCGCGATGGCAGGTATAGCAGCTCACGTGAGCCTTGCCATCCGGAAACTTCGAGTTGATGTCCATCACCATGTGGATCATCATCCGGGCCGTTTCCTTCTTGGGATTGTCATCGCTGGCGAAATCGCCCTGCACATGACAATAGGTGCACATCACACCCAACCCCGCACGGTAGGCTTGCATGGTCGGCTGCAGGCCTTCCACCGGGAGAACTTTGAGATTCTTGGGATTTGCGAACGGGCTCGGTCCCTTCTTTTTCTTCTCATCTTGGGCAGAGGCGGTCAAACACATCACTAAAGCAAGTGATATCAGGAGTAAGCGCATGGATGAATTATACACAATGGCAAGGCCGCGTCAATGCCGCTTTTGCCAAATATTTCAGGAGACGCCGCCGGGGCAAGCGGCCCAACGCCTGAGATCCTGCGCTGCGTCCCAACCAGCCACCCCACAGCCAACTGTCGTTCCTTGTGAGAACGTTGCTCGCGAGAACGTTGCTCGCGAGAACAATGCTCGCCTAAGTCCGGCTCTTTCGCCTGACGTGATCTGCGCTCGATTGATACTGGATATCGGAGGCGTGTATACGCACGCCGCTGGCAACAGGTTGCGCCGATCGAACTGCAACTTCGGAGCACAACCAGCGTCCAATATAGCGTGAGATCAAGAATATGAAAACCACAAAACACATACTAACTGCTATGATTGCGGGCGTTGGACTGATGGGCGTGGCGGTTTTGGCGGCTACGAACCCGACGCCTCGCACTCTCAGCGAGCAGGTGCGGCACGAGATCCTGATGGTTCCGTACATCGGCGTTTTTGACAATTTGAACTATCAGGTCGACAACGGAGTTGTGACGCTCTCCGGGCAAGTAACGCAACCGGTGCGTAAGCTCGACGTGGAGCGGGCCGTCAAACGCATTCCCGGCGTAACTGCCGTGAACGACCAGATCGAGGTCTTGCCGCTATCGCGCTTCGACGATCAGATCCGGTATCGAACCCTGCATACCCTGCTGCGTTCGGCTCCGCTGGATAAATATTTCCGGGGCGTCCAGCCGGACATCCGCATCATCGTAAAGAACGGCAGTGTCACCCTGGATGGTGTTGTCCTCAATGAGGGCGACCGCCAGATTGCTTATATAGCGGCAAACGGAGTACCCGGAGTATTCTCGGTGACGGACAAGTTGAAAATTCAATCGCAACCCTAAGAAGCTGAGACTCTCTCCTTTTCCTAAGTGGCCCGCTTCATACTCTGAAGG
>JBDTTL010000049.1:0-19860 GCA_039930665.1 Acidobacteriota bacterium
ACGAGCTTCTCCGCCGGCGCCGAGTCCGAGAGCGATGGGCAAAGTGCCCACTAGGGCCGCCATGGTGGTCATCATGATGGGCCGGAAGCGCACCAGGCAGGCTTCCGTAATCGCTTCCGCAGGCGATGAACCCATCGTTCGCTGGGCATCCACCGCGAAATCGATCATCATGATGGCGTTCTTCTTCACGATTCCAATCAGCATGATGATGCCGACGAATGAAAATATGTTGAGCTCGTTCTTGAAGACCAGCAGCGTAACCAGCGCGCCCAATCCGGCCGAAGGCAAACCCGACAAAATGGTTAAGGGATGAATGAAGCTTTCATACAGAATGCCCAAAACCATGTAGATCACCAGGATCGCCATCACCAGCAGCATTCCCATGCCGGCGAAGGATGACTGGAAGGCAGCCGCGGTGCCCTGGAACGCCGTGCGAATGCCCGCCGGCAGAGTTTCACGAGCAGCCTCTTGAATTCGACCCGTGACGTCACCGAGAGAAACGCCCGGAGCCATGTCGAACGAGAAAGACACCGCAGGGGATTGGCCGTAATGCGCCACCGACAAAGCTCCCACGCTGTTGTGCGGCTTGACCACGGATTCCAGGGGAACCAGCTTGCCGGTGTTCGATCGAACGTAGAGCAAGTGCAGCGAATTGGGATCGCGCTGGAACTGGGGCATCAGCTCCATGATTACCTGATAGTCATTGGTGGGCGTGAAGATATTCGAAACCTGCCGGGTTCCGTAAGCGCTAAACAACGCGCTCTCCACTTGGGTAGCTGAAACTCCCATGGAGGAAGCCCGATCCCGGTCGATGTCAAGCGTTACCTGAGGGCTGGCAATCTGCATGTCGCTATTGACATCGATCAAGCCGGGAATCCGTTTCATCACGTTCTCAAAATTCGACGCGGCACGGTAAAGCACGTCCAGATCCTGCGCCTGCAGCGTGAATATGTACTGGCTGCGGCCACCGAATCCGCCGATCCGCAAGGCAGGCGGGTTAGTCAGGAATACCCGTCCCCCGGGAATCCCCGCCAGCTTGGGACGAAGCTCCGTGATGATCTCATCCGCGCTTAGTTTGCGCTCCTTGCGCGGCTTCAATCTCACTTCAATGCGCCCAAAATTGCTGGTGCCACTCACGCTCACGCCCGTCGCGTCCACATTGGGATCCTTGGTGAGTATCTGCGCAGCCATGTACGTGCTCTTCTTCATCACGTCATAGGAGGCGTCCTGAGCATACTGAATTTGGCCCTGAATACTGTCGGTGTCGGTGCTGGGAATAAAACCTGTAGGCACCAGCCTGTATACAAAAACCGTAGCCACCAGCGTACCCACAGCCACCAATAGTGTTACGAAGCGAAAGCGAATCACGCGGCGCAGGGTCCATACATAGGTGTCGCGCCATAAATCGAAAATTCGTTCCGTGGCTTTGAACAGGAAGTTATGATCCTCGCTGTGGGGTTTCAGGAAGCGGCTGCACAGCATGGGAGTCAGGCTCAAGGAAACAATGCCGGAAATGATAATCGCCGACATGATCACCACGGCAAATTCATGAAACAGACGTCCTACGATGCCGCCCATGAACAAGATCGGAATAAACACGGCAGCCAGCGACAGAGTCATCGAAAGCACCGTAAAGCCAATTTCCTTGCCGCCCTCGAGCGCCGCTTCAAAGCGCGGCTTCCCCATTTCCATGTGCCGCACGATGTTTTCAAGTACCACAATGGCGTCGTCTACCACGAAACCCACCGCCAGTGTTAGCGCCATCAAGGACAGGTTGTCGACGGTATAGCCAAACAGCGACATCACGGCAAAGGTGCCGAGAATAGATAGCGGCAGGGCCAGACTGGGGATCAACGTCGCCGACACGTTGCGCAAGAACAGGAAGATCACCAGCACCACCAGTACGATCGCTAGGATGAGTGTAAACTTCACATCGTGCACCGACTCACGTATTGCAGCGGAGCGATCCGACATGACGTCCAGACTGATGGCGGGGGGGAGCTGGGCCCGGAAAGTCGGCATCAGTTTCATGATGGTGTTGACAATCTCAACCGTGTTGGTACCCGGCTGGCGGTTTACCGCCAACGAGCTGGAATTCCGCAGATTGTACCAGCTCGCGCTCTTGTCGTCCTCGACTCCGTCGATTACCTGGCCGAGATCCTGCAGCCGGATAGGCGATCCATTGCGGTAAGCCACAATCAACGGCCGATACTCATCCGCCGTATTGAGCTGGCCGTTGGCCTGCACCGTGAACGCCTGATTCGCGCCCCACAACGTGCCGGTGGGCAAATTCGCGTTGTGCTGCCCGATGGCTCCCGATACGTCATCCAGGCTGATCTGGCGATTTGCCAGCTTATTGGGGTCCAGTTGCACTCGGACCGCGTATTTCGATCCGTTTCCGCCGCCAAAATTGGCGACCTGCGAAACGCCGTCGATCGTTGAAATTTGCGGCGCAACTACGGTTTCGGCATATTCATCCACAACAGATGGCGACATAGTTGTGGAGTTTAGCGAAAGCTGCAGGATCGGCCGGTCCGCTGGATTCAGCTTGCGCGACGTTGGTGGATTCGGCATTCCGGGAGGCAACCGCCGGGCCACTGCCGAGATTCCATTCTGCACATCCGCTGCGGCCGAATCAATATTACGCTCGAGCGTAAATTGTATGGTGATAAAAGTCGACCCGCGCCGGCTCGACGACGTCATGTTATCCAAGCCGGCAATCGTCGAAAACTGCCGTTCTAGCGGAGCCGCCACTGACGCTGCCATGGTCTCCGGACTCGCGCCCGGCAGGTTAGCCATGACCATGATGGTAGGAAAGTCGACTACCGGCAGGTCGTTCACCGGAAGTGACACATACCCGACCGCTCCGAAGATCAAAATACCGATCATCAGCAGCGAGGTCATCACCGGCCGGCGGATGAAGATAGCAGTAATATTCATAGGCAGACCAATCCCGTGGCAACGCGGCCTAACAATAGTCTGAGAAGTGACACAGGTCCCTTAATTAATATTACGCGATACGAAATCGTTCATCCTATCCCAAATGGCAGGATTAGGCAAGGACTTTTAGGTACCCTTCCGCCTTGCAAACTAACGGGTTGGCAGCAGTTCCACAACCGCCCCCGGCGGTACACCCCGAACAACAGTCCCGGCCGGAAGCGCCAGCGGCTCACGCAGCCAGAATGGGTGTCCAAACGCGGGCTCATAGGGCTGCAGCCAAAGCAGAGGCTGGATGCTGCCATCAGGCAACTCGGCAATCATTTGGAAAGAAGCGCCGGAGGCTATTTGCTGTGGCCGTATACCGGCCAAACCAAGCGGTTTCAGTAGTTTGTAGTCTCCGCTGACAGCCAGCTTCAAAGGCCCGTGAATGGGCGTCGGCGGAGCCGTCCATTTCGGCGTCTGCGGCAAATCCTTCTCCTCACCTTCAGGGGAGCCACCTTCCACCCAGTCGCCCACCAGCTCAATTTGTTCTGGGGTCAAGGCTTGGTCGTCTCGAAAATCGCCAAAGCCCTTCACGGCTCCCCAGGGCGGCATCCGCCGCTCGAGAACCTCTTCCTGGATAGCTTTGGCCCAGGGCCGCGCTTCGTTGTAGGAGGTGAGAGAAAATGCGCTTCCACCTTCGCGGTGACAAATCGCACAGCGCGCGTAGACGATGCGGACAATCTCCCGGTCGAAGGTGATTTTGGTGGTGATGATGTCGTGACCCAACGCCGCGCCCGGCATGCCGGCGAGCAGCGCCGCGGAAAAGACCAGTGAAAAAACTCCCCTCTTCATTTCTTGTGGTGGACGATCGCTTATCAAGCTTAGCGCGGCGCAGCGGCCATGCCAACGGAGGGCGTAGCGCCCGCGGGGGAATCCTCGCCGGAGCGCGGCGGGCGCGGCTTGGGCAGTGGCTTGCGGGGCAGTCTATCCGGGCGCGTAGCCGTGTTATAGACCATCGACGCTATGATGGCGGCGGCCTGCTTCAGATCGGCGGGCTGGATACGATCGTACACATCCATATTCGAATGGTGAGTGCGGGTGTTGTAATCCAACGAATCCTGAATAAACTGGAATCCGGGCAAGCCCACGGTGTCAAAAGAAAGGTGATCGGTGCCGGCGGTATTGCGCAGGGCGATGGTTCCGGCGCCCATGTCCTTGAACGGCTCAAACCATTTTTCGAAGATAGGCCGCATGGCGTCGTTATCCTGCAAATTGACGCCGCGAATTTTGCCGCTGCCATTGTCGAGGTTGAAATAGCCGGAGAAGCGTTCGTGCTCGGGAGTGGGTTTCATAGTGGCAGGGTCGGCAAAATGTTCTTTGACGTAGGCGCGCGAGCCCAGCAGACCTTCCTCTTCCCCGCTCCACAGCGCCAGCCGCACGGTCCGGTCCATCTTCAGATCGAGAGTTTTCAGTATCCGCATCACTTCCATCGCAACTGCGGAACCCGCCGCATTATCAGTGGCTCCGGTGCCCAGATGCCAGGAATCGAAGTGAGCGCCAACCATCACCACTTCATCCCGCTTGGCGCGGCCCGGGATTTCGGCAATCACGTTGAAAGAAGCCGGATCGTCATCGTAGAACTGGGCTTTGACATCAAAAGTAAGTTTGACGGGAAACTTATGATCGAGCAGCCGCGCGATGCGGTTATAGTGCTCCGCGGCGAGCACGATCGTAGGGACGTTGTCCTTGGACGACCGGTCCGCGCCCAGACCGAAGACTGTGCCGGCGTCACCGGCGCTCGAAATGCGAACCACCAGCGGCACGCCTTCGTCCTTCCAAAATTGATTGATCCGCTCCCGGAGCCGCCGCGCCTGCTGCGGCGTGAAGCGGGGCCGCGCTCCGTCGCTCGGCACTGGAATTCGGAAGATTGAGAGATCGGCAAGCTGCGCGTCGCTGAGCCTGCGTCCGGCAGGGTCCGTGGGCAAGGGGAGGTCCCGAGGAGGGTCACGCAGAATGATTTTGCCGCGAAATTTTCCTTTGTATTGTTCGAGATCGGCTTCGGTGCGAATGGGCGCAAGCACCGCTTCGGAGGTGAGAGGTCCCTCAGTGCCGGGAGTCCAGGCGAGCGGGTAGCCGATCAGCGGCTGATATTGCGGCTCGTCGATGTAGCCCCAGTAAGAAGTGTAGGCCCAGCCGCGGCCAAAGGGTCCCCACTTTTCGAGCTTGACGTCGTCGAGACCGTACTTCTTGAGCTGCTTGACGGCCCAGTCGCCGGCAGCCCGAAATTGCGGCGAGTTAGTGAGGCGCGGCCCGTAGACATCGGTGAGCTGGAACACGGTGTCCATCACCTTGGAGTTCTGAAAAGCTTCCGTCCTGATCTGGTGAACGACGCCGAGATCCACTCGCTCCTGAGCGGTGACGGTCAAGGCAAGCACTGTCGCCAACGCCAACGCGGATTTTAGTCGCGGCAACATCTTCGAGGATGAGGATAACAGAGAATTGGGCGTAGAGGGAGGGCGCTCCAGCAAACGCTAGAAGGCCAGGCGTATCTGCAATCCCAACCGCCGATTATTGGCGTTTTCCGAAAAGCCTTCGCCGTTACTATTGCCGGACACCTCATTCGCTTGCCCGAATAGTGGTGACGTAATGTTGCCGATAATGGGGCCCGGGTTGGTGTGGTTCAGCAGGTTGCGCATGGACAGCGAGACGCTTAGGCTGTAATGACGCTCGGCCGGCGCAGCAAAGATGCCGCCCGCGGACTGGGCGGAACGACGCTCGGCACCGAACGCAAAAATCTTGGCGAGGCGCATGTTCACCGAGATTTGCCCTGGACCGCGTCCAAAGTTACGCGAAAGCAGTGTCTCGCCCGGCGTCGGGTTGGGGTCGAGCAAGCCGTACGGGGTTTGAACAACTCCAGGTAATGAGGGGTCCGTAGCAATTCCGGGACGGCCATGGAAGAGCGTCGTGCCGTAGAGGTCGCTTCCGGAAGTGATATCGAACGGGGGACCGGATTGCAAGATGACGAATGGGTTGAAGCGCACATTCCACTTGGTATTGATGGAGCCGCCGAAGTTCAAACGATGGCGGACGTCGAACGCAGCCGGTCCGTATTCTCCCGCCAGGCTGTATGGATTCGCGGGGAAAGTTTCCACCCCATCCGTGTTGCTCATGGCGTGGTTGAACACATAGGTACCGAACAGCGAAGTAGTCCGGCTCAATCTCGAGTTGACGTTCACGAGCAGCTGATTCTGGCGGAAGACTCCATTGGACTCCATCCCGAACAAGGGACCGCCATGCCCCATCGGGAAGACGCCGTTATCGGGGATAACGGGATTGTAGGTCCCCGGGAAAGGAGCGTTGGCATCCTGGGAACGCAAGTTGCGAAAGCCGCGCGAATTCGTATAGGTCAACGCCAGGGTCGTATTCTTCGGTAACCGGCGCTCCAGCGTCACCGCCGATTGCAACACATACGGAGACCGCAGTGACGGGCTCACTCGTTGGATTACCTGCTGGGATTGAAATGCAGCCAGCGAAGAAGGCGAAGGAACGTTAGGAAAAAAATCCGGATTGTTCACGACGTACTGCTGCTGGACGATGCCGTTGTAGCGCGCCGCGGTGAGCGAGCAGGAAACCGGGAAGCGATCGTAGAAGATTCCGAAGCCGGCGCGCAGCACGGTCTTGGAACGCGGGTTGCTGGCTCGGCCGCCAGGGGCCCATGCCAATCCCACTCGGGGTGCGACGTCGGCAGCGTCTTGAATGTTGGGCTGGTTCTCATAGCGGAGTCCCAGGTTGAGTGTGAGGTTGGGGCGCAGACGCCAGTCATCGCCGGCGAAAACAGCAATATCGAAGCGGCTCACGGTGGTTTCCGGATTGCCGGCGCTGATAGTGAACTGAGACGCTCCGCTGCCCGCGCCAATTTGGGCCAGAAGCGGTTTCCCCGAAGCATCCAGCAGTGGTCGCTGGTTGGCGTCGAGAACCGGAGTCAGACCGCCGCTGAACGTGAAGGTGCCGTTGAAATTCTGAGGAGAAACACTGTCATCCGTTTGATAGCGCGCGCGAACTCCGAACCTCCACATATGGGCGCCCCGCACCGAGGTGGTATTATTCTGCAACTCGAAGTTGTTGGTTGTATCAAAGGTATTTACCAGCGGCGAGCCGCCGGCGGTGAAAGAGCCCAGAGCCTGGATGCTAGGTCCGGCAGAATCGGCCTGCAGTTGGGCCGAATTGTGATAGACCTGAAAACGAGTTTCGTTCACGGCGGCGCCATGTACGGAGGTCTCTATCGCCTGCGCCGTCTGCACGTCGTAGTGGGCGTGATGCCCGCTCGACGTCAGATTAAAGCCTCCGATGCCCGCGCCCTGGATGTCACCGCGAGTGAATCCGTAGCGCAGCGTAAGAGTGTTATTCTCGTTCAGTTGATAGTCCACGCGTGGTCCGAACCGCGTGCGCCGCTGAATGGTCTTGAAAATATTCAGCAGCGGAGTGGGCGTCAGCGTATTAGGAGCGAGCGTCACAGCGTTGACGATGGAGCCGTTGTCTACATTGTTCTGGCTAGCATCAAGCGCAAACGAAGTGCGCCGGTTGATGGGCCCGCTCAGAGTGTTCTCGAACTCCTGGAGCATCAGCGGAGCCTTCTGAGCCGAGTATGGGTTGCGCGAATTCCAAAAGTCGTTGGCAAAGTTGTAATTGAGGGAGGCGTGATATTTGTCGGTGCCCGGCTTGGTAAGAATCTCGATGCGCCCCAGCCCTAGATGGTCGAATTCCGGCGAGAAAGGATTCTGATTGATGCGAATTTCGCGGATCGATTCCTTGGGCGGGAGTTCGCCGCTGCTGAATCCATCGATATAAATGGCGCCGCCGCCGGGGCCGGCGGACGGTCCAGCCAGCGCCTGTAGGTCCGCCTGCAAATCCTCGGGGTTGTCGGATAGAGAGTTCAAATCGTCGCCCTGAAGTACAGTGGCGCCGGCGTTGCTGGCGGCGTCGGTGCTCACCGCTGGTCCCGTATTTTCTTCGACCACGATCTGCTGGGTGGTGGAAGCCACCGTCAGCCGCAGATTCAAAGTTTGAGTTCCGGCGCGAATCGTCAGTGCCGGCGCTTGCTGCAATACCATCTGCGGGGCGGACGCCTGCACAGCGTAGTTGCCGGCGGTCATTCCGGCGAAGGAATAGGCGCCGTTGCCGCCGGTGGCGGCTCTCTTTTCAACTCCGCCTGGACCGGACAATGTGACGGTGGCGTTAGGGACAACGGCTCCACTTTCATCGGTAACTACGCCGCGAAGAATAGAGTTCTGAGCCAATAATGCGGCCGTGCTGCACAGAATCAGCAGAAACAAAACCGCGCAATTCATCAGATGAATCCGTTTTTGCACTCTTTCAAATGTACTGGAACCGGTTTAAGATTGACTGAGTAGACGGTGCGCTTCGGCCACTGCGCCCGGGAAAAGTGTGGCCTTCACTTGGCCCGCAGATCGTTTAGGCGCGAGACGTAGCGCCGACGTTGCTGACGGCGCGGGTGCTCACGGCCGACACCACGCAGGAGTCGCCGAGGTGAACGTCGCTATTGGCTTCAGTAGCGCCGAGGAGCAGACAAGCCCGATGGAACCAAAGGGTCGTTCTGGGAATAAGCCGTGGCGACCTTGCCGTCCTGAAGACGGATGACGGTAGCATTTCGACCGCGCTGCCTGGAGTACACAAAGGTCTCAACCACATGGCCATCCGCGAAGGTCACCGCCGATAGGGCCGGATTTCCATATTTGTCGGTAATAGCGTCTTCATGAGATCCATGCACGATTTGTTCCACGGCCGGAAATGGCGGAGGAGGCTGCACCACAGGGGCGGGCGGAGGAGCCACAACCTCGGCGACCGGCTCTTCCACAACCGGCGGCGGGCTAGGTTTGGGTCTCACGACTTTTTTAACTACGAGTGCGGGCGCAGGGGCGGCGGCAGGTTCCTGGACTTGCGGTCCGGCTGCGTTCAAAGGTTGCATGGGGGTCTTCATCCACCACACAGCGAGTCCACCCACCACGATCAGGCAGATAACGAATAATACGACACCATCTTTCAACATTGACTACCTCCTCCGGCCCAAGCCTAGATACCAGCTTGGCTGTCAATACAGGTCACTCTATCACAGGGCAAACTGGGGCGGGGAGAGTACCAGCGGTTCGTCTCGCACGGGAGCAATACTGGTACCTCGGTACCACGGGTCATTTGCCGCGTAAGTCATTTAGGAGCGTAATATCCTTGGACGGCTTCGGCGGCGGAATGGTCTTCAGGAAACCGTAGACGTCGCTGAGTTCACGGGCCGACATGACCTTCTCGGTGAACGCAGGCATCTGGCCCGCGGGACGGCGCACGTAGAGGATCAAGCCTTGAACGCTCAGCGGTGGCGGACCGATGCGCGCACCGGCAATGGTTCCCTGCCCTACGGTTCCGTGGCATTGATAGCAACCGTTCTTCATATACAAACGCTTGCCGGCTTGCGCATCCCCCGCGGCATCCTGCGCGTGAGCGGACGCTGCGAGCAGAAGAGCGGCAATCAGTATTCGTTGCATCCTAGCTGCCTTAGCGCGGCTGCGTCACTACGTCGAGCAAAGCCGGCTCGCCGCGTTTCACCACTTCGATGGCCTGCTTGATCGCGGGACCCAAGTCCTGGGGATCGGTGATCGGACCCTTGCTATACATGCCATACGCTTTGGCCATCATCGCGTAATCGATATTGGGATCATTGATCCCGGTGCCCACACTGAAGTTCTCGATGCCGCGATTGGCGCGCGCGGCCATGTCCGTGAGATACATCGCCTCCTGGTGATAGGCGCGATTATTGTGCATGATCGTCAGCAGCGGGATGCGGTGATGAGTGGCTGTCCACAGCACTCCGGGCGCATAATTCAGGTCGCCATCGCACTGGATATTCACGGTCAGCCGGCCGTGTTTGCGATTTGCCAGCGCAGCGCCCACCGCCGCCGGCGCGCCGTAGCCGATGCCATAAGCACCGTGTTCGCCCAGATACTGATAATGTTTCTGGAAATCCCACAGCCGCAGCGGCCAACCGCTAAAGAACGGATTCACGTCGGATACCAGTGACCAGTCTTCGTCCTTGATCTGGTTCCACAACTCCACAGTGACGCGCGCGGTGCTGATCGGACTGGCATCCCAGCCGTAAGCCGCGAGTTCAATATCGCGCTCACGGGCTGCCATCGAGGCTTGGGCTAGCTTCGCGCCGCGCTCCTGCATGGCGCGCCTGCGATCTGGTGTGATCAGCTTCTTACAGGCTTCAATCAAAGCCGGTAGCGTGGCCTCGGCATCCGCTGCAATCGACAGGTCCACTTCTGCGTAACGTCCGAAGTCCTGATAGTTGCTCTTGCCGTAGAGATCGCCGGAGTAGATCGTGATCAGCTTCGCGCCCGGCTTGGTGATCGGCTTCGACTCCATGCCCATGCGGTTGAGCGGCGTCATCGAGTGCGTGGCCATCCAGAAATCTTGCACCTCCAGACCCAGCACCACGTCGGCGGTGGCGATGTTGCCGCCGTTCAAGGGGTGCAGTGACGGAAAGTTCATGCGGAAATGGCGATCCTGCACGGGCGCCTGCAAAGTCTCGGCAAGTTCCACCAGCAACGCAATCCCCTGGGGAGTTCGCGCCGAGCGTCCTGCGACAATCATCGGATTTTCTGCAGCAACCAACAGCTTGGCGGCTTCAGCGACCGCGCCGGAATCGCCCGCGGGAGGCGTGGACAAGGTCAGCTTCGGAATGCGCGCGGTGCGCCGGTCAGCCTCCGGCATCGGCTCTTCCTGAAGCACCGCATCGGCCACGATCACTACCGGCTCGTACGGCGGCGTCATCGCAATCTTATAAGCACGCACCGAGGATTCTGCGAAATGACTGAGCGAGACCGGGTTGTCATCCCACTTGGTGTAATCGCGGACCATAGCAGCCGCGTCCTGGACACTGTGGGCCCATTCCACATCGCTGCGCCGGAAATTGATGTCCTGAATGTTGCCCAGAACGATGTAGACCGGCACGCGATCCGCGTAGGCGTTATAAATCGCCATGGAGGCGTGCTGCAAGCCAACGGTGCCATGCGCCATTACCATCAGCGGCTTGCCTTCGACCTTGAAGTAGCCATGCGCCATTGCCACTGACGATTCTTCGTGGCAGCAGGTGATCAGTTCCGGAGCCTTGTTGCCGCCATAGTTGACTAGCGATTCGTGCAGTCCGCGGAAACTGGAGCCGGGATTGGCGCACACGTAATCGAAGTTCAGGCTCTTGATGACGTCGACCATGAAATCGGCACCGGGGCGGTCCGTAGTGTAAACATCGACGCGCGTCGCAGGGGAGGACTTCTCGGTGGCGGCTAGAGCAGCAGAAGGCAGCGGCGTCGCGGCGCGTTCCGGAGTTTGCGCCTTCACTGCGGGAGCGTCCGCGACCAATGCCGCAGCACCGGCAGCGACGCCCGCCGCGCCCTTCAGAAAACCGCGCCGTCCGACCGGACTCTTCTTCGCCATTCCAATCGCCTCCCGGCTCTGAGAATCAAAGTAGCATTATTCCCGCCGGAGGCGTACCTTATCGGTATGAGCGCCATCACACTCAAGGTCAATGGCAAGAGCCACAATCTGGATCTGGACCCCTCCACTCCCCTGCTCTATGTTTTGAGCGATGACCTCGCGCTACTCGGCCCCAAGTTTGGCTGCGGTCTGGGGCAATGCGGCGCTTGCACGGCAATCGTGAACGGAACGGCGATGCGCTCCTGCGTGACGCCGGTCGGTACGGTAGCGGGCAAAGAGATCGTGACCCTTGAGGGACTGGGCACGCCCGAAAATCCGCATCCCATACAGAAAGCATTCATCGACGAACAGGCGGCCCAGTGCGGGTTCTGCCTCAACGGCGTCATCCTGACAGCGAAGGCCTTCCTGGACAAGAACCCGCGCGCTTCGGAAGCGGAGATCCAGCAGGCGCTTTCGGGCGTACTCTGCCGCTGCTTCACGCATGTGCGCATGCATGAGGCTATACAGCGCTACGCGAACGAGGTGGCGAAGTGAGAACCGCAGCCATGACTCCCGACGCGCGCGCCGCACTGAACCGCCGCAACTTTTTAAAAAGCGCCGGCGTGCTGATCGTAGGTTTCCGCATGGCCGGGGGCGATCCCGCTCAAGCGCAGTTCGGTCAAGCCCCTCTGCACGGCGCGCCGCCGATGGACCAGGTTGATTCCTGGATCGCCATCGCAGCCGACGGCAGCGTCACCGGTTATAGCGGCAAGGAAGAGCTGGGTCAAGGCATTTCGACCGCGCAGCAACAGTTGGTGGCCGAGGAGCTTTCGATGCCGTTCGAGCGCGTGAAGCTGATCTACTGCGATACGGCTCTGACGCCGGATCAGGCATATACGTCGGGCAGCCAGTCTCATCCAGCGAACTTCAATCAGGGGAATTTGGCGCAGGCCGGCGCCACCGCGCGTGAAGCCTTGTTCAAACTGGCGGCACAGCGGCTCAACGTGCCCGTCGAGCGGCTGACCGCAGCGAACGGCGTGATCAGTGTAAAGGGCGATGCGTCGAAGAAGGTGAACTACGGGGAGCTAGTCGGCGGCAACAACCTCAACCTGACGCTGGATAAGAAAGCCACGCGCAAGCCCCCTGCCGAGTGGACCGTTCTAGGCAAACCCATCGGCCGGGGCGATATGCCGGCCATGGCGACAGGGCAGTTCGAGTATGTCCACAACGTGCGTCTACCGGGAATGCTGCACGGGCGCGTGGTGCGTCCCCCCGCAGTAGGCGCAACGCTGATAAGCGTCGACGAAAGCTCGGTGAAGGATCAGCCTGGCGTGGTGAAAGTGGTCACGCGCAAGAATTTCGTCGGCGTGGTGGCGGAGAAGCCCTGGCAGGCGATCCAGGCTGCGGAGAAATTGAAGGTCTCCTGGACCACAGGCACCGGCCTGCCCAAACAGTCGGAGTTTTATGAACACTTACGCCAGCAGCCCTCGCGCGACATAAAGTTGCTGGATTCGAGAGACACCGCGCAGACCATGGCGACTGCCGCCACCGTGCTGAAGTCCACCTTCTATCACCCCTACCAGATGCACGGCTCAGTTGGAAGTTCGTGCGCGGTAGCCGATGTGCAAGCCGACAAAGCCATCATCTATTCACCTACGCAAGGGGTGTGGTACCAGAAGACGGCGTCCGCAATGATCACCGGGCTGAGACCCGAGAACGTGCACGTGATCTTCCGCCGCGGCGCGGGCTGCTACGGCTTGAACGGCGCCGACACGGTCACCTACGACGCTGTTGTGCTGTCGCAGGCGGTAGGCAAACCGGTACGCGTGCAGCTTTCCCGTAAGGACGAGATGGCCTGGGAAAATTACGGCAACGCCTGGGTGATCGAGGAACGCGCGGGCCTGGATGCGCAAGGCAACATCATCGCCTGGGAGCACGAATCGTGGACGCCAGGGATGGGGAACCGCCCCGGCCCATCGACTCCCGGAAACGTGATCACCGGCAAGTTGATCGGCTACCAGCCTGCGCCCTTCACGCCGGGTCCGGCAGAGGAGCCGATGCGCTACAGCAATAGCAGCAACGGGATCCCTTCCTACATGGCGGGAAGGCTCGATGGCGTAGCAAACGGCGCGGGGAAGATCCAAAGCGAGAGCGTAGTCGTCCACAATGTACTCTCGCCCTTTTGGACCGGACCGCTACGATCACCGGCGCGTCTGCAGAATACTTTTGCCCATGAGAGTTTTATGGACGAAATGGCGGCGCACATCAAAGCCGATCCGGTGGAGTTCCGCGTGCGCCATCTGCGCGACCCGCGCCTGAGCGGAGTGCTCCAAGCCGCAGCCAAAGCCGCGCAATGGCAGGCGCGCCCCTCGCCCCATCCGAAAAACCCCAAGACCGGAGTAGTCACGGGGCGCGGCGCCGCGTGCGTCGCCTACGAAGGCGACAACGGATACACCGGAGTTGTGGTTGAGATCGAACTGGATCAGAACAGCGGCAAGATCATCGTCAAGCGAGTGTGGGCTGGCATCGATGTGGGTCCGGTCTCAAATCCCAACGGGTTGCGCAACCAGGCCGAGGGCGGCGCATTGCAAGGCATCAGCCGCGCGCTGGGCGAACAGGTCACTTGGGACGACCAAAAAGTCACGTCGGTGGATTGGCGCACCTATCACTCGCTCCCGCTGGGCATCGAGATTCCGAAGATCGAGTGCGTGCTGATGAACCGGCCGGACGACGAGGCGACGGGAGCAGGTGAAACCTCCATCACCGTAATGGCAGCCGCTATCGGCAACGCAATCTTCGATGCCACTGGCGTTCGCCTGCGCGAAATTCCGCTCACTGCGGAGCGCGTGAAAGCAGCCCTCGGCGCTCGGGTGTAAGCGTGGGCATAAGGAATATTGCGATAGTGGACGCATGAACCTTTTGCTCGCTATCGACGCCTCCGCCGCGAGTCAAGCGGCTGTCGACCAGGTCGCCACGCGTCCTTGGCCTGCGGGATCACGGGTCCAAGTCCTGAATGTGGTCGATATTATTGAACCTTGGGCGCTCGGCATGATTGCGGAGAAGGTAAACGGCTACGCGCGGCAATTGGTAGATGCCGCGGTGACGCAATTACGGTCAACTGGACTGACAGCGGATGGCACGGTGGAAACAGGCGATCCGAAGACCGTAATCCTGCATCACGCCGTGAAGGGGGACGCCGACCTGATTCTGATGGGAGCGCGCGGCATGAGTGCCGTCGAGCGGTTCCTGCTGGGGGGCGTGTCTAAAGCCGTGCTGCGATTCGCTCCGTGCTCCGTGGCGCTGGTGCGTGAAACCGCCGCCAAGGGAAACGCCAGCCTGAAAGTATTATTGGCAGTAGACGGATCGGAAGGTTCGCGGTACGCGACCGAGGCGCTGGCGTCGCGCCCCTGGCCGGGCGGCACCGAAATCCGCGTGCTGAGCGCCGTCGAACTCGGCATGTCTGCATTGCAGGGCGCATTTGAAATTCCGTCTCTGGACGCCGAGCATCTGGAGTCGCAGCGCGGGGCGGCGATGAAACGAACCGAGGAGTGTATCGACTCGGCTCTAAAAACTCTGCAAGCGGCCCGCTTAGCGACCTCCCAGTCGATTTCCGTTTTGATGGCCAGCCCGAAGGAAGTCATCCTTCAGGAAGCCGCTGCGTGGCCGGCGGACTGGATCGTCCTCGGCTCACATGGCAGCAGCGGGCTCAGCCGGTTCTTAATCGGCAGCACTTCTGAAACCGTGGCGACCCACGCGGAGTGTTCGGTTGAAGTGGTCCGGCGAAAATCGACGGCTTGATGCGTGGATGCTTGAAGGATGAACGCTAGTCGGTCTTTGTGGTTGTGGCAGCAGGCTTCGCTTCGGGCTTAGAGTCGCTTTTGCTTTCGTTGCTCTCGCTGGACTTCTTTTCGCCGGACTTACTTTCGCCGTCCTTTGAAGTAGACGCCTTCGAGTCTGAATCCTTCGAGTTGTCCGCCTTACCCCCCGCATCGGATGCAGGCTTCGCCCCGGCTTTAGCGTAATCGGTGACGTACCAACCCGTGCCCTTGAGTTGGAATGCCGGAGCGGAAAGGAGCTGCTCCAGTGTCCCGCCGCAGCCCTCATGCTCAGTAAGCGGCGGATCGGAAAACTTGCGGATCACTTCGATATTCTTCTCACACTTGGAGCAGCGGTACTCGTACAACGGCATGATTGGTGTCTGTTATTTCTCGGGCAGCGAAATCGCGCGCTTCATTAATTCGTCGACGGGAGGCTTCTTGTTCGCGGAATCGTCGGGCGTGACATCGGGGAGGTTGTCGTCGGCCGCGCCATCGGCCACCGCCGAATCCGCCTCGGCCTGCAGAACATTGGGCGTGACACCGTTATCCTGAATCGACTTGCCGTCCGGCGAATAATATTTCGCCACGGAAAGGATCACCGCGCTGCCGTCGTCCAAGGTTACAGCCCGCCGGATCGCCGCGTCGCCGTACGTGCGTTCGCCCACGAGCTGGGCGCGTTTGGAACTGAGCAGCGCCGCCGCCGCGATTTCTCCGCCGTGCGCAGTGGAGCGGTTCACGATCACTACCAGCGGCAGCCTGGTTATGGTCTTCGATGCCTGAGCGTCAAATTCCTGCTTCGCCGATTTCTGCCCCAGTGTATAAGTGATCAGGCCGCGGTCCTGAAAAAGATTGGCCAGCGCAATTCCCTCTTCATCGGGACCGGTGGAGCAGTGACGCAAGTCCAGCACGAATTTCTTCGCGCCCTGTTTTTCCAGCGCGGCAACCTGCGTCGCCACTTCCTTCACGCGGCCGGGCATCAGACCCTGCACCTGGATCACGCCCGTCTGCCCATCCATTCTTCCAGTCACATCGGGGTAAGCGATCATCGACCGAACCACGCTCACCTTCTTGGCTTCGGTCTGCGCCACGCGCAATACGCCAAATTCCACTGTCGAGCCGGCATCGCCTTGCAGCAACTGCTCGGCAAACGCGGGTGGCATGTCGCGCGTCGAAACATTATTGATCGATTCAATCACATCGCCCGTGCTAAAGCCTGCCTTCTCGGCGGGCGAGCCAGGAATCGCGTCTTCGACCGACATGTAACCGAAGCGCTTCGCAAGGAGCAGTCCGACATCGGCTTTCTTCGAATCCTTGGACTTCAAATATTGCTTGTATTGGTCCGCGGTCAGATAACTGGCATGGGGATCGAGCGACTCCAGCATTCCGTTGATCGCCCCCAACGTCACCGCCTTCATGTCCGGCTCTTCCACGTAATCGGCCTTGATGCGCGAGAGCACTTCGCTGTAAACACCCAGGTTGGTGTAGGGGGCATCCGGGGATGCGCTCCGGCCCACGGCTCCAAACAGCAGCAGCGCCACCACGGCGGAGGAAAATGCGACCACGAGGAACTGGAAACGGCGATTCATAGGCGGACTCAGCCCTGCCTTTCTTCCTACAGCATACCAGAACCGATATTATGGTCCTTTCCGGTAGTATCCTCGGACACTACCGCGACCATATGGAAATCTACTTGCTTCGCCACGGCATTGCAGAGGATCACGCGTCCAGCGGCCGGGATGCCGACCGCCGTCTCACCGACGAGGGCCGCGCCAAATTGCGCCGCGTGCTGGAGCGCGCTTACCAAGCCGGCGTCCGTCCTTCGCTGATCCTGTCGAGTCCGCTCAGGCGAGCGCTTGAAACCGCCGAGATCGCCGCCCGCGAGCTGGGTTACGAAGGCAAAATTGTACGCATTCCCGCCCTGACGCCGGACGCTTCGCCGCAGCAGGTGTGGGAAGCGATTCGCGAGCGCCGCGACGAATCGGCAGTGCTCCTGGCGGGTCACGAGCCGCTGTTTTCAGCGACCGTCGCCCATCTCCTGGGGTCCGCTCGATCCATGGTCCACTTCCGCAAAGGCGCGCTGGTGCGCATCGACATCGAGACCACCGGCCCCAACCCGAGTGGCGTGCTCGAGTGGATGCTGACGGCGAAATTGGCGTAGAGTGCCCTCCGCACGCGCGTGATAATCTGAGGTTTCCATGTCAGAACGCGTGTCCGTTCAGGAAAGGCAGCCTCCCGGCCCCGGCTTCGAGCGTCTGATCGAAATTATGGCGCGCCTCCGCGCCCCCGGCGGGTGCCCCTGGGATCGCGAGCAGAACTTCGACACCATCAAGCCGTATCTGCTCGAAGAAACTTACGAGGTTCTGGACGCTATCGACGCCCGCGATTGGGAAGGCCTCGCCGATGAGCTCGGCGATCTGCTTTTGCAAGCCGTATTCTTCGCGCAGATGGCGTCGGAGGAAGGCCGCTTCGATATCGCCGATTCGCTGCTCGCGATCAACAGCAAGCTGGTGCGCCGCCATCCGCACGTCTTCGCCGATGGGGGCGCGAAGACCTCCGGCGACGTGCTCCGCCGCTGGGACGAGATCAAGGCTACCGAAAAAGAGAGCAAGGGCGCGCCGCCTCCGCAAGGGCTGCTGGCGGGCGTTCCGCGTTCCCTGCCCGCTCTGGTCGAAGCCCAAAAAATCGCCGCGAAGGCCGCCGGCGCCGGTTTCGACTGGGAAAACATCGAGCAGGTATTCGACAAGATGCGCGAGGAACTGGCGGAGATCGACGCCGCCCGCGCCACCGGCGACCCCGCGAAAATCGAAGATGAAATCGGCGATCTGCTCTTCGTCGTGGTAAACATCGCACGCTTCCTGAAGGTCGACCCCGAACAAGCCCTGCGCAAGACCAACAGCAAGTTCCGTCGCCGCTTCGCGCAAGTGGAAGACGGCCTCGCTGCGTGTGGCAAGACACCCCAGCAAGCTTCCATCGACGAAATGGAGGCGCTGTGGCAAGCGGCCAAGCACAGCGAAGTATGATCACCGTCCGCGCGCTTACCGGCCGCCACGAGTATGCCGACGCCGTCCAACTGCAGCGCATGATCTGGGGCTGGGAGGACATGGATATCCTGCCCGTCCGTTTCTTCGTAGTCGCCCGCGACATCGGCGGCCAGTTGCTGGGCGCGTTCGACGGCGATTTCATGTGCGGATTTTGCGTCGCGATTCCCGGGGTGAAAGCCGGCGCACCTCCCGGCGAGTCTGCCTATCTGCACAGCCACATGCTGGGCGTGCTCCCGGAATATCGCGACGCGGGCGCAGGACGAATGCTCAAACTGGCGCAGCGTGAAGACGCCCTCGCACGCGGCTTCGACCTGGTCGAGTGGACCTTCGATCCGCTCGAACTCAAGAACGCTTATTTCAATATCGAAAAGCTGGGCGCCGTCATCCGCCAGTATCTGCCGAATCACTATGGCATCACCACCAGCGCTCTCGGAGGAGGTTTGCCCACGGATCGCTGCCTTGCAGAATGGCATCTGAACCGCCCTCGGCAGGAGCTACCAACGCTCGCGCGCGTCCCCGTGCCCATTGGTCTCGATCGGCTTCGCCGCACTGATCCCGATGAGGTGGTGGAAATTCAGCAACGGGTCGCGCGGCTGTTTCAGCAGAATCTCGCGAGCGGACTCGCCGTCACCGGCTTTGCGCGCTGTAGCGACTCCGGCACCTACCTGTTTTCATCATGGCCTTCCGACTAGACCGCATCGTCCTCCGCCAGATCCAGATGCCCCTGGTGCATTTCTTTGAAACCAGCTTCAGCCGCACCTATCAGCGCGCCATCGTGCTGGTGGAAGTGATCTCAGGTGGCATCTCCGGATGGGGCGAGGTTACCGCCGGCGAACATCCTTTCTATAACGAAGAGTGGACCGCATCCATCTGGCCCATTCTCACCGACTACGTGGCGCCGCGCGTCCTGCATCACGATTTTGAGGGCGCCGGCGAGGTCCATGATCGGACCGAACATATCCGCGGCCACTACATGGCGCGGGGCGGCGTCGAAGCCGCAGTGTGGGATCTGGAAGCCCGGCGCGCGGGCATCCCGCTCGCACAGCACATCGGCGGAGGAGTGCGAACCCACGTCCCCTGCGGCGTCTCCATCGGCATTCAGGATTCCGTCGCACAGCTTCTTGAAAAGATCCAAACCGAAATTGACGCAGGCTACCAGCGAATCAAGATCAAGATCAAGCCCGGTTGGGACATCGACGTGGTGCGCCAGGTGCGAGAGAGGTTCGCCGATATTCTACTGATGGCCGACGCGAATTCAGCCTACACTCTCGCAGACGCTGCGCATTTAAAACAGCTCGATGAATTCAGCCTGATGATGATCGAACAGCCGCTGGCTCACGATGACATCATCGATCACGCCATTCTGCAATCGCAAATCCAAACGCCGATTTGCCTCGACGAATGTATCCGCACGCCGCATCACGCCGAGCAGGCCATCGCCCTTCACGCCTGCCGCGTGCTTAACATCAAACTCGGCCGCGTTGGCGGGTTCCATGCCGCGAAACGGGTGCATGATTTCGCGCACGCCCATCGCATCCCGGTCTGGTGCGGCGGCATGCTCGAATCCGGCATCGGCCGCGCCCACAACATCGCCA
>JBDTTL010000050.1:0-19591 GCA_039930665.1 Acidobacteriota bacterium
CGACTTTGTCCTCCCAATAGCCCGGTGAGAGAAATCTGCGGGAATAGGAGGGCCCGCGCCGCTCCGATTTGTGCATTGGCGGCGATCAGGTATTGTTCGGCCTGGCGAATGTCAGGACGCCGTTCGATGAGCGAGGAAGGCAAGCCCGGCGGAAGTTGAGGCGGAGCCGCTATCTGTTCTAGAGTCTTGCCTCGCGGCACGTCGCTGGGCGCGGCCCCCATCAGCAAGCTGAGCGCATTTTCGCTTTCCCCAATGGCGCGCTGCGAGCTGGCTACCTGCGCAGTGGCGGTGTACAAAAACTGCTCCGCCTGATGCACGTCCAGGGCGTTGGCGGCGCCGCGGTCGTGCCGCAGATTGATCAGGCGAAGATTATCGTTGGCGATGCCGCCGGTTTGCCGGCTGATTTCGAGTTCAAGATCCTGCTCGCGAAGCGCGAAGTAGGTATTCATCACGTCGCCGATAAGCGAGAGCTTCACTCCGTTTTGAGCTTCTTCGGTCGCCAGATATTGCGCCTTCGCGGATTCGTTCAGCCGCCGCAGCCGCCCCCAGAGATCCAGCTCCCAATTGAGTTCGCCAGTGGCTTGCGTGTAGCTGGAAGTCAGGTTCGTTCCCGGCCTTACGAACGTGGCGGAACCTATCGAGGAACTGCGCGTGGCGGTGAACTGGACCTGCCCGTCCACCGTCGGCCAGAGGTTGGCGCGTACGATCCCGTATTGGGCGCGAGCTTCGAGGACGCGCTCCGCTGCGATGCGCAGGTCGAAGTTGTGCTCCAGTGCGCCGGTGACCAGTTGCTTTACGGTATCGTCCTGGAACAGATCGAACCACTTGGTCTCCGCGAGCGAATCCGGCGTGGCCGCGCCCGTAGATGCGCCGGCGGGCGCGCCTCGGAACTGTTCCGGAGTCGCGAGGGCCGGACGTTTATAGTTGGGGCCCACCATGCAGCCCGCCAGACTCAGTGCGAGGAACGCGAGTATCCCAGTTAGTACGAGCGAAAAGCGTGTCATTCGGCAAACTCCGGTGCGGCACCAGTGAGCGGCTTAGGACCGGTTGGTCCGGCACCGGGCTTCGGAGCACCGCCGGGGTTGTGCTCGGAGCCTTTGCGCCGTTCCACCAGAGTCTCGATCGCATAGAACTGGACGGGAACCAGGAACACGGCGATCAGAGTAGCTGCCAGCATCCCGCCAAACACCGCGGTCCCCAGGGCGCGCCGCGAACCGGAACTCGCGCCCGTCGCCACTACCAGCGGCAATACGCCCAGGATGAATGCAAAGGACGTCATCAGAATCGGGCGCAGTCGCAGTTTGGCGGCGTGCAGGGCCGCTTCACGGAGCGGCATCAACTCCTGATCGTGACTGTCTTTCGCGAACTCGACGATTAAGATTGCGTTTTTCGCCGCGAGTCCAATCAGCGTTACGATGCCGATTTGCGTATAGATGTCGTAAGGATAATCGCGCAGGTAGGCGGCGAACAGCGCGCCGAAGATTCCCAGCGGCAGCGTCAGCAGCACCGCGAACGGAATCGACCAGCTTTCATAGAGCGCTGCCAGGCATAGAAACACCAGCACCGCCGCGAACCCGAAGATAGCGCCCTCGTTGCCTTGCGCCTGCTTTTGCTGATAGGTGGTCCCGGTCCATTCGTACGCGTATCCAGCCGGCAGCGATGCGGCTGCGGTTTTCTCCATCGCATCCACCGCGCCACCGCTGCTGGTCCCCGGTGAAGGACCGCCGAGAATCTGAATTGCAGGAAACCGATTGTAGCGATAGACGACGTCGGGTCCGGTCGTCGGTTTGAGAGACACGACCGTGCCCAGCGGCACCATGGTGCCGTCCTTGGCACGAGTGTAAAAGCGGTTGATGTCGGAAGGCTGGTTGCGATACGCGGTCTCCGCCTGGATCAGGACCTGCCAAGTGTGGCTGAACGCGTTGAAGTCGTTCACGTAAAGGCCGCCCAGGAAAGTTTGCAGCGTGTTGTAAGCGTCCGGGACTGGCACGCCCAAAGTCTGCAACTTGTCGACGTCCATTTTTAGATCGTAGGCCGGAACATTGCCGCGGAACGTGCTCAAGACGTTGGCCAGCTCCGGCCGCTGCCGTGTCGCGTCCACCAGAGTATCGGCCACCTGATTCAGTCGCTGAATATCGCCGCCGGTACGATCTTCGAGCATAAATTGGAAACCGCTGGTCAGGCTCAGGCCGAGTATCGGCGGCAAGCCAAAAGCGAAACTGAAGGCCTCGGGCACTTGACTCAAACCGCGTCCGGCGGCCGCCAGAATCGCCGGAAGCTGCTCGCTCGGCGCTTTTCGCTCGTCCCACGGTTTGAGAGTGGCGATGACGGTGGACACATTGGAACTGCTGGTTTGAGTAGCAATATCGGTGCCGCCCAGGACGAAGTAGTGATCCACACCCGGCAGGTGCGCAACCACATTTTCGATTTTTACCGCAGCCGCGGAGGTGCGTTCTATGGAGGCGCCGTCGGGCAAATGGACCGACACAAAAAAGGCGCCTTGGTCCTCGTCGGGCAGGAAGCTATTGGGGAGCTTCTTGAACAGGTAGCCGGCCGCGAACCAGAATATTCCAAGGATCAAGGCTGCCACCGCAGTTCGCCGGATCAGCAGGGTGACGCCGCTCAGATATTTGTTGGTGGTCCACTCGAAAGCTCGATTGAAGTGTCTGAACAGGTAGGCCAGTGGCCCGCGGGGAGCCTTCTTCTGGGGACGTAACAGCAGTGTGCTGAGTGCAGGGCTCAACGATAGGGCGCTGAACGCAGAAATTAGCACTGACGCCGCGATGGTCAGTGCAAACTGCCGGTAGAGCTGGCCGCTGATGCCGCCGAGGAATGCCACAGGTATAAACACTGCCGCCAGAATGGCTGCGATGGCGACCACCGGCGCGGATACCTGGTCCATCGCGCGCATGGTGGCTTCCCGAGGCGGCATGCCGTCGTCCATATTGCGCTGCACTGCCTCCACCACGACAATCGCATCGTCGACCACGATACCGATCGCAAGCACCAGGCCGAACATACTGGTGATGTTGATGCTGAAGCCGAGCAACGGGAATAGCGCGAAAGTTCCGACCACTGCCACCGGTACGGTGAGCAATGGGATCAGCGTTGCGCGCCAGTTCTGCAAGAATATGAAGACCACCAGGATGACGAGGCCGACTGCCTCGATCAGCGTGATCACCACGTCGGTGATCGCCGTCTGCACGAAAATCGTGGAGTCATACGGGATGACGTAATCCACACCCGGCGGAAAGCTCTTCTTGGCTTCCTCCATAAACGCCCGGATACTTTTGGCCGTCCGGACGGCATTGGCCCCCGGCGACAGATAGACGATCGTGTTGCCGAAGGGCTTGCCGTCCAGACGGCTGAAGCCTGCATAATTCTGCGCTCCCAGCTCCACGCGGCCGATGTCGCGAATGCGCAGCAGCGAAGCGTCGGGCAGCGCGCGAACGACGATGTCGCCGAATTGCCTGGCGTCAGTCAAGCGGCCAGGAGCGTTCACGGCATACTGAAACTCCGTGCCGGGAGGAGCGGGGGCTTGTCCGGTGGAGCCCGCCGGATTTTGCCGGTTCTGCCCGGCGATAGCGGTGCTAATGTCGGTGGCCGTAATGCCGAGTTTCGACATCTTGTCGGGGTCCACCCACACACGCATCGAATACACCAGCTGCGATGCCAGCCGCGTGTCGCCGACGCCTTGCAGGCTGCCGATCTGGTTCAGTAAATTAATCTGCGCGTAGTTGTTGAGAAACAACGAGTCGTAGCGCCCATCCGGCGACACTAAACCGACGGCCATCAGAAACGCGCTGGAAACTTTCTTAACGACTACTCCCTGGCGCTGCACTTCCGGAGGCAGGCGCGGCAGGGCGATATTCACTTTGTTCTGAGTCTGGACTGCGGCGATATCGGGATTCGTACCCAACTGGAAAGTAACCAGGATTGTAATGCTGCCGTTATTCGCGCTGCTCGAGAGGAAGTACAGCATGCCGTCGAGACCGGCGAGTTGTTCCTCAATGGGCTGCGCGACCGTCTTTTCCAGATCGAGAGCGTTGCTTCCCAGATAGCTGGCCGTGATCTGAACTACGGGCGGCACCACTTCCGGGAAGCTGGCGATGGGCAGAGTCGGGATCGCGACAGCGCCTAGGATGATGATCACAATAGCGATGACGATTGCGAATACGGGGCGGTCAATAAAAAATCGGGCCATCGAAAATCAACCGCCTCGCTTGCTGCCGGCAGGCTCGACATAAGGCATGGGATGAACCACCATGCCGGGGCGAACCTTGAGCGTTCCTTCGACGATCACACGCTCTCCCGGAATTAATCCCTGCTCGACTACCCACGCGTCGCCAACCCGATCCGAGGTGGTGATGGTTTTTAACTGCACCTTGTCGTCGGCACCAACGGTTAAGATTGTCTGCGTGCTCTGCAACTGCTGGATCGCACGCTGCGGAACCAGAACTACATTTTTGCGGACATTGGTCTCGAAACGAACCTTGCCGAACTGGCCCGGCAGAAGCACATGCTGAGGATTGGCAAAGCGCGCCTGCAGCTCCAAGGTGCCGGTCTTGGGATCTACCTGATTCACAGTGTTCTCCACGCGGCCCTTGCTGGGAAATTCGCTGCCGTCGGCCAAAACCAGCGTCAACACGGACTGGGTCAGATTACCGCGCTTCCTGAATTCGAGATACTCGGTTTCGGTCACCTTAAATCGGATCCAGATCGGGTCGAGCGGAACGATAGTTGTGAGCGGTTGCGGCGAGTTTGCGCTCACCAAGCCGCCTACCGGCGACAGCGTGTCTCCCACCAGACCACTGATGGGCGCCTGAATGGTCGCGTAGTCGACGTTGAGCTGGGTTGTCCGCACCGCGCCACGCAACGCCTCGACTTTGCCTTGCGTAGAGGCGATCTGCGTTCGCGTGGAGAGCCTTGCCTGATCGACGCTCGCTTGGTTGGCCTGAAGATTCGCCTGAGCGGCGCCTAGGGCGGCGGTCGCCGCGTCCAATTCCTGCTTTGAAGCAGCGTCCGCCTTAACCAGCGGCGTCAGACGATCCACGTCCTGCTGCGTTTTAACCAGGTTCGCCTGAATCACGGCCAGGTTGGCCTGCGCCTGCTGCAGCGCTACTTGCTTCTGAGCGAAATCCAAATCGGCTTCGCTTTGCGCGAGATTGCCTTTGGCCTGATCGAGCGCGGCCTCATAAGGGCGCTTATCCAAGACGTATAAAGTTTCGCCGGCCTTCACTTCCTGTCCTGGGCGGAAGAGCCACTTTTCTATATATCCATCTACCCGCGCTCGCACATCAACTGTGTTCCGAGCATAGGTTTGCGCCGGGTACTCGGTAAAAATCGGCACGTCGGCCGCGCGCACCGTGGTAACCAATACATCTGGGGGCGGGGGTGGGGCGTTCTGACTGCGCGCCGCGGAACCGCATCCGGAAAGCAAGGTTAAGGAAGTACAAGTGATTGCAAATAAGGCTAATGCTGTCGTTGCTGAGTCTGTCTGTCGCTGCATAAACCTCTTGGGCGCTGGCTCCGATTTGCATGGCTTACCAAGGCTTACGTGGTTGGATGCCTGCGGCGGCCCAGCGGACGCTACTATTATCGCTGGTCACTCGGAGAGACGGAAATAGCCTGATGCCAACTTCATCTGTAACCTGGTCCCCGATCATGCGATTCTTAAAACGATGTCCTCCCCAGATACTTTGACTGATTTCCTGACGCCAGTACCACTTACCTTGGAAGGTTCCAGCCTGTTGCACCAGATGCTGCGCGTGCGCTGGCCGGAATGGCGCGGGTTGACGGCTGTTCGGCGTGATGAAATCCTGAGCGCAGCGGCCGCGGCGATTTTGCAGATGGAGAGCCAGGGCAGTGCGCTGTTTTCCTTGCTGGGCCACAAAGGCGATCTGATGTTGGTTCACTTCCGGGAGAATTTCGAGCAATTGGGTGAGGCCGAGCGCGCACTGCAAAAATTGCCGCTGTGGGATTATCTGGAGCAGACCTCGTCGTACTTGTCGGTGGTCGAACTCGGATTGTACGAATCCACTGCGAAAGTTTACAGCGGGTTGGCCGAGAAGGGAATCGAGCCGCACACGCCGGAATGGAACGCTGAAATTCAGCAGACTCTGACCCGCCAGCGCCAGGCCATGCATCCGCGCCTGTTTCCCGAGATGCCGGCGCATAAGTACATTTGCTTTTATCCGATGGACAGGCGGCGCGGCGAAGACAAGAACTGGTATCAGCTACCGCTAGGGGAGCGGCAGCGGCAAATGAACGATCACGGTGCGATCGGCCGGCGCTATGCGGGCCAGGTGAAGCAGATCATTTCTGGATCTATTGGCTTCGACGATTGGGAATGGGGCGTCGATCTGTTCGCCGAAGACCCACTGGTGTTCAAGAAGCTGATTTATGAGATGCGCTTCGACGAGGTGAGTGCGGTCTATGCGCTGTTCGGGACATTCTTTGTGGGCCAGCGTACGCCGGCGGCGGAGATCGGGAAGCTGCTCGGACTTTAGCGGCTTAATTTTTGGCGGTCAACTCTTTCGACTTGGCTTCATCGGCCGCGCTACCTGTTTTATCACCCGCCGCGCTTCTCGCGAAACTGCGGTTGTGATACGCGTTGGCATATGCGGGATTGATCCGGATGGCTTCATTGAAATCCGCCAGTGCGTGTGTTTCATCGCGCATCAGGTGATACGTGAAACCACGCGCATTGTAAGCTACGGCGAAAGCAGGCTGAGCTTCGATCGCGGCGGTGAGTTCGTCGACAGCCTGCTGATAGTGACCTTGATATAGCAGTTCACGGCCGCGTTGATTGTGCAAGGCGGCGGCCTTCCGATCAATGGGCTTGGCAGCTTTCACGATTGGCGGAGGCGCCGATACCACCGCCGCGGCTGGGGCCGACGGCGCGGCGACCGGAGCGACTGATGAAGCGATGTCTGGAGCGGCCAATGGTGCAACGGCTGGAGCGGCTGATGGTGCAACGGCTACGGCGAGCGTGTTTTCCTCTTCTTGTTTCGCCGGTGGAAGCTCTGCGGTCATTTCGCGGCGAGCTTTGGCCAATACGGCGCTAGCCTCTTGGTAATCCGGCTTGAGACGGACCGCTTGCTCCAGATCCTGGGCCGCCTTTTCGTAGTCCCCCAGCAGGAAATAGGCGCTTCCGCGCGCGCACCAGGCTTCGGCGAGTCCGGGTTTCAAACGAATCGCGGCGCTGCGGTCGGCGAGCCCTTGTGCGTGCATGCCCAGAGCGTGATAACTTCCGCCGCGGGCAAGCAACGCTTCGGCCGATCCTGGCAACAGGCGCACGGCCGTCTCGCGATCGTCCAGCGCTTGGCGATTCCGACCCCCGGCGGCGTAAATGGTCGCGCGAGCCAGATGGAGCTGAGCGTCCTTGGGCGTCATTTCGAGGGCGCGGCTGAAATCCTCCAGCGCTTTGGCCTGCTGGTTGAGCGTGGCGTAGGCAGCGCCGCGCAGCACCAAGGCTCTGCCGTTCGACGGCTCGGAGCGCAGGGCACGCGTCAAATCCTCAACGGCGGAAGCGAAATCACCCGCTTCTCCGTAAGCAAATCCGCGCTCAATCAGCGCGTCCGCTGCGCCAGGTTGCAGGCGGACCGCCTGATCGAAATCGTCAATGGCGTCGCGATAGCGGCCGAGCATCGCCAAAGTTTTGCCACGGCCCATCCAGGCAGCCGGATTATCCAGGCGGAGTCTAATGGCTTGGGAGTAGTGGGGCAGGGATTCTTCGACGCGTCCGGCTTGGGCCAGTTCGGCAGCCAGCCGCAGATGGTCGCGAGACGTCTCGGAATCCGCCGCCAGCAACGCCAAAAAGACCAGGGCCAGACCACTCATACAGCCTGTATCGGTAGAAAAATAGCGGAGTATTAGGGCGTGTTTTTCCGCTGGAAGCGGCGTCGCACCGGGTACGCGAAGGCGCGGATAGCCAGATCCACTTCATGCACGCCTAGCGCGCGGCACGCCCCGTAGAAGACTGCCAGTCCGACGGGGAGCGAGATCGCGAGGTCCGCCAGGCGGGCCAATTGAGACACGCCCAACCAGCGCTCGACACCATGGCTGGAGAGCGCGGTGATGGCTGCCATTACTCCCGACGCGATAAGTACTTTGCCGATTCCGCTGGCGAGCTCGCGCCCATGCACTCCGCCAATACGCCGGCGCAGGATTTCGAACAGCAGGAAGAAGCCGAAGAGCGCGACCACGGATGTCGATAACGCCAAGCCCGCTTGTCTCAAGCCGGCCACGCGAATCATAGTGGCTGCCGTGGCGAAGTTAACTACTATGGACCCGAGACTCACCAGCATCGGCGTGCGCGCATCGCCGAGCGCATAAAATGCAGGGTTCAACACCTTCAGCGCCGCGTAACCCGCCAGGCCGATCGCGTAACAGGAGAGGGCGATGGCGGTTTGCTCGGTGTCGTAAAGCCGAAACCTGCCGCCTTGGTAGATGGCGCCGATGATGGACTTGCCCAACACCGCCAAACCCACCGACGACGGAACCGTCAACAGGAACACCATGCCGAGAGATTTTGACAGCGTGTGCCGAAACTCATCCATGTTGCCGGCCGCGGCGCTACGCGAGATGGATGGCAGAGTTGCCGAGGCCATCGCTACGCCGAACAGGCCCAGCGGAAGCTGCATGAAGCGGAACGCATAGCTGAGCCAACTGACCGGGCCATCCATGCCGCGTACGGGATCGACGATGTTGGACGCAAAGTTGGTGTTGACCATGACGTTGATCTGCACCGCTGCGTTGCCCAGAATCGCCGGAACCATCAATTGGAAAATGCGCACCAGGCCGGGATGCTTCAAATCGAAGGCCGCGCGGAAATGGAATCCCAGGCGATAGAGCGTGGGCAACTGCCACACCAGTTGCAGGGCTCCGCCCAACACTACGCCGATGGCCATGCCTTCGATGCGCGTCAGGTGCAGGGACGGTCCCAGCCAGATGCCCAGTATCACGCCGAAGCCCACCGAGCCGAGATTGAAAAACGTCGAAGCCAAGGCCGGCACCCCGAATTTGTTCGAGGCGTTCAGCACTCCCATGACTTGCGCGGCCAGCGCAACCAGCAACAGGAATGGAAACATGATGCGCGTCATCCTGACGGCCAACTCGAACTTGCCGGGGACGTCGGCGTAGCCCGGCGCCATCAGATGCACTAATTGCGGAGCGAAGACGACGCCTAACACGCACACGACGCCGACCACCAGGATCAGCGCCGTAGCCACCAGGTTGACCAGGCGCGCGGCGGCCTCTTTGCCGTGATGGCTCAGGTATTCGGTGAAGGTGGGGACGAACGCACTCGATAGAGCGCCTTCGGCGAACAGATCGCGGGTGAGGTTGGGAATGCGGAATCCCAGCATGAAGGCGTCATAGATCAGGCCGGCCCCGAACAAGCGGGCCATGAGGCTTTCCCGCAACAGACCGGTTACCCGGCTCATCAATACGGCTACAGAGACGACGCCCGCCGAACGAACGACGCTTTCGCTTTGACCGGGGCTGGTTCCGGCGCTGGGCGGTGCGCCGCCCTCGGGAGCGGTCAGGCTCCCGGCAACGGCGTCACTGCCCGTATTGTTCGAAAAAGTGGGCAATCGTCATGATCCCGGCGTAATAGTTCGCCACTTTGTATTTCTCGTTGGGCGAGTGTAATCCATCGTCGGGAAGTCCGAAACCCATGAGAATTGTCGGGATCCCCAGGTGCTTCGCGAAATCTCCCACGATAGGAATCGAGCCGCCGCTGCGAATGAAAACCGTTTCTTTTCCAAGGATATCGCGAAAGGCGCTGGCGGCTATGTGAATGGCCGGGTGGTCCGGATTCACCAGGATGGCGGGCCCCCAACCGAGCACGCGGACTTCGGTCTGAATCCCCGCCGGGGTGTTATCCGCGACGAACTTCTTGTAGGCGGCAATGATTTTCTCGGGATTCTGATTGGGCACCATGCGCATGCTGACCTTCGCGGTTGCGCGCGCTGGAATTACGGTCTTCGAACCTGCGCCCGTGAACCCTCCGGCGATGCCGTGGACTTCGAGAGTGGGCCGCGCCCAGGTGCGCTCCAGAACGGAATGGCCGGGCTCGCCGGTGAGCTGCGTGGAACCAACTTCGTTCTTAAGAAAATCCTTTTCGTCGAAGGGCAGGTGTTCCCAACTGCGTTTCTCCTCCGGTGTCGGAGGCGCGACATCATCGTACATGCCGGGGATCTGGATTCTGCCGTTCGCGTCTTTCATCTTGGCTAGCAGTTCGATCAATCCGAATACCGCGTTGGGCGCTGCGCCGCCGTACATGCCGGAGTGCAGATCGCGAGCCGGGCCACGAGCTTCGATTTCGGTATAAACGAGACCGCGCAGGCCAATGCAAAGCGTAGGCAACCCTTCCGCGAAGAGTTCTGTGTCGGAGACCAGCGCCACATCGGCCTTAAGTTTCGTGGGATTTTCAGCGACGTATTTCGCGACCGACTCACCGCCGACTTCCTCCTCGCCTTCGATCAGAAATTTCAAATTGACAGGCAGCGTCTTGTTTACGGCGAGCAGTGCCTCCACCGCCTTAATGTGCATGTACATCTGGCCCTTGTCGTCGGCCGACCCGCGCGCGTAAAGGTTGCCGTCGCGCACGGTCGGTTCAAAGGGCGGCGAGATCCATTCATCTAACGGATCCGGCGGCTGCACGTCGTAGTGGCCGTAACACAGCACCGTCGGCTTGCCCGGAGCATGCAGCCAGTCGGCGTAAACCAGGGGATGCTTGGCCGTGGCAATGATCTCGATATTTTCGAGACCCGCGGTCTTCATGCTGTCGGCGACAAACTGCGCGGCGCGCCGCACGTCGGGGACATGCTCCGGCAGAGTGCTGACGCTGGGGATGCGCAGGAAAGTCTTCAGCTCGTCGAGAAGACGCGGTTTGTTTTGCTCTACGAAGAGGTCAGTGGCTTGGGACACACACTATTATAGGGCGACCCGGGCAATTTTATTGCTGGAACTCTAGGGGCTGGTCGACTTCTTTTTACCGGCGAGCGCGATGGCGGCTCCCGCTCCACCGCCGCCGATCACGGCAACCAGCGCAACTTTGGCTCCGGTCGACATACCGGTATTGGGAGCAGGCACGGGCGCCTTCGCTGGCGCGACTGCCGGTTGATTTGGGGCGGGGCCGGCACCGGCACGGGCGTTGGTAGGTTCAGTCTGCGCGTCCAGAGCCGCCGCGACACTCAAGCAGCCGCCGGTTTCCTGCAGTGTCAACGTGTTGATATTCAGCACGCTGCTGGCGATCGTCACGGCCGGGCGAATCGCGCTTGCGGTACCGGTGACGGTTACACGATTGCCGACTTGAGGGGCCAGGTCATTGCCTCGCACTTCCACAACTTCCTGCGTGTTCTGGTCCTGCATTAAAAATCTGCCATCCTTCGAAAGCAGGCATCCGGTGCGCGTGACTACGCCCAACGCGGCCTGCACGGCGAAGTTCATGCGGCGTCCCGCGGGGATCGACGCCAGCACTAGTCCCGCACGGTTCGCTACCCTTGCCGCGCCACTCAGCGCAGTAACTTCCACCGCTCCACCGGCAAGCCAAGCCACGCGCAGACGGCTCGATCCACTGGCCGAGCGGATCGCAAGATTGCCTGCACTGACCTGGTAATCTTCCGTCGCGGCCACCTGACCTGCGCCTTTCGTCAAAGTCAATTGATGTTCGCCGACCGTCGCACTAGAGGCAGATGCCAGTTGAATGCGCACTCCATTGCGTAGCGCCGCTTCCGAAGAGGCTGCGCTGGTCTCGATCTTCCCGCCGTCGAAGAGCGTCGCATTGCCCCAGACTTCGGAACGGTCCAAGATAAAACGCCCGCTTGCGGTGACCATGCCGATCGCCGGAGTTTTCGCGCTGGCGGCTGTCGCGGCGAAACCATCCGCACACAGGTAGGTGACAGTGAGAATCGAAGTGACAATCGAGGTGACAACCTGCAGTCTGGTATGCACTGGACCAAGTATACTTTTGGTTCGCACTTTTCATCAAGAGAAATAATCGTAATTCAGGTGTATTACGTGAGTCGTATTTTTGCCGTCGCCGCGATCATTGTGTTGGGGATCGCTGCTGTGTACTCCGTTCGGCTGGCGCTAGCGGACGCAGCATTTCGCAGGCAGACTCCGCAGTCGGTGGCGCGCGCTTTGGAGATTCTGCCGGATCGCGCCAGCTATCTTTTGTTTCGCGCTCTACAACTGGACTACGAAGGCGACGATTCCGCGGCGCTGCTGGAGCGCGCGGCTCGCGTGAATCCTCTGTCGTCGGCGCCTCGAATCCGATTGGGGCTGGCTGCGGAAACACGCGGCGATTTTTCGGGAGCCGAGAAGTGGCTGCTGGAGGCGGCGCGTGTCGACCGGCAATTCGAGCCGCGCTGGACGCTCGCCAATTTCTATTTCCGCCGCGAACGTCCCGACGAATTCTGGAAATGGATGCGAAGCGCCCTTGAAGCCTCTTACGGAGACCGCCGTCCGGCTTTCGACCTGTGCTGGCGAATGACGCAGAATGCGGATACGGTGCTGGCCCGAGCCATTCCGGATCGGCACGATGTCCTCGCAGCTTACGTTTATTACGTCATGGATCAGCATCCTGAGGCGGTGGGTCCGGCGGCGCTGAAACTGGCGGGGTTCCATGTCCGCGCCGATCTCCCGGAACTCGAAACCGCCTGCGACCTGCTGATTGATAGCGGAAAGATTGTGGACGCCCGTGAATTGTGGATGCAAATGCGCCGCGCGCCGGCTGGCCTGATCGTCAACGGCTCTTTTACAAACGAACCGAGCGAACACGGTTTCGATTGGCGTCCAACGCGGCCCGAGGGGGTCTCTTATGTCGCGTTACCGGGTGCGTACCGAGTCGCGCTTTCGGGCCAGCAGCCCGAATCCTGCGACCTGCTGCGTCAGTTCGTCGCCCTGGAACCGGGCAAAGTGTATTCACTGCGTTGGGAGGCTCGAACCCGGGGTTTCGGGTCGCCCTCGGGAATCGAGTGGATTGCAGGAGCGACCAACGCCGCTATCGAACCGTCGCAGGATTGGCAAGCGGGAACTGCCGAGTTCAAGACTGCGAAAGCGCTAATGCCGATTACGCTCAACTATCATCGGCCCACAGGTCAGGCGCGCGCGGAGGGATCGGTCGAAATCCGCGCCGTCTCGTTAACGCAAAAGTGACTAATCGACGAAACCGGCCTGCTGCAGTGAAGGTTGCGGCTCGGGCGCATCATAATGCGTCAGGATGCTCTTGACGCGTCCGTTTTGGAGCGTTACTCCGTAAGGCGGCGACGTGAACACAAACAGCTTGCGCAGCAGCGCTGAGTCGCTGGAAGTCTTCGCCACTAATTTCGTATCGTGCAGGAAAGACGCGGCCCACTGCGGATCGTTGGTGGGCAGTGCGATCACCGTCACATCTTTCTTCCAGCTATACGTCGCCATGTGGCGCGCCGCTTCTTCGCAATGGCTGCATGCGGGATCGTAAAAGAACAGGAAGATGCTTCCATGGCGGATGTCGAATGGCTTCCCGTCGACCGCGATCGTCTCAGGCACCTGGATACCGCTCTGGTGCAAGGTGTTGTAGCCCAGGCTCGCCCCCGCTAATACGGAAATCGACGCCAGCGCAATCACCGGGAAGCGCAGACTGGTCGGCTTGCGGGAGAACCAGGCGGCCACCAGTGCCGCAGCCAGCATGGCTCCGTCTTCCGCAAAGAACGCAGGGTTTACGGCACGCTTCAGCCACGGGAAGCAACTACAATCCCGGCCCACCAGCGCTTGATAGCGCAACCCGATGTAACCCATAAATACGATGCACAGCAACGTAATGATCCACGCGCCATAGCGCCTGTAGCGCGGCATCAATACCAGCAGTCCTCCCAATGCTTCGCCGATCGACAGCAGGATCACCAGGGGCAGGCTGGCCCAAACCGGTATCAGCAACTGCTCGAACATGGTTTGAAACTGGTAGGGCATTACCATTTTGCCGATGCCGGCGCCGAGAAAAATGATAGCTACGAAAATGGCAGCGACGTGGCTGACAATGCTTTTCCACGCCGGCAGCTCGATGCTGCGGTCGCCGAAGTCGGCGGTAGTGGTGGCGCTCATACCTGCAATTCTAGCCGGATTGAGGGCCGCCGTGTCAGAATAGCTGTTTGACCTTTCGCAAACTGCGGGTTCCCGCATCCAGCGCCAATCTCGGTCCTGCCTTCGACGCGCTGGCGTTGGCTTTGGGCATTTATCTGGATTGCCGTTTCCGCCCCGCGGAGCAGCTTGCGATTCACGTGTCGGGGCGCGATGCCGATTCCATATCCACAGGCGAAGACAACCTCATCTGGCAGACTGCGGCCCGTATTGCCGGCGATCTGAAGCGCACCATGCCCTCGATTGAGCTGCACATTGACAACCGCATTCCGCTCGGCAAAGGACTAGGATCGAGCGCCGCCGCGCTCACCGCCGGCGTCGTGATTGCCGATGCCATGCTCGGTCTGCGATGGTCGCGCGGACGTGTGCTCGATGAAGCAGCCCGCATCGAAGGACATCCGGACAACGTTGCCGCTTGCGTCCATGGCTCGATTGTCGCCAGCGCCACCGATGCGCACGATGTCACCCACGCCGCGCGTCTCGAACTGCATCCGCGTTTCGGAATCGCCGTTGTGGTTCCGGATTTCCTGCTGCCCACGGTTGAGGCCCGCCGCGTCCTGCCCCAGACCTACTCACGCGCGGATGTGATCTTCAATATCCAGCGCAGCGCCTTGCTGATTACGGCGCTCGCCACGGGGATCACCGACGCCTTTCCTACTGCGCTCGAAGACCGGCTGCACCAACCTTACCGCGCCGCGCTGGTGCCGGGACTCGATGAGATCATCGGCCTGCGCATGAAAGGACTGCTCGGTTGTGCGCTCAGCGGTGCCGGTCCGTCGATTCTGGTGTTCTACGAGCGCGGCTACGAGCATGTGTGCCAGTCCGTGCAGCATGTTTTCACGGCGCATGGCAAAGACTCCGAAGTGATGCTGACTGAGTTGGCGACCGCCGGTTACGAACTAAAGTAAAGACACGAACTAAAGTAAAGACGTGCCGACTCCTCCACCCGTCAATCGCCTGGCTCACGAAAAAAGTCCGTATCTCTTGCAGCACGCCCACAATCCAGTGGACTGGTATCCCTGGGGCGAAGAGGCGTTCGCGAAAGCTCGGAGCGAAAATCGGCCCATTTTTCTCTCGGTCGGGTATTCCACCTGCCACTGGTGCCACGTGATGGAACGGGAGTCGTTTGAGAGCGAAGAAATCGCGCGGCTCCTAAATGACAACTTCGTTTCGATAAAAGTGGACCGCGAAGAACGCCCCGACGTCGACCGGATGTACATGCTTTTCGTACAGGCCTCGACTGGCAGCGGAGGTTGGCCCATGTCCGTATGGCTCACGCCGGAACGGAAGCCCTTCTTCGGCGGCACTTATTTCCCGCCGGACAACCGCTACGGCCGTCCCGGCTTCCGCGCCGTGCTCGAGAACCTGGCGCAAGCTTGGCGGCAGGACCGTTCGCGAGTGGAAGAATCCGGCGATAAGGTGATCGAACAGCTTCGCGAATACGCGAATCTCGGAGCGGGCAAGGCAGCTCCGGGATATGAGGTATTCGATCGCGCTTTCCAGGCTTTCCAGCGAATGTTCGACCCGGAACTCGGTGGCTTCGGGAGAGCGCCCAAGTTCCCGCGTCCAAGTATCCACAATTTCCTGGTTCGCTACTACACGGAAACGGCAAGTGAAAAAGCGCTCGCGATGGTGCTCACGACGCTGCGCGAGATGGTGAAGGGCGGCATGAACGACCAGATCGGCGGCGGCTTTCATCGTTACTCGGTCGATGAGCGCTGGTTCGTTCCGCACTTTGAAAAGATGCTGTACGACCAGGCGCAGCTTGCGGTTTCGTATCTTGAAGCTTTCCAGATCACGCGCGACGGGCAGTATGCGGCGGGGGCTCGCGACATCTTTACGTATCTGCTGCGTGACATGACCGATCCCGGCGGCGGCTTCTATTCGGCGGAGGATGCCGATAGCGTCATCGATCCGGCGCATCCGCATGAAAAGGGTGAGGGCGCGTTTTACGTTTGGCGAAAGCAGGAGATCGAAGAGGCGCTGGAGCCGAAAGCTGCCGCGATGTTCTGCTATCGCTACGGAGTCGGGCCCAACGGCAATGTTGAGGAAGATCCGCAGGGCGAATTTCGCGGGGTCAACATTCTCTATCAGGCGCACACCATCGAAGAGACCGCTGCGCACGCCGGAGCCACTCCCGAAGAGGTCCGCGTGGAGTTGCAGCGGGCGTCGGCTAAACTGCTGGACATTCGCGCGCGCCGTCCGCGGCCCCTGCGCGACGACAAGGTGCTCGCGTCCTGGAACGGTCTGATGATCTCCGCGTTCGCCAAAGGCGCGCAGATATTGAACGATACCCGCTACGCTGAGGCGGCGCGCGCAGCGGCGGATTTTCTGCGGCGTCATTTGTGGGACGAGCGGCGCCAGATTCTGCGGCGTCGCTATCGGGGCGGGGAATCGGCCATCGACGGGTTTCTCGACGATTACGCCTTCTGCGGGCTCGCTCTGGTAGACCTGTATGAGACCACCTTTGAATCGCGCGATTTCGAATGGGCAGTGTGCTTGGCGGAGCGCGCCATCGAGCTATTCGTCGACGCCGAAGGTGGCGGCTTTTTCAGCACCGCGGCCGGCACTGAAGACGCTCTGCTGCGTCTCAAGGACGATTACGATGGCGCTGAGCCCTCCGGGAATTCCGGCATGGCAATGCTGCTGCTGCGCCTCGCACGGATGACCGATCGCGCCGATTTTCGCGCCGCGGCCGAGCAAACCTTGCGCGCCTTCTCCTCGCGCATGGAAGAGTCAGGCACGGGAGTTCCGCAGATGCTGGTGGCGCATTCCTTCGCGCTGGGGTCTCCGCAAGAGATTGTATTGGCAGGCCCCAGCGACGATCCCGCGATGATCGAGATGCTCGCGGCGATTCGCCGCCGCTTTCTTCCCGGCGCCGTCGTGATGCGCGGCGAACAGAGTTCCCAGCCGATGCCCGCGCTCGCAGGCGGCGCTACCGTTTACGTATGCGAAAATTTCGCCTGCAAGCTTCCCGTTACTAATGCGTCTGCGCTTGACGAGTTGCTAGAATAGCCGCTATATGGAAAGATCAGCGGCAACTACTTTAAAGGGCAACCCCATGACTGTTCTGGGGCCGGAATTGAAAGTCGGCGACAAGGCTCCCGACTTTGAAGCAGTAGACAACGGATTGAAACCGGTGACGCTTGGCACCACCGGCAACGGCGTGCGCATTTTCAGCGTAATTCCCTCGCTCGATACGCCGGTTTGCGACGCTCAAACCAAGCGCTTCGAGGAAGAAACCGGCAAGCTGCCCAACGTCAGCATCTATACCTTCAGCATGGACCTTCCCTTCGCGCAAAAGCGCTGGTGCGGCGCGTTCGGTGTGGATCACGTCAAGATGGTGTCGGACCACAAGACGGGTTCTTTCGGTCAGGCCTACGGCACACTCATCAAGGACCTGCGTATTCACAGCCGCGCTATTTTCGTGGTGGACAAAGACAATACCATCAAGTATGTCGAATACGTTAAGGAAGTGGGCGATCATCCCAATTATGAGGCGGCGCTCGATGCCGCTAAGGCAATCGGCTAATTCAACTCAAGGGACCTGTCGCATACGCGCGGAAGGTCCCTTTATTACATGCTCCGTATCGCCTATGTCTGTGAGTTCCTGCTGGCGCTGCTTGCGATTTCGGTGGTATGGGGTCAAGTAGGCGGCCAGGATCATTTAGACCTGATGCCCTGGTACGACAAATTCGTGCTGATCTTCGCGCTGGCGCTGGTCACGGTGGTGGGAACCGTAGCGGCGGTCTCGCGGGAACGTGCCTGGAACGGGATTGCGATCGCCTGTCTGGCGATGGCCCTCCTCATCCTGTGCGGCATGGGCGCGGTAACGTATTATTATCACGTGCACGAGGATCAGGATACGGATAATACTTCCGACAGGGCCTGCGCGGTTGCGTACCCCCCGGCGGGGCGGCTGGCATGACTGACGCCAAATTCGGAACCTGGGGGGTAGCGGAAAGCCCGGTTGACGTCGAGTACTCGCTGGTGGTCATCGAGGAAATCCGTCAGGTGGTGGCGGATGGTTTTCAGCGTCTCCAGCGCGGCGGGATCGAGGTTGGCGGAGTGCTGTATGGCACGCGCGAAGGCCGTATCGTCCGCATCCTGGCGATGCGCGAAATCGCCTGCGAACATGCGCGGGGCCCAACCTTCCATCTTTCCGACAATGATCGCGCGGCCTTGTCCGCGCAGCTCGCTCGCGACAAGGAAGACATGCGTCTGGAGGGCCTGCTGGTGGTGGGCTGGTTCCTGTCGCATACGCGCAGCGACGTCACGCTGCAGCAGTCCGATCTGGATACCTACAACGCGTTTTTCCCGGAACCATGGCAGGTGACCATGGTGGTGCATCCCGGCCGCGCGGGCGCGATGCGTGCCGGATTCTTTGTGCGCGAGCCCGATAATAGTGTGAAGGGCGAACGCAGCTATTTGGAATTCGACTTCCCGGATCGGCTGGCGGGAGTGTTGGACCGGGCGCCCCGGGAGCGGCGTCCTCCCATGGATCCTCCGCCGGCCGACCGCCTCCCGACGTCTCGGTACCCCATGCCGCCGGATGCCTCCGATCCGCGTCAGGCACCCGATCTACGCCAGGGCGATCTGCGCCAGGGAGTCGACCCGCGCGAACTACTCGAGCCGCCACCGGACCGCTATGAGGCGCCTTTGTTCGGGCAGCCGTCCCGCCCGATTTCTGAAGAATCTCTCTATCCAAATACGGGGCGCAAAATGCCGTGGGCCATCATTGGCATCGTGGGAATTGTGGTGGTAGCGCTGGTAGCGTCAGTGGCCGGGTTGAAGTATCTCGGCCCGCAATTGAATGCGGACCCGCTTTCGCTGTCGATGATCGAACAAAACGGCCAGTTGCAGATTCAATGGAACCACGCGTCCCTTAGTGTTTTGAACGCGGCCAGCGGGATGCTTGAGATTGTGGACGGCCAAGACAAGCGCGACATTCCCCTGAACAGCGCTCAACTCGCTCAGGGGAGTTTCACTTATGCGCGGCAAAGCGGAGACGTGCAAGTCCGCCTCACGGCGATCCGCTCGGGCGGGGAGCGCATGGCGGAAGCATCCCGGTTTTTAGGAGCGGCCCCAGCGCAGGGCGACACCAATGAGGCGGAGGTACTCAAAGTGGAACGCGATGCGTTGCAGGATGAAGTCACCCGCTTGCGTCAGCAATCCGGAGTGCAGGCGGCCCGCATCCAGCAGTTGGAGCGCACGCTTCTCATCCTGCAAAGCCGTCTGGGCGTAACGGCGGCCCGTTAGAGCGAGCTAGCGCGCGGCGCGGCGCGGCGCGGCGCGGAGCCGGGAAAAGAACGCTCCAAGTCCTGTTCGGGCACGGTCAGCGTGTTGAAACCCAGCTTGCGCAGAATGCGGGGCACCAGCACCCCACCGGCGCCGTGGAGCGCGGTGTAGACGATCTTGAGGTTCTTCGCCTTCTCCAGCAACTGCGGTTGGAGCATCAGCGTCT
>JBDTTL010000051.1:0-19534 GCA_039930665.1 Acidobacteriota bacterium
GGATTCGGAACCTTAGTCAACAGCTCATTGCCCAAAGAGAGGTACTGCGAGGGGAGTTGGTTGATGTTCGCGTCGGGTATGCCAAGCCGCGTATTCTTTGAACCTAGATACGCCGCTTCCAGATTCCAGTCTTTGCCGAACGTTCTTTGAACGGTGAAATTCCATTGCTGCGAATAACCCGACCCGTTGTTCCGATCCACGCCAAAGACGCCCTGCCCCAGGCCGGAGTTCGGATTCGGGTCCGTCACCTGAACCGAGGGTCCGTTTGCAAGCTTAAACGCTCCGCTCAAATTATCCTGAGTTTGCTGCCCTAGAGTTTGGATAAATGGAAATTGCGGGATCGTAAAGGGTGTGGTGATCCCGGACTGCGCGAAGAAAATCATTCCGTAGCCGGAACGAATCACTAAGTGGTCGCTAATCCGATACGCCAACCCCGCGCGAGGGCCAAAATCGCAGCATTCCAGCTTGCGGGCGGTATGGGGAAAGTCGAGGACCTGAGTTTGCAGATTGAAGACCGCTCCTTGATTGTTAACTTCCGTCGAAGGAAAGTTGAGGGTATAGCGGGTCCCCAGGTTGAGTGTGAGGCGCGAAGAAACCTTCCAATCGTCTCCAATGAAGAATTCTGCAATATGCGCGCGCGGCTGAATCACCTGCTTCTGGATGTCGATGCTGAACGCGTTCACTTTGCCCAAGAGGAGTGAAGCTACTGAATTGCCGCTCCCGCTGGCCGTGGAACTGTTGCTACCGGTGGTGGTGAAGGCGAAAGAGCCTGTGGGGTTCGGCGGGTTCAGAACATCCAAAGCCTCGCGCCGCACATCGGTTCCGAACTTGATGGTGTGCCTCCCGTGCACCAGCGCGAAGGTATCCAGAAATTCCGTAACGGAGGTTGTGAAGCTCGAATTCGCGGCCGTCGTGGGGCCGATCTGCTGGAGTCCCGCCACGGTGAAGATCGGCAGAGTTGAGCCGAAGGAGTTTGCAGGCAAGCCCGGCACCGCGATGCCGCCGTCCTGAAGCGAAGTTTGTTGGAGGTCGCGCCTGGAATATCCGACCCGGAACTGATTCAAGGTCGAAGCGGAAGGCACCCAGTTGTAATCGCCGACCAACGCGTCACCGCGTGTAATCGCGTGTCCGATTACGCCCGAAGTCAGGCTGCCACTTCCATCGGGCAGGGGACTGACCGGAGTGTCGTCGTCGCGGAGGATGGTGTAACGTCCGAAGACTCGATGCCTTTCCCCGAAGTAACGGTCCAGCCGGACGTCCGCCTGATCCTGATTGTCGGGTTCGGTGGCGGTTCGCGCATAGTTGTTCGCGCCAGCGACGTTCGGCAGGGGATACTGCTGAAGGATCTGCAACCCGAGGGCGTCGAAACGGCTGGCAGGGATGGTGTTATTTGGAAATTGCGTGCGCGGCGAAGTTGCGGGATCGAAAATCGGTTGGGTAAAGACTCCCTGGCGCTGCGCGAGCGTGGGGACCACGCTGAATCTCGTGATGCCCGTCCGCAGCCGCGTGCCCTGCCAGTCGACGAAGAAAAATGTCTTGTTGCTCTGGATCGGACCGCCGAGCGTCAGCCCATATTGATTCCGCCGGTATTCGGGAGTTGGTCCCGGCCGGGCAAATAGATTGCGCGCGTTCAACGCTTCGTTGCGGAAAAACTCAAACAGGCTCCCGTGAAACTGATTGCTGCCCGATTTTCCGATCACCATAACCGTGCCGCCATTTGACCGGCCGTACTCGGGCGAATACGAATTAATATTGAGCTTGAACTCCTCCATGCCGTCAATGATTGGGTAGTAGACCACTTGGCCCGGTTCCGGCTGCAGGACACTAATGCCGTCGTATATGTATTCGTTGGTGCGCGGGCGGCTTCCATTGATGCGCGGCAGGAGGCTTCCGTTGGGAAGAGCAACGCCCGGAGCCAGCGTCACCAGAGGGATGAAATTGCGTCCATCCAAGGGCAGTGTGGATATTTTCTTTTTATCAACGTTCAGACTCATGTCCGCGCTTGCCGTGTGGACGAGTGGCGCCGCGGCTATCACGTTGACTGACTGCGAGGGTTGACCGACCTCCAGTGTCACGTTCAGCGCAATGGCATCCGCCAATCGCAAGGTAATGCCTGACTGCCGGTACATGCGGAAGCCGGGCTGCTCGACGGTGACGACATATTGACCCGGCGGCAAGCCGAGAATGTGATAGTCACCGCGCCCGCCGGACACGGCCGCATAGCGGACCATGGTGGCTTGATCCTCGGCCTCCACCTTGGCCTTCTGTACCGGGAGGCCGGACGGATCGTAAATCATGCCGAAAAGCTCGGCGCGTCCCGCTTGCCCAACGCACAAAGCCGGCACAACGAGCAAGGCAAAAAGTAGCAGGGCTGCTCCGTGCTGCGTCATCGATAGGCGTTGTGCACGCATAACTCTGTAATGTTATCACGACAGCTTGGCTTATGTCGTGTTCAGGAGACGGCATATAATAAACGCAACGCCCTATGGTTCTTCGGCACGCAGGATGGCTCCTTAGCGCGGTGGTGCTGCTCGGATCTTGTGGCGCGCGACGCACGGAATCGCCACTGAAGCTCACAGTTGCCGCCGCCGCGAACCTGATGGATGTTTTCGGCGAGGTCGGACCCGCCTTCGAAGCCCAAAAAGGCATTGACGTTGTGTTCAGCTATGGCTCCACTGCGGAACTCGCCCAGCAGATCGACAACGGCGCCCCATTTGACGTTTTTGCCGCCGCCGACGCACAACATGTGGATCCTCTCGTCGCGACGGGAAAACTGATTGGCGATAGCCGGGCGATTTATGCGAAAGGCCAACTCGCGTTGTGGATTCCCAGCGGCGAATCGAGCGGCATTCGTGATTTGACGGACCTGGCAGCATCGAGGGCCCGTTTCATTGCGATCGCTCAGCCGACGCTCGCGCCCTACGGGCAAGCGGCGGTTGAAGCACTGAAGAGTGCCAGTCTATGGGAGGCAGTGCAGCGGAAAATCGTCTATGCGAACAGCATTAGCATGTCGAAGCAACTGGCGGCATCCGGGAATGCCGACGCGGCCTTTACCGCTTATTCGCTGGTGTTGCACGAGCGCGGAACAGTATTAAAGGTCGACCCGCAGCTCTATCGTCCGATCGAGCAGGCCCTGGCGATTGTCGCTTCCACGTCACTGATGGATGAGGCAAAGCAGTTTCGATCGTTTCTGCTGGGTCCGGAGGGCCGTGCGATTCTGGCCAAGAACGGCTATCTGCTTCCTTGAGCGATCGGGAAGGCGCCCCATCGCGGGATCTGATCTATCCCTGGTTCTGTCCTAACGCGATCACGAAGTATTGCGTTCGCCCAGCTGTCGGATTTTTCCAGCCGTGCAGCTCGTTGGATGCCACAAATGCGACCGACCCCGGCGTCAGACGTGTGGTCTTACCAGTGATCGTCACGTCCAGTTCACCGATTTGGACCAGGGCCATTTTTTCGTGAAGGTGCTGGTGAGGGGGATGCGGCGCCATCCCCGGGTCAAGCTCTGTCAGGTGAAGCTCCACTGCGGAACCTTTGTGAGTGGTCCCGTTTAACACGCCGCGCACTCGATTTTCTCCGCTGGCTTTCAAGGGCATGTCATCGAACTTGTAAGCGGCCGACTGCAGCATCTTCTGGATGTGTCTGTCCTGCGCCATTGCGGCGTGACCGGCGAGCATCGGGAGTAGCAGATTCAGATCGCGTCGTGTCACTGGCACGGGAAATGATCCTCCAGGAGCTATCGTATATCTGAAACGCCGGGCTGTGTCCGCTGGGCTAGAACCAGTCGCTGCGGTATGCTATCCACCAACTTGCGAAGCAAATGGGAATGGTTGCGCCCAGCGCCCACCAGAGCGGCAGCACCATGTCGGCGATCAATCCCAAAATTGTAAAAGTGATCCAAAAGATCTTGCGCTCCACTGACCTCAAGTGTATCGGGCAGCGCCGATCAGCGTTACTCGTCGAGGGCGAACGCGAAGATCGAATTGCCCGAGGCGATCGCTATGTGCTGCTTGCCGCCGCTCAGATAGCTGACGGGGTTGGCGTTGATCGCCGCGCCGGTCTGGAAGTGCCAAACCGCACGGCCGCCGAGGGCGTCGAGCGCGAAGAAGTCGCCTTCATTGGTTCCGGCGAAGACCAGATTGCCGGCGGTGGAGAGCACACCGGCATTGGCATCCGAGTGCAGCCTGAATTCCCACTTCAACTCGCCGGTGTCGGGATCCAGGGCGCGGATGAATCCGATAGGGGGTTCACCGACGACGGGGCTTTGGCCGCCGCCGTTGAATTGCGCGCCCGGCTTGTATTCGACGTTGCCTTTGAGATATATGCCTGCGGAGTCTCGCGCTGCAACAAAGAAGAGATTGGCGCGCGGGCTGAACGACGGGCTAAACCAGTTCGTGCCGCCGCTCAGGTCGGGATAGATCTTAGCTCCCTCCGTGGTGGGCGATGAACCCGGAAGGACCACCGCTCTGCCCGAGTCGTCGACTCCCTTGGCCCAGCTCTGTTTGGCGAACTGGCGGCCGGTGAGAAACTTGCCGCTGGTGCGATCGAGAACATAATAGAACGCATTGCGATTACCGAACAGGACAACCTTGTGTTTTTCTCCGCGCACTGTGGCGTCGGCCAGAACGGGAACTTCGGTCGCATCCCAATCGTGCAGATCGTGCGGCGTGAACTGGAAGTACCATTTGAGTTTTCCGGTGTCGCCATCGAGGGCCACCAAAGAATCGGAATAGAGATTGTCGCCGGCGCGCGCATCGCCGTTCCAATCCGGGCCGGGATTGCCGGTGCCCCAGAATACGATGTTCTGGTCGGGATCGTAGGAGCCGGTCACCCAGGTCGTGGCGGAGCCGGTCTTCGCGGTGTCGCCCGCCCAGGTTTCGATACCGGGCTCGCCAGCCGCGGGCACGGTCCAGAAGCGCCACGCGCGTTTGCCGGTCTTGGCGTCATAGGCGTCAATGAAGCCGCGGACGCCGTACTCGCCGCCGGCCATGCCGACGACGATTTTGTCTCTGATTGCTAGAGGCGCGCCGGTGATCGAGTGGCCCAACTTCGGATCGGCCACTTCAGAATCCCAGCGAACGATGCCGGACTTGATGTCGAGCGCGACCAGGTGAGCGTCGTAGGTGCCGACGTAAACGGTGTCGTTCAGAATCGCGACGCCGCGATTCACAGGGCCGCAGCAGCCGCGAACGCCTTTGGGCAAAGTGCGAGTGTACTTCCACAGTGGTCGGCCGGTTAGCGTGTCGAGCGCCGTGACGCTTCCGCCCGGTTCGCTCAGGTACATGATGCCGTCGGCGACCAAAGGAGACGCTTCGACGCGCTCGGTGGTATTGATCTGATAGACCCAGGCGGGGCGCAGATGTCCTACATTGGCGGCGGTGATCTGATTCAAGCCCGAGTAGCGGTGCGAACTATAGTTACCGGAGTAGGTGAGCCAGTTGCCGGGCTCGGCGTCGGATTGGCGCAGGCGGTCGTAGGGAACTTGCGCGGCCAGGGGCAGCGTAGCGGCTAGCAGAGACACGGCAGCCGAGAAAGTAAGTGTGCGTTTCATTGATTACCTCGCAGCGAAACCAGATAGGCGACCAGATCGTCCACTTCGGAGGCGGAGAGCGTTCCGCGGAAACTCGGCATCGGGGATTTGCCGGTATCTCGCTGCAATTCTTTCAGGTCGTCTTTGAGAAAGGAATGAATCCCCCCGCTCAGGTCGCGTACCTGGATACTGAAAGTGTCCTCGTTGAGCCGCACGCCGGTAATGTTGCGGCTATCCTCAGTGACCACTCGCACCTGCAAAAAATCTTCCGGCAAGGTGGACGCCGGATCGAGGAGGGCCGCCCGCAAGTGCGCGGCGCTGCGGCGCGCGCCGATGTCAGTGAGTTCGGGTCCCAGACTTCCGCCCTGGCCACCGTTGATGTGACATTGGGCGCAGCGCCCTTTGATGCGGTACAACTCCTGACCGTGCTTAGGATCTCCCGCGACCGTCTCCGGAGCCATGCGCCCCAAACTGCGAACGTAAGCCGTAAGCTGCCAGGTCTCGCGAGTATTCACAGCGTAGCCGGCCGGCATTTCAGTTCCTTTGATGCCATCCCGGATCACCATAAAAAGAGATTCGTCGTCGGGCGCGTGCCGCAAGCGGGGCTGCGCAAGAACGGCACCCCTGCCGCCTTCGCCTTTGGAGCCGTGGCAGCGTGCGCACTGTCCCATGAACAACTGCTGGCCATTTTTCAGGTCGGCGGCCGTTGCAAAGGGGTTCTTCTTCGGGATCACGTATTCGGGATCGGTGGTTGGCTGGGCCATCGCCGTCAGCGCAATCAAAAATATCATGCACGCGAGACGCATCCTGGGCCTCCTTTTTGAGAGCCGAGTATATCATAGCGCCGCGAATTCGCCGCCCGCCTGATTAAGTGCCTGATTAAGTTTTACCGCGGTCCACAATTCATCGGAGCTCGCTGACTGATGGTTTCCCCGATGTAACGTCGGAACTGCCCTTCGCCAAGGCCGCGGGAGGATCTAGGAAGCTGTCGCCCGCCAGCATCTGTTCGAAGTAACAATAAGTTAAGTTGACATCATTTTTCAACGTGGTATCCCAGGAAGTCGAAATGGTTGGCGTTCGTCTGACGAGAGTGCAGCCTTCGTAGCTGCCGAAAGCCTCCCAGACTCCCAAAAGTTCAATAACTTGCAATAGGCTGTCCGTAAATAATTGAAACAGAAACCGTTGAAAACAGGCACTCCCTGCGCGCATAATCTAGTTTGAAGACAAATCCATGAACTTGTTGAGGCAGATTTTGGGACAAAGGCGGTCTGAGGAGCCCCGCTCGCCGGCGAACGCGACCGAAATTCGTGCCTTTTTCAACCGCGCGGCTAATGACGAGGAGCACTACCCTTCCACCATCGACCCGCGGATTTTTCACGTCCGCTTGTTGCTGGAGCACTTGGGTGATTTGGCGGAGAAGCGCGTCGCCGACATCGGTTGCGGCAAAGGACGGTTCGCGCGAATCGTCCAGGAACGGCACCCGTCCGCATCCGTTCACGCGCTCGATCTGGCGGAAGCCATGCTGGCCTGCGTTCCCCCCGGAATACACCGATGTGCAGCGACCATGACCGCACTGCCGCTGGCCACCGAGTCGTGCCATGGCGCTTATGCCATCGAGTCGCTGGAACACGCCATCGACATTCCGGCCGGAGTGGCCGAGCTCTGCCGAATCGTCAAACCCGGCGGCCGGATCGTGATCATCGACAAAGACGTTTCCGCCTGGGGGCGTTTCGAAACACCTGGTTGGGAACAGTGGTTCGACCGCCGCGAAGTGGAGCAATTGCTGGCGCGCCATTGCCGTGAAGTCTCCAGCCGACCCATCTCCTACTGGGAGGACGTCGAACCGGATGGCCTTTTTCTCGCCTGGCTAGCAGTGAAGTAGAAAAAGCGCTCAGGACTGAAGCGGAGCCAGCTTGCAGTCTTCCAGTTCACGGGCGACGCCGATCAATTCTTGGTACAGAAGCTTCTGTTTGCTCGCGATCACATCCCAATCAAAGCGGCTTTCTACAGTTCGCCGCGCTTGGCGCTCGATGGAATCCCTCTTCGCCGGATTCTCGAACATTTCAAGAATTGCTTGCGCCATTGCGGCGCCCGTATCGGCTACCATCACGTCGCTAGCGGGTTCAAGGTCCAGTCCGTTAATCCCAGCCGGCGTACTCACCACCGCTTTCCCCATGGCCATCGCTTCCATGATTTTGATGTTCGTTCCGGCGGAGGCGAGCAGCGGGGCCACCACAATAGCGGCGCGCTCATAGGCAGGCCGGACATCGGCCACGAAGCCTTCCACTTCGATGCCGGATTGCGCGAGATCGATTTGGAGCCGGTCCTGATGGCGATCCAGATAGTATTGATGGCGTTCACCGGCGATGATATGGAAGGTGGCGCCGAGGCTCTGAACCAGGGGCCACACTTCACGCAGGAAGAAGTCCACCGCCAACAGGTTGGGTAGGTGCGCGAAGGAACCGATGAACAGCAGGCGGCGTGGTTCGGAGCGGCCGGAGGGCCGGAACCGCTGGAGGTCGACTCCGTTGGAAAGACAAAACGCGCGCGAGGGAGACAATCCCGCGGTAAGCGTCATCTCGCGGTCTTTCTCGGACATGGTGACCACGCAATCGACCTGACGCCAAGCTGAGGTTTCAAAAGGAATCCAGCGTGCCAGTTGACGCCGCACCTCCCAATCGTCGCCTTGCGCCAGAAGTTGCTGGTAGAGATCCAGGGTGATGTCGTGTTCCACAAGAATGGTCTTCGCGGGCGCGCAATCCACCGCGTATTGCGCCATTTGCGTGTACTCCAGTTGTGCGATGCGGGGTCTCCACTTGTGGACGGTTTGTTGCAGAGCGGCATGAAACGCCGGCGAATCGTACTCCTCGACAATGTCGGGCCGGCTGGTCGAGGGCAGCGCGTGGGTCCCTTGGCGGTTGACCAGAACCACTTCGCAGAAAATCTCCAACAACTCGGCAGGAACTTCGCCCGGTTGAGAGGTGAAAGCAACCAGCACCAGGTCGAAATCCTCGGCGGCCCGGCGCAGCAAATTGTACATGCGAACGGCGCCGCCGTGGGCTAATGGAAAAGGAAGGTAAGGCGTGGCCACCAGCACTACTCCGCGTTGGCGTCGCAGTCGGCCGGGAACCACCGAAATTGCTCCACTGCCGATGGCCAGGATGTGTTCGTCACGGAGCACCGTCAAGGGGCGGCGCGTCAGCCAGAACGGCGCGCGCCAAGCCCGGCCTAAGGCCGCCGCAGACGGCGGGGTGCCGGTGGCGCTCAGAAAATTGAGCCGGTGGATGGCCTCCCGCCACTGACGCCAAAAAACCTGCGGGTTGGCAATCGTCCGGGCGAGAAACCGGAGGTAATGGAGTTCCAGAATACGTTCCAGACATTCCGGCGAATAATACCGTGAACTGGTGGCCCGGTGCTGGTGAACCACGCGCGCGCCGGCGACGAAGACCGATGGCCAGCCTTCCTGCCACCCGCGAAATCCGAGATCGAGATCCTCCACGTACGCGGGCTGGTAGATTTCATCCATTCCGCCCAGCGCCAGCAGCTTCGCCGCGTCGAACAACGAGCAGCCGCCGCTTCCATAAAGAACGTAGCTTAGATCCTCTCCTGGCAGAGGCAAGTCGCAGCGCAGCGGAAACTCGGCCGGCTGGCGATCCTTGGCGAACGGCTGCACCGCCTTGCCGGTTTCTTCGCGCCGCGCGCCGGCCGGGAAAAAGATCTGCGCGGTGGCGCAGAAAAGGTCCGGGACCTTTCCGAAAGCGACCCGAAGAGCGTCAAAAAAGCCTTCTTCGATGACCATGTCATTGTTGAGCAGGCAGACATGGGAGAAGCGCGATTTCCGAATACCGGCATTGACCGCGCGCGCAAACGACAGCGGCTTCGCATGGGATTCGAGGATTACTCCGGCATACGCCTGTGACAAGAAAGCGGTGGTGCCATCATCGGAACCGTTGTCGATCACAAGAACCTCTCCGCCGACCCGGCCGATCTGTCGAACGGCTTCCGGTAACACTGCGGCCAGGAGATCCTTGCCGTTGCGGGACGGAATGACTACCGAGATTCCCGGCGTCCGGGTCTCAACCGGGTACCGAACTCGCGTTCGCCCCGGCAGAAATGCTTTGAGAGCGACGACCACGACTCCCGCCGCCTGTGCCAACAACACTTGGAACAGCCGCCCTAAAGCCCATAATTGGGGCAGACCCTCCCACCACCGTACGCAACCGGAGAGAACCTCTAACTTTGTCCGCCACAGCGCGTGCTTGACGATTTTCGCAAACGATTCTGGCCCCAGCATGATAGGACCGTACTTCTCGGTGAATGCGACAAAGTTCCGGGGGGCCAGCAGGAAGGCGATCAACCGCATTCGCCGGTAGGGCGTGCGCGGTTGCCAAATCACGGCGCAGAGACCAATCGGCGTGCCGCGAAAGTGCCATCGAAACAGCGCCAGGTTTTCGCGGAAATCGCGCGCCACCGGATAGGGAATCCACCGCACGCCCGCCACCGGAAATTCCGAGACGACCGCCAACGGAAGCTCTGGAGAGAGCATCCGCATCTGCTCGACCGCGATGGGAATTCGATCTACGGATCCAGAAGCGAAGAGGACCTTAATCGTCTCGTTCAAGGTCTCCTCAAATCAGGTCGTGGCGATGGGCCTTGAGTTCGTGATTCTGGTGATCGTCCCATAGGGTGAGCGCCTGTGCGCAAAAGGCGCTGGATACAGGATTTACGAATGGCAGCAATTGGCCGCCCTTGCGTCCGAATGAGAATCCGCCAGAGCCGCAAGGATCGTCAGAGCAAATTTGAAAGGCGGCTGCCTCCCCTGCCTCATACGCCGCAGCCGCTCGATCGATGGGCATAGCACCTAGGATCTCGCCATACAATCGCAGCCGCAGCAATTGGGCATACACGTCGGACCGGACGAACAACGGAGCGAACTCGCGCAGGTGCACGGCCGCACGGTCGATTCCCTCCCGAAAGGCCTGGGCGGCGTCCGTCCGATGGAGAACCGGCAATAACCCTTCAAGGAAATATGCATATGCGTGGAGGCGGTCCACGACCTTTTGGGGATCGCCTTCGCCCGGCAAAAAATCCCGTTCACTCGCGAGCGCCCGTTCGAGAGCCGACTCATACGCCCTTAGGAAGCAGGACTCGCCCGTGACTTCGAAGAGTTCAAACCAGGCCATCGCAGACTTCAACTGATAGCATCCGGGTCTCCTCGACCAGGAGGACTCATATGCCAAGGGCCGTTTGTTTGGCAATGCGAGGATGGGGTGGATCGCATCGCGGCTGCCGAAATCGGCCAACATCGCGCGTCCCGCGGCGATCGCGGTGTCGTGGAACTCGGTCTCGTGGGTGACGCGCCACGCGGCCAGCAGGCCGCGGATGATGATGCCAGTGTCAAAAAAATAAGCTAACGCTGGCGGCTGGTCCCCATTCGAGGAATACTCGAATGGCAAGGCGCGGAGTTGTGCGTCCCACGCGGTTCGAGTCAGGAAACGTGCCGCGCGGAGTGCCGATTCAAGATGCTCGCTCTGCCCTGATCGCAGGTAGAAAAAGAGCAAAGTACTGACTGCATAGCCGGTAATCTCGGTCGACACACGGGCGTTCTTACCCAGGTCGCTGCGGTAATACCGAGCCACACCTCCGCTGGCCTCTTGGATTCCAGAGTTAACAAACCACGTTCCCGCGGCGTCCAGTAGGTTGTTTGTTGGTCGGGCAAGCTGACCGATCATCGGCTGCCGACAGTAAACACAATTCTAAAGATCGTCTTATCACCCTTCATACTTTCACCCGTTAGGTAGAGCCTAGCACTAAGCCAAGATCTTTGCCACTTGGGTACCTGGCCTTGGGGTACCTGGCCTCTGAATTAAGCGTAGCGGCCTGATCGTGTTTTCGCGTTGCCATCCACCGTCGAAAGCGTAAAGATGGCGTTATGGCGTCGCGCTTCACGAGTTCATACTTGACGGATTCAATCGACCTGTTCCGTTACTACAAAAGCCTGGTAGAGAGAGCCATGGCGCAAGTGTTGGACGAGCAAGTGCTCACGGTTCTGGACGGCGAAGCGAATTCAATAGCCATCATCGTGAAGCACATGGCGGGCAACATGCGATCGCGATGGACAGACTTTCTGATCAGCGATGGAGAGAAGCCAAACCGGAACCGAGACACTGAATTTGAGGATCTTCCGGCGACGCGCGAAGCGGTGCTGGCTCTCTGGGAAGAAGGTTGGCAATGCTTATTCGGGGCACTGCAGGCGCTCTCCGAAGCGGACCTTCAACGGACCGCGACTATTCGCGGCGAAGCCCACTCCGTCATGCAGGCAATAAACCAGCAGATGGCTCATTACTCCTATCATTGCGGACAGATTGTACTGCTTGCCAAGCATTTCAAGCATGACGGGTGGGAATCGCTAAGCGTACCTCGCCGGCAATCTGCGGAGTTCAATCGCCCGGTGCTTGCGGGGAAGCAAGCCAGCGGTAACCGAAGGGATATCGCCTATTTGCCCGGCTTGGACTTTTTCTCCGTGTCGATGCAGACCGGCTCGCGATATTGCTTCGAGTAGGTGATCAGGCTGGGGTCCTCGTCCTTGAGCGCCTGGAATATCGGCTCGGTAGTCCGCCACAGGCCATTAAGGGGCGCATCGTGATGGGCGGGAATATAAACGGCCGGCTTATAGAGCCGCAGATATTCCAGCGCTTGTGCAACCGTGAGTCTCGGGAGGAAATCCGCCGCCACCGCAGCTATAGCGATATCCACGCGTCCGATGCGCTGCATCGCCGCTTTCTCGAACTCCGTGATGGCTCCTCCACTATCGCGGTAGATGATACGGAAGCCGTTGTCGAGCGTGATCAGGTAGGTGATCGTGCCTTCTTCCCGGATACGCGGGTCGGAAGTGCCGAGGCTGCGGATCGCGGCGGCTTCGGCGGTTTCCTCCGCCGTCATCGGGGGCGTAACAGATTTGAGAGCCTGGTTGAAAGCACTGGTCACGTTGGCCGGCGACTCGCCGTGACGCCCTAAAATCGGCTCAATCTGAAATTTAGCAAACTTAATGACCTCGCCGCCGCGACCCGTTACGGTGCGAATCTGCTTCGCGTCGAGATTCTGGGTCTGGAGTTTGACGACCGTGAGCGGCGCACCGACCACCATCGCGCCGGTTTGGGCGCCGACGGATGCGGCATCGGACATGTGATCGAAGTGCCCATGACCGATCAGGATGACGTCGGCTTTCTTCACATCAGCCGCCTTGAAACCCAGGGGAGCGAACATGCTGCCGCGATCGAAGTAGGCGTCCAAATAATATGATTTGGCCGTTGTAGGCAAGCTCGAAATTGGAATAGCCGGTCCAACGGATCGCCAGAGTATGAGGGTTTCGTGGGAAAGCGCCGCCGGTCGATACCAGTTTCGGGACTTCGCAGCCCGCGTCTTGTGCAAGCATCGGGATGGTCGCCAGAGCGGCAGCGATGGAGATTCTAATGTGACGAGTGCTCATTGGATCGCCCACCAATATACACCCAATTAGTGGGTTAAATGAATCTCCGGCTGCTACAATGAGAGCTTGTGTGCGCGCCGGAGGCCTGGTGGCGCGACGCTTATACCAAATGCAAAATATCATCGTTCTCGGCGCGCAGTGGGGCGACGAAGGCAAGGGCAAAGTCGTCGACTTGTTTGCCGAACGCTTCGACATCGTGGCGCGCTATCAGGGTGGCCATAACGCCGGCCACACGGTTTTTATCGGGGAAAAGAAGTTTGTTTTGAAGCTCATCCCGAGCGGGGTCCTGCGTCCTGGAGTGCAGGCCGTCATAGGCAACGGTGTGGTTGTCGACCTATCCGCCTTGCTGGACGAAATTGGCACGCTCGAAGCCGCGGGCATCGACGTAAGAAGCCAGTTGCGCATCAGCAACCGCGCGCATGTGATTTTTCCGTTTCACCGGCTGGTGGAGAAGATGTCGGAGGCGCGCGAAAACCGCATCCCCATCGGAACCACCTCCCGCGGCATCGGGCCGTGTTACGAGGACAAGATCGGTCGGCGCGGCATCCGCGTAGCTGACCTGTACGATCCGGAAAGTTTCCGGATCATGTACGACACTTTGGTCGAGGATAAGAAGGCCCTGGCGGCCACCTTCAACCTGCACGACACCATCGACTACGCGCAGATTCGTCAACAGTATGAAGAGTTCGCGGAGCGCATTCGCCCGTTGGTATGCGACACGGCGGCCCTGCTCGGCGCGGCGATCGCGGAAGGGAAGCGCATCTTGTTCGAGGGCGCGCAAGGCACCATGCTGGACGTGGATCATGGCACCTATCCGTTTGTGACTTCGTCAAGCGCAACTGCGGGTGGGGCGTTGATCGGCACCGGTGTGCCGCCGACGAAAATTCAAGGCGTGATCGGAGTCTCGAAGGCTTATATTACGCGGGTGGGGTCGGGACCGTTTCCCACCGAGAGCAACGATGGCGGGGGCGAACTGCTGCGCCGCGAGGGCAACGAATTCGGGGCCGTCACCGGGCGTCCGCGACGCTGCGGATGGTTCGACGTGCCTCTGCTGCGCTACACCGCGATGATCAACGGCTTCGACACGTTGATGATCACCAAGCTGGACGTGATGGACCAGTTGGCGGAAATTCCGGTGTGTACCGGCTACCGCCTAAAGGGTCAGGATCTCGCGGAGATGCCCGCAACCTACCGGGCGCTCGAAGCCCTGGAGCCAGTCTACGAGAATCTTCCCGGCTGGCAAACGGTAACCCGCGGAATTACCTGTTACGAAAACCTCCCGGGAAAAGCGCGGGCGTATCTGAAGTTCCTCGAAGACCGCACGGGGGTAGAAGTTGGCGGCGTCTCTACCGGCCCGGAGCGCAACGAAACCATCATCCGACCGGGATCGGCGCTCGAAAGACTCATCGGTCGGCACGAAAAGGGTCAGGCAAGCGCATAGCGTGCGGACCGTAGGAACCTTCAAGCCGGATCTCGCGTCTCAATCAGTGCTCAAGAATAGAGCAAGAATGATTCGCGCAGCATGGGCCTAGCCTAAGGTACGTCTCCGAATCGGACGATGAGTGTTGGACAGATCGCGTTGTCGCCCCGGTGCCGTCAGGGTTGCAGCATAATATGATGAGAGGTATTCGACTCCATGAGAATCTGGCTGTCGGTCATTGCCGTGATTATTCTGCAAATCGGCGGGCTAGCGTCCGCAGCGGAACTCACGCCGCCCAAGGCCGGTAAGCCCGAGATCCTTCCTTTGCTGGACGTCAAGCCGGGAATGCACGCCATTGCCTGGACGGTTTTCAGCGGCATGACGCCAGAGCCAGTCCCGGTGGAGATCATCGGGGTGTGGCGGAACGCCATGGGTCCGCGGCAGCACGTCATTATGGCTAAGATGGGCGGCAAGGCCGAGCGCACGGGAGTTGCCGGCGGCATGAGCGGCAGCCCGGTCTATGTGGATGGCAAGCTGATCGGCGCGGTCGCGCTGCGGCTCAGCCAGTTTTCCCCGGATGCGATCTGCGGTATCACGCCCATCGAATCGATGCTGGAGATCCAGGAGTTGGATATGTCGCGGCCGAGCGACGCGCGCACTCCCAATAAATTGCCCGCGCCACAACCAGCGGCTGCCTATGAGATGCCGAGCGACTTAGTGGCGCAACTGGTGGCGGCCGGAGGATCGGCTCCGATGCCTTCGCGCTCACCTTTGTTGACACCCATCGAAACGCCCCTGGTATTCTCCGGTTTCACGACGGAGACTCTGAACACTTACGAACCGCTGCTGCGGCAGATCGGAATTACGGCAGTGCAGGGCGGCGCCACGGCGGGCGCGCTTACCGCGAAGCCTGCCCCAGGTTGGGAGCATGCGCTCAAACCCGGCGAGGCGGTCAGTGGCGTGCTGGTGTCAGGCGATATGTCGACGACCGGCATGGGCACGGTGACCTATAACGACGGCAAGCGCATCCTCGCCTTCGGCCACCAGTTCTTCGACCTGGGCCCGGTGGATATGCCGATTGCAAAAAGCGAAATTCTCACCGTGCTGAGTTCGGCGTATCAGCCGAACAAGGTGGGCAATGCCACTGAAGTGGTGGGCGCGCTCAAGCAGGACCGCTTCACCGGCATCATGGGCGAACTGGGCGCCGAAGCGCCGGTGATCCCGGTGCATGTCAAAGTGCGGGCGTATGGCGACAATGGCCAGGTGGTCAAGGAAAAAGATCTCAACTTCAACGTCTTCGTACAACAGAAGTGGACTCCATTCCTGATGTCGGCGACTCTCAGCAATTCGCTGCAACAGATGAATCTGTACGCCGATGAAATGACCTATCGGTTCAGCGGTGATGTTGTGATGGAGGGTTCTGAAAACATTCATGTCTCGACCATGCTCGCTCCCGGCGAGTTCCCGGTTCCCATGCCGACTGTGCTGGCGGGATGGTGGGGCGATAAGTTCAATCGCCTCTTCCTGAATAATGTAGCGATGCCCAAATTGAAGAGCGTGGAGGCGGTAGTGGATCTGCTGCCGGCACGGCGCGTGGTCGCCATCGAGACGGTATGGACGCCAACCTCCGAAGTAGAGGCGGGTTCGGAGATTCCGGTTAAAGTCTACCTGCGGCCTTATCGCGGCGAAAGAATTGAGCGCTCGCTCACCGTGAAAATTCCAGCAGGAATGCCTAAGGGGGAGCATCGCTTGCTCTTCAGCGACGCCGCTACTTTGGACCGTTCGCAAGACGGTGCGGCGAAGAATAACAAGACCATGGACATTCCATCCACCGTTTCGCTGCTGAATCAGGAACGCGACAACAACCGTTTGTACGTTTCGCTGGTGCAGAGCCGCCCGACATTTTACTCCGACGACAAGACCCTGCCTAACCTGCCGTCCTCGGTGGTGAACGTGCTCCAGACCGAGCGGAATGCCAGCCGATCGTTGGTGGGTACGCCGGATAGCACCAATGTGCAGCAGTCGATTCCGTTTGATCAAGTGGTAAGCGGCAACTACTCGCTGCGCATCAAAGTTAAGTGACGACGTGAAATAACGACGTGAAGTTAACGTCGTGGAAGTCACGGCGTCAGGCAGTGAATCATATCGTAAGGTTAAATAAGGTCAAGTTCATGCAAGTTTTGCGCGTTGCGATGGTGGTATTGTACGCTTTCCTGCCGGTCGCGGCAGTGGAGACCCAGACCTGGGAACACTCGGAAGCGTCGGATTTCGAGAAGGGCACGTTGCACAAGCTATCGCTTTCGAGCGAGGGGCGCTTAACTCCGGCCCCGGTGCTGCGCGAGCTTTACGATCCGTCGGTATCCTTCTTGTGGGCGGTGGCGCGCGATTCGAAGGGCAATCTCTACGCGGGAGGCGGCAGCGTAGGCAGCTCGAAAGCGAAGTTGATTACGATCACGGCGGCGGGGCAAGCCAAGACGCTGGCTGAGCTGGACGGCATGGCAATCCAGGCAATCGCCGTCGATAAACAGGATCGGGTCTACGCCGCCACATCACCCGATGGCAAGGTGTATCGCGTGAACGCGGCCGGCAATGTCGATGTGTTCTATGACCCGCATTCTAAATACATCTGGGCGCTGGCGTTTTCGAGCAAGGGCGATTTATTCGTCGCGACGGGAGATGACGGCGAGATTCATCGGGTGACGACGAACGGCACTGGCTCCGTGTTTTACCGCACCGAGGAAGCGCATGTGCGCTCGCTCGCGGTGGACGCGCGCGACAACTTAATCGCAGGCACGGATCCCAGCGGTCTGATCTTACGGATTACGCAGGCGGGCCAGGGTTTTGTGCTGTATGAAGCGCCGAAGCGCGAGGTCACGACCGTGGCGGTTGCGGCCGATGGCACGGTATATGCGGCCGGCACTGGAACCAAGGCACCGGCCAAGGCGCCGGCGGCACCGCAGCGGAAAATGCCGAGCGGCCAAGGGACGATCACGTTGGTTGTGCCGAGCGGCAGTCCCGCGCGAACTGGGGATGCAGCGGCATCCCTAACCACTCCCGGCGCGCCCAATGCGGTGGCCGGGGGATCGGAGATTTATCGAGTGCAGCCGGATGGCTTTGCGCGCCGGATCTGGACCGATCCGCTCGACGTGGTTTACGCGCTTTCATTGGATGCACAAGGAAAGGTGATCGCAGGCACCGGCAACCGCGGCAACATCTACCGGCTGGATTCGGATCAAACCTACACCGAATTGCTGAGCCTTCCGGCGGCGCAAGTGACGGGCTTTGCGGCAGGCACCGAGGGTCGGCTTTATGCGATCACCGGCAATATCGGCAAGATCTTTTCGATCGGCCCCGAGCGCGAGCCATCCGGTACGTTTGAAAGCGATGAACTGGATGCCGGCACATTTTCGTATTGGGGGCGGATGACCTCGCTCCACTCGGGTTCGGGTGCGGTGACGTTTGAGACCCGCAGCGGCAACGTCAGCCGGGCGCAAAAGGACTGGAGCCCGTGGGCCAAGCTCTCGGGCGACCGGGTGGCGTCACCGCCGGCGCGCTTCCTGCAGTATCGTGCGACCCTTTCGGATGCAGCCGAATTGTACGACGTAACCGCTGCTTATGAAATGAAGAATGTGGCGCCCGTGATTGAGGCGGTGGAAAGCACGCCCGCGAATTACAAGTTTCCAGCGCCCGTGCCTGCGGCGCCGGCAAGCCCGTCGAGTTTAACGCTGCCGCCGATAAGCCGTGCGACTCCAGCGGCTGTGGTCGCGCGGTCGGCGGACACTGGGACGTCGCCTGCAGTCACCTGGGCCAAGGGATACTTTGGCGCGCGCTGGCTGGCGAGCGACGACAATGGCGACACGCTGCTTTTCAATATCGAGATTCGCGGCGAGCATGAGACTACCTGGAAGCCGCTGCATGAGAACTTGCGGGAGCGCTACTATAGCTGGGATTCGACCGCGTATCCGGACGGGAAATACCGCGTGCGTGTGACGGCGAGCGATGCTCCGTCCAACACACCCGAGCAGGCGCTCACCGCGGCGTACGAGAGCGAGCTCTTTCTGATCGACAACACTCCGCCTGAGATCAGCGCGCTGACTGCGGCGGCGCAAGCCAGAAAGATCGACGTACACTTCCACGCCAAGGACGCGCTGAATGTGCTTGCCAAAGCGGAGTACTCCGTGAACGGCGGCGAATGGAAGGTGGTGGAACCGACCACCCGACTGACCGACTCCGAAGAACACGACTATCGCTTCCAGGCGGATGGCGGCGCAAGTGAGTTTACCATTGCGGTACGCGTTTCCGACGTTTACCAGAACGAAGCCGTCGCTAAAACGGTGGTGAAATAGTTTTCCGTTCGCCCGCGCATGCAACCCTCCGGCGGCGTCGCTCTCCATCTCGAAGGCGTGCGGAAGGTGTTCGACAAGAGGCTGGTGGTAATCGGAGGCATGGACCTCGAAATCGAAGCAGGCGAGTTTTTGGGGATCCTGGGTCCGTCGGGTTGCGGAAAATCGACGCTACTCCGCATGATCGCAAGACTGCTCAAACTGGATGGAGGGCGCATCACCATACAACCGGAAGAGCGCTTCCAAACCTCGTTCGTATTTCAGGACGCACATCTGTTGCCGTGGCGCACGGTGCTCGATAACGTTGCTCTGCCGCTGGAACTCATGGGAGCGGCTCGCGAAGAGCGATACGCGACGGCGCGGACGGCGCTCCAGCACGTGAGTCTCTACGAAGCTGAGGACCGCTATCCGGCGCAACTCTCCGGCGGCATGCGGATGCGGGTGTCACTGGCGCGCGCGCTGGTGACTGAGCCGCGCCTGCTGCTGCTGGATGAACCGTTCGCCGCGCTGGACGAAATCACGCGGTTCCGGCTGGATACCCAGTTGCGCGAACTGTGGCGGACGCGCGGGATCACAGTAATCTTCGTCACCCACTCGATATCCGAAGCCGCATTTCTAGCGAACCGGGCGGTGGTTCTCACCAAGTGCGGCGGCGGAATCAAACTGGATCGCAGGCTGGACCTGCCGCTCGAACGCAACGATGAGCTGCGGATGGATCCGCGGATGGGGCACGAGATGAAGGCGCTGTTGAA
>JBDTTL010000052.1:0-19317 GCA_039930665.1 Acidobacteriota bacterium
ATTTCGAGAAAGCCCTGGTCCGTCAATTCCTGACGTACGGCGATGGCGATCCTCGAGCGCAGAATGATGTTGTGCTGCATCCGTGGGCGTCGCAAATCAACGTAGCGATATTTCAGGCGCGCGTCTTCTTTGACGTCGACGTTATCTTCCATGGGGAAGGGCGGCGTCCGCGATTCGTTCAAGATCCAAAGCTTGTCGACTACCAGCTCCACTTCACCGGTGGGAATGGCCGCGTTGACGTTTTCGGCGGTGCGTAGCGCGAGCGTGCCCTCAGCTGCGATTACGTATTCGGATGCCAGCATCTCAGCCTTCAGGTGGACGGCCGGCTCAGCGTCTTCGTGGAAGACAAGTTGAGTGACACCCTCGCGATCGCGCAGGTGGATGAAAATCACTCCGCCGAGGTCGCGGCGGCGATGAACCCAGCCCATGAGCAGCGCTTTTTTACCGGCATCGGAGGCGCGCAGTTCCCCGCAGTTATGGGTGCGGCGCAGGTCGCCTAAGAAATCGAGAGGTACGGATGGCATGATCTAGTTTTTCTGTATATGCGCGGCGAGGGCTTCGCGCGAAAGCGATACCTGCTTGCCCGACGCCATATCTTTCATTAAGTATGTCCCGGCGGCGATCTCGTTGTCTCCTAAGATCAGCGCGAAACGGGCGCCCATTTTGTTGGCGGTCTCGAGGGCGCGCTTCAGCTTGCGGTCGACCGAGCGTTCGACGGAGATCCCGGTCGCGCGCAATTCGGCCGCGAGCGCTCCGGCGTGCTGTTCGGCCGCATCGCCGAGAGGCGCCAGGAAAACGTCGACGGTGGGCTGCTGGGCTTCGGGGTGAGCTTCTTCGACGCTCATCACCAGGCGGTCTTCGCCGATCGAGAAGCCGATGCCGGGGGCGGCAACGCGCGAGCCCAGCGCTTCGGCGAGCCTGTCGTAACGACCGCCGCCGAGAACGGAATTTTGCGCGCCGAGCGCTCCGTGGGTGATCTCAAAGGTGGTGCGCATGTAGTAATCCAGGCCGCGCACCAGGCGCGGACGGACTTCAAACGGGATGCCGCGGCTGAGCAGGTGTGCTTGGACGACATGGAAATGCGCCCGGCACTCTTCGCATAAATAATCGAGGATCGATGGTAGAGTGTCGATAGCGGCTTGGTCGTCGGGGACCTTGCAGTCCAGCACGCGCAAAGGGTTCGTGGTGGCGCGGCGCTGGCAATCGGTGCATAGCGTGGGCGCGATGGTGGTGAGCTTTTCCTTGAGCGCGGCCATGAACTTAGGCCGACAGGTGGAGCAGCCGACCGAGTTCAGAATCAAGTGGAAGCCTTCTTGATGGTCACTGGGCACAACGGAGCCGCCAACTGCCGTACCTGCGCCTGGGCGGAGTCCGGCTTGGCGCAGAAGTTCTACCACCATCTCGATCACTTCCGCATCGATAATGGGCGATTCCGAACCGATGGCTTCCGCGCCGATTTGAAAGAACTGGCGGTAGCGGCCTTTCTGCGGACGCTCGCGGCGGAACATGGGTCCAATGTAATAGAACTTTTTGATGCCGGGAATCTGATCCAGACGGTGTTCGATATAGGCGCGCATCACGGACGCGGTGGCCTCCGGGCGGAGCGTGAGCGAAGAGCCGTCGCGATCCTCCCAGGTGTACATTTCCTTGCCAACGATGTCGGTGTCTTCGCCGACGCCGCGGGCGAAGAGCGCGGTCTCCTCGAAAATGGGCGTGCGGATTTCGTGATAGTTGAAAGTACGGAAAACTTCGCGTGCCACGCCTTCGACGCGGTTCCAGACGGCGCTCGCGGGCGGCAGAATATCGCGGGTTCCTTTTACTGCTTTAATCATACGAATTTGATCAGGCCGGTTCCGATCAGCGCGACTCATCCTTGTAAATCGCCGCCTTCTCCACGTAACTCTGAACGCCTTGCGCGAAGCGCGACTGCTCTTCGAGCGTAACTTCGCGGCGCGGCTTGGCGGGGACGCCCAGCGCCAACATGCCGGGCGGAACTTCGGCACCCTCAGGCACCAGCGATCCCGCGGCCACCACCGCGCCCTTGCCGATGCGGGCTCCATTGAGGACGATGGCGCCGATACCAATCAGGGCGTCGTCTTCAACGGTGCAGCCGTGAAGCATGGCCAGGTGTCCCACGGTCACGCGATCGCCGATGGTGAGCGGGACGCCGGCGTCGCAATGCAGCACTGTTCCGTCCTGAATGCTGGTGTCCGAGCCAATGTGGATGTGATCCACGTCACCGCGGATGGTCACGTTAGGCCAGACGCTGGTGCGCTCGCCCACAGTGACGTCGCCGATGAGGACGGCACTGGGGTCCACGTAAGCGGAGACAGCGATGCTGGGAGTAGTGCCGCGGAAAGAACGAATCATGTTGCCGGGGTAGTTTTTATGCTAGCACGAGGGGTCTTATGAGATCCTCGGTGTATGCGCGGGCTGCTGCTTTCGTTTCGCGTTGGCTTTTATCCCGGCGCTGCAAGCAAGCGCTTACGGTGTTCCGCGGAGACTCCGCCGCTGGCGGAGCCACGGAGCGCCTCAGCGTCCAGGGCGAAATCTGGGTGCGGGAAGTGGACGGCCTGCCGCTGCGCATCACCATGACGGCCAGTGCCGGTAGCGAAGACAAGACCCTGCGCGAGGAAGCAATCGTGGATTACGGCATGAGCGAATTCGGAACGCTGCTTCCGGTGGAGACCACCCAACGCGAACTGCGCAGTGGCGAAGAGGTGGCGCAGAACAAGTTCAGCTACCGCTATTTCCACCGCTTTGAAGTGAAGCGGCCGGCGGAGTGAAGTAGGGAGTAATCTAACCCGAGGAGTGATCTAAGAAGATGCGCGTGGTCTACCTGCACGGGTTTGCCTCCAGCCCGCAATCCACTAAAGCCCGGTTCTTCGGCGACCACTTTGCGGAGGCCGGAGTAGCTTTTGATGCTCCTCAATTAGATGAGGGCCAGTTCCATAACCTGACCATCACCGGTCAAATGCTAGTCGTGGGCAAAGCCGTTGCGACGCAAGCCGAAAAACTGACGCCGGGCGAGCCGCTGGTGTTGATGGGATCGAGTCTGGGAGGATATTTAGCAGCGCTTTACGCGGCGCGGCATCCAAGATACGTGGATCGCCTTGTATTGTTGGCGCCGGCGTTTCGGTTTTTGGAGCGCTGGCGGGTGCGGCTGAGCCCCACGGAAATCGAACAATGGAAGCGCGACGGATCGATTCTGATGTACCACTACGGCTCCAAGACCGCACAGCGTTTGGGCTACCAGTTTCTCGAAGATGCCGCCGGATATGAGGCGGTTCCCGATTTCCACCAGCGCGCGCTGATCCTACATGGCACCAACGATACAGTGGTCCCCTGCCAGGTTTCCTACGATTTCGCCCTAGAACACGTCCATGCTCGGCTGGCGCTGTTCGAATCCGGGCATGAATTAACCGACGTTCTGGAAGGCCTGTGGCGGGAGGCGTCGGCGTTCCTGGAAATTCCTTGACCGGGAGTCGTATGATAGAGAAAGGAAGGTTGCGGCGATTTGCAACGTTTTGTCGGCGTCCCGCGTCATAACATCGAAGTCGTGGATGGGTGTGTAAGTAGTGTCTGACGAAAATCCAAATGGCCCCGGTAGGGTGCCTGGGAATATCCCCGACGACCGTCTGAAGCCGGAAGACCATCTGGCGCACTTGCTGCCGCCGGCTTCGATTGAGCAACCTTGGTTCCTGGAATTTTTCAAGAACATCAAGGACCTGATCAGTCCCCCGAAACTTCCGCCGCTTGAGATTACCTCGAAGCCGGTTCCTATCCACGAGATTAAGATTTACGCCGGCAACGAAACCACCTCGGGGTTCTTGTCGTTGGCAATTCACATTGGCGTCATTGCCTTGCTGGTTTTTATCGGTTCGCTGCGGCCGGTACAAAATTTGGTGAAGCAGGCCACCGGAATTGAGATCGATCTGCGGCCGTACATTGCACAGAACAAGAAGCAAGCTTCCGGTGGCGGCGGGGGCGGCGGAGCCAGAGCGCCGCTGGATGCCAGCAAAGGCAAACTGCCGAAGCCGGCGCCGCGACAATTTACACCTCCGCGCGTGGACCCGCTTCCCGATCCTAAGCTGCCGATGACTCCTACGATCATCGCTCCCGATGACGTGCCCAATATCCAAGCCAACAACTATGGCGATCCGCTGAGCCATCTGGGCATTCCATCGAACGGCATTGGATCCGGCGGCGGAATCGGCAGCGGATCCGGCGGCGGCGTAGGTTCCGGCAAAGGAGCTGGCGTTGGTCCGGGGACGGGCGGCGGATTCGGCGGCGGGGCTTTTCGAATCGGAGGCGGCGTCTCAGCGCCCAGCGTCCTGAGCAAGGTGGAGCCCGAATACTCGGAAGAAGCGCGTAAAGCCAAGTGGCAGGGTACGGTGGTGCTGTCGCTAGTGGTGGATGATCAAGGGCGTCCGCAGAACCTCAAAGTGCTGCGCTCGCTGGGCCTCGGGCTGGATCAGAAGGCCATCGAGGCGGTTGAGAAGTGGCGCTTCAAGCCCGGCATGAAAGACGGCAAGCCGGTGCCGGTGATGGCTACCATCGAAGTTAATTTCCGACTGTTGTAACTCGCCTTCCAGCCGATTGCCCCGCGGCGAAACCGTAATTACAATGTAATTATGAGGGCAAACCTGGTCCAGATCGGAAACTCGCGCGGAGTGCGCATCCCCAAGGCGTTTCTGGAGCAGGCCGGGCTGCGGGACGAAGTCGATATCGAAGTCCGGGGATCGCAGGTTGTGATTCGTCCGGCCAATCATGCGCGAGCAGGCTGGAACGAAGCGTTTGCGGCGATGGCGGCGCGCGGAGACGACCGGCTCCTGGATGACGTCGCGCCTTCCGATTGGGATGAATCGAATTGGGTGTGGTAGCCCGGCGCTTCGAAGTTTACCTGGTCAGTCTCGATCCGACCGTTGGTCGAGAAATTCAAAAGAAGCGGCCCTGTGTCGTTATTTCCCCGGATGAAATGAACCGGCATGTGCAAACGGTGATCATCGCGCCCATGACGACGAAGGGGCAGTCTTACCCGACGCGAGTCGCTTGCAAGTTTCAAGGCAAACACGGGCAGATTGTGCTGGATCAGATTCGCGCGATAGATCGTGTCCGACTCGTCAAACGGCTTGGGAAACTCACGGGCGGACAGTCCACCGCAGTGATCGAGGTGCTTGCCGCGATGTTTGCGGAGTAGAACCGCCGAACCTTGGATCGGGTTGCATTGGGTGTACGCTTATAAGGGTAAGAGAATGAAATGGCCTCCGGAGTACAGCAATTATAAAAGTCCGACCCGTGGACTGTGTGTGTTCATTCTTTCCATTTTTTTGGGCTCGTGAAGTTCAGCGCCTATCGCTGAGACAAGACGCGGTTCAGTCAATCGGGGCGTGACGACTGAAATCCGTAATAGACCGTCCCTTAGGATGTTATGGCTTTTGTTGAGCTTCCGACGCGCCGTAGAAGTCCGCAGATAGGGATCGCTGCGATTGTCATCGCGGTGTTCGTGGTGCTGGTCTTCGGACGCACCATTTGCAGCTACGTAATCGACTACTTCTGGTGGCGCGAGATGGGACAGGTGCCTACTTGGCTGCGCATGACCGCGTATCGTTATCTGCCTGGACTGATCGCATTCCTGATCGTATTCCCGGTGCTGTGGGTAGCACATGCGCGCGGCATGAAACACGCGGGCGAACGGTTGGGCGATTGGCCGCTCTATGCGCGCGCTAGCACGTTAGGGCTGGCGTTCGTGGCGATGATCCTCACGCTTTCCACCGTCGAGGGCTGGACCGTGGCCCGTTACGTCGGAGGCCAAGGGGCTGCGTCGTCGGGTTGGACCGATCCGGTATTCGGGAAAGCGCTCCCATTCTATTTCTTCGACCTGCCGTTTTTTAACATGCTGCTGAGCTGGGTGGCATCCACGGCGTTCGTCGCTGGGTTGGTGTACTACGTGGCGGCCCGCGGCTGGCAACTGAAACGCGACATGCCGGGTTACGTGTTCGGCCAGGAACTCGACCTTCGCGACCTTGGCCGCCTGGGGCGCCTGGAGACCGGTCTGCTGAAGGGCCTGGCGGCGCTGTTTCTGGTGGCGCTCGCCGCGCAGTTCTGGCTGGGGCGTTATGAACTGATGCTGAGCGACCACGGCAATCTGATGGTGGGGATCGACTACCTGCAACAGAACCTTGGCCTGCCCCTGCAAACCATCAAAGCGGGGGCGGCAGTGCTGGCCGCGATCCTGGTAGTCGCCGGTCGGCGCAAGCTGGCCATCGCCTGTGCGATCGTGTTGGTGATCGATTGGATCGTGCCGCCGCTGGCTGCTAGCTTGTACGTGCGTCCGAATGAACTCACTCTGGAGCGGCCGTACATCGTCCGCCACATTGAAGCGACGCGCGCGGCGTATGGGCTGGATGCGCACGCGAAGGTGGTGGATTTTCACGCCGAGAAAGAAGGGCGCATAGATTTTGAGGCCAACCGCTCGATGCTCTCCAATGTGCGGATGTGGGACTGGCGCCCGTTCCACGATACGCTCAACCAGAGCCAGCCGCTGCGCCCGTATACCTACGCCGATACCGACGTCGACCGCTATCAGATCGACGGCCGTTTGCGCCAGACGCTGCTGGCCCCGCGCGAGTTGGATCTGAATCAACTGGGCGACGCTCGCAATCGCTGGATCAATCGCGCTCTCACCTTCACCCACGGCTACGGCTTCGTGCTGGCGGAAGCCAACCGCATTAGCGAAACCGGGTTACCGCAGTTGCTGGTGCTGGATGCGCCGGTGGATGTTAGAACCAAGAGCCTGAAAGTCACCCGCCCGGAGATTTATTACGGCGAGACCATGGACGAAACTGTATTCGTACGGACGTCGCAGCCCGAATTCAATTACCCATCGGGATCGAGCGAAGTCAACACGCGCTATGAAGGCAAGGGTGGCTTTCCCATGTCGTCGTTGGGAATGCGCGCGCTAGCCACGGCGGCAGAGGGCGATTGGAACATTTTATTGACCAACACCTTGACGCCTGAATGCCGCATGATGATCCACCGCAAGATCATCGACCGGGTAGGCGAACTGGCTCCGTTTCTCGGTTGGGACGACGACCCGTATCTCGTGAACACCGATGATGGGCGGCTGGTTTGGATCCTGGATGGCTACACCACCAGCAACTCGCATCCCTATTCGCGCGATGTGGGTATGGAGAATCTGGGGCGTTTCAACTACATCCGGAATTCGATCAAAGCGACGGTGGATGCTTATAGCGGCGAGGTGCATCTCTACATTTTCGATCCTAGCGACCCGCTGATTACCGCCTACCAGCACTTGTTCCCGGAATTATTCACAGCGGCGTCGGCCATGCCCGCGGGATTACGCGAGCACGCGCGGGCTCCGGAGATGCTGTTCCGGGCGCAGGCGGAAATTTATCGGACGTATCATATGCGCGATCCGGAATCCTATTACAACCGGGCCGACCTATGGGATCTGGCGACGTTCACGACCGGCGCCGGCGCCGAGCCTGGGCCCGTGCCGCCGACCTACCTGATCGCGCAGCTCCCCGGGGAGAAGGAGCCGGAATTCCTGCTGATGATCCAGTTCACGCCGCGCAACAAGCAGAACTTGATCGGGCTGATGGCGGTGCGCTGCGATGGCGAACACCTGGGCGAGCTGGTATTTCTGCAGCTTCCCAAACAGGAAGTGATCTCCGGACCTCTGCAGGTGGAGGCGCTGATTAATCAGGATCAGAATATTTCGAAGGACCTGACACTATGGAACCAGCAGGGCTCGCAGGTGCTGCGCAGCCAGATTCTGACGCTGCCCATCGACAATACCTTTCTTTATGTCGAGCCGATCTACATCCAGGCGGCGCAGGCGCGCATGCCACAGTTGAGAAAAGTGGCGCTGGTGCGCGGCAGCACCCTCATTTACGCGGATACCTACGAGCAGGCTCTAGCGCAGTTGCAGGCGGTGCAGGGGGACAAGCAGATACAGGTCTTGCCCTCGTCCACGCCTGCCGGATCTACCGCGACGACATCGGTGACGTCTGTGACGCCCCCAGCCTCCGACCCGCGCATCGACAACATTCGTACGCATCTCGAGCGCTACCGGCAGCTCTCCGCGCAGGGCAAGTGGGCGGACGCGGGCAAAGAACTGGAAGCTGTAGAATCGGCGGTGAAGAAATGAGATCCCTTCTCGGCTGGTTGCTCGTCCTGTTCTGCGCGTTCGCTCTTCCCGGCATGGCGCAGAATAATCAGGCGCTGTTGCCGGAGACCACCACGCGTATTTCCGAGCACGTTTACGCGATCATGGGCTTCCCGAATATCGCCCTTGTGGTGGGAACGCGCGCGACGCTGGTGGTGGACACGGGCCTCGGTCCGCGAAACGGCGCGACCATCGCGCGGGCTGTGAAAAAGCTTTCGACGGGCGGACTGCTGTACCTCACGACCACCCACTTTCATCCCGAGCACGCCGCCGGGGAAGCCGGCTTCCCGGCCGAGACTATCCTGATCCGCGACCGGGTGCAACAACAGGAGATGGAAGCGCACGGCGCCGAAATGATCACGCTCTTCAGCACCAGGTCGGCGCAGAACGGCGAGTTGCTGGCGAACGTGAAATTGCGCCAGCCGGATATCATCTTCCATACCGAGGCGAAAGTGGATCTGGGTGGCGTCACGGCCCGGCTGCTGTGGTTGGGGGAAGCCCACACCAAGGGTGACGAACTGATCTTCGTCGAGCCGGACAGCACTCTGATCACCGGCGACGTCGTGCAAAACAAGCGTGTGCCCGCCATCTATATGGATGGTGGAACTTTCAACAGTTGGATCGCGGTTCTGGACAAGCTGGCGCCGCTAAATCCGCGCCATATACTGCCCGATCACAGCGACCCGGGGGACGGTTCCCTGATCGCCCAGGAGCGGGCGTTCATCGTCGATCTGCAGACGCGAGCGCTGGCGCTCAAGGGGCAGGGGGTTTCGGCGGAAGACGCGAGTAAGCGGCTGGTAGATGAATTTAAGACCAAGTATCCCGACTGGCCCAATATCAACGCGGTGGGGAACTTCGTGCAGCGGGTTTACGCCGAAAACCGCTAACGGCGCCCCTTCCTCACAACTAGTTGTAGGATGAAGGTGGTGGAAGCCGTCCATCAGCATCCGCATACGCACTCCCCGGCGGGCGATGACGCCAGGATGAAGCGAGTCCTCATCGTTTCGCTGGCGCTGACCTTGGGCTTTGTGGTGTTCGAGGCCATGGCGGGGTTGGCCGCACACAGTTTGGCGCTGCTCTCCGATGCGGGCCATAACTTCACGGACGCCTTTGCCTTGCTGCTGGCCGCTTTGGGCGTGTATTGGCAGGCGCGGCCGGGGGATCACACAAGAACCTACGGCTACCAGCGCGCGGGAGTACTCGCGGCCTTCATCAATGCTCTGTCGCTGGTGTTGTTAGCCGCAGTGCTTTTCTACGAGAGCTACCAGCGGCTACTGCACCCGGAGCCGGTGGCCGCCAACACCATGATAGTCGTCGCTTCGGCGGCCTTGCTTCTGAACTTGGCGATCGCATGGGCGCTGGGCGGCCACGGGCACCATCATCACGATCTGAATGTGCGTGCGGCATGGCTGCACATGGCGGGAGATGCGGCCAGCTCGGCGGCAATCATCCTAGGCGCCCTGCTGATCCGCTATACCGGGTGGCAGGTAATCGATCCGGTGCTGTCGATTCTCATCGGCATTGCAATCGTTTGGTCGGGCTGGGGGATCATCCGCGATTCTCTCAATATTCTGCTGGAGGGTCTTCCCAAAGGGCTGCAATTGAAGAACGTCTCCGGCGAGTTGAGCCAGGTCGCGGGCGTCATCGATGTGCACGATCTGCATATCTGGAGTTTGGGTTCGGACTCGCGCGCGCTGAGCTGCCATGTGCTGATCGACGACATGCCGCCGTCGGCAAGCGATTCGATCCTGCGGCAGATCAACGATCTCCTGTGCGCCCGTTTTCAGATCCGGCACACCACCGTTCAATTCGAGCACGTGAAGTGCATCCTGGCGGAGACGCATTGCACTTCCGCAATCCAGGCGGCGCCTCGCGAACACCGGCACTAAGCGACAAATCGGCTGCCGGTCATGGAACTACCCTACGTAGCATGACCCTCGCTCTTCCGCTTTGATACAGTAGGGACTTCGAATCATGAAATACCTGTCAAGGGTGGTCTGGTCGGAAGGCATGTACCTCGGGCCGCACCATTTTCAGGCGCAGAGCCGGTATTTTGAAGATTCCATTGGCTTCACCACCGCCGCGCTGTGGTTCGAGCCGTGGGGCTTGGTGGGCGCGCTACTGGATGCCGAGGCGCTCAAGAACGGTACAGTATCGCTGATCCACGCACGCGGTATCTTCGACGACGGCATGGTGTTCCATATGCCGGAGTGCGATCCACTGCCCGAGGCGCGCAATATCGCGGATCTCTTCCCTGCGGTGCGCGACACGGTGACCATTATGCTGGCGGTGGCGCCGCGGCGCCCTGAAGGCGCCAACACCATGACGCCGGACGCCCCACCCAACCACACTGCCCAGAACGGCGCGCTGCGTTTCCGCGCCGAGATGCAGATGCTGCACGACGAAACCACCGGCCGGGACGAAAAGCCGGTCCATATTGGACGCAAGAACATCAAGCTGTTGCTGGATACGGAACCTGCGGAGGATCTGGTCACGCTGCCCATTGCGCGGATCATGCGCGACGGCTCGGGCCATTTTGTGTTCGACGAAAGCTTCATACCGCCCGCCGTCGAGATTAGCGCCAGCGAACGGCTGATGTCGATTCTGGGAAGGCTGATCGAAATTCTGGAAGAAAAGAGCTCGCGTTTTTCCCGCGCGGCCAGCGGCGGCAAGGAAAAGTCATGGGCTGAATTTTCAACGCGCGAGATCGCGAATTTCTGGCTGCTGCATACCGTGAACTCGTCGCTCGCTCCGCTGCGCCATCAATATCTCACCAAGCGCGGCCATCCCGAAGAGTTGTTCGTCGATATGCTGAAGCTGGGCGGTGCGCTCTGCACCTTCGCCATCGAGTCGCATCCCCGCGACCTGCCGCTTTACGATCACCGCAATCTGGATAAGTGCTTCGGAGCGCTCGACGAGCACATTCGGATACACATCGAAACTATTGTGCCGAGCCAGTACCTGGAGATTCCGCTGGTGAAGCGCGCCGACTTCTTCTATGAGGCCACGGTAACCGATCAGCGCGTTCTGGATCGCGCCCGCTGGATATTTGCCGTCCGCTCCCAGGTGAGTGAACCGGATTTGATCGCCAAGACGCCGCAATTGGTAAAGCTATGCTCCAAGGATTTTGTGGCGCAACTGGTCAAGCGCGCGCTGCCAGGCATGGCACTCACGCATTTGCAGGTTCCGCCCTCCGCGATTCCGGTCAAAGCGGACTATCAGTATTTCAGCGTGAGCCGATCGGGGCCGTGCTGGGACCACATTGTGCAGACCCGCCAACTTGGGCTGTATGTACCGGGCGATCTGCCCGACCCGACAGTGGAGCTGTTGGTTATTTTGGAGGCGTAAATAAATAAGGATGCATCCGCAAGCTACGCCGCGCCGGGTTGAAAATCTCGCATTCGTGTTCCAGGAACTGTTGACCGTTGGCGAGCGCTTGCGATCCAACCGCCAGCAGGTCGCGGATGCCACTTCATTCCGGGCTCAGATCTGGGCGGCCGTAAAACAAGCCGACGAAGACGCGCGCCGCCGTGGCTACAGCGCGGACGATATCGAGCTGACAACCTTTGCCGTGATCGCGTTCCTCGACGAGTCCATTCTGAACCTGCGCCTGCCGGTGTTCGCCGACTGGCCGCGCCAGCCCTTGCAGGAAGAGCGCTACGGTCACCACATCGCCGGCGAGATTTTTTTCCAGAATTTACAGAAACTATTGGGACGGCAGGATTCGGATGAAACCGCCGATCTGCTGGAGGTGTACCAACTGTGCCTGCTGCTGGGCTTCGCAGGCCGCTACAGCATGGGCGGGCGCGGCGATTTAAGGGCCATTACCATGCAGACCGCCGACAAGATTCAGCGCATCCGGCAAACCGGCGGCGACATGTCGGTGGGATGGAAACTGCCGCAGGATCCGCCCATCGCCGCGGGTAGTGATCCTTGGGCCAGGCGCCTCATGTGGGCCGCCACAGGCTGCCTGGGCTTGGTGGCCCTGTTGTATATAAGCTTCTATCTCATGTTGAATTCCGGCGCCAATAATTTGGAGTCCATCGCGAGACGCCTGCTATGAACTTCTATTACGCGTCAGCGGCATCGTTTGTCTTCTTCATCGTGATCGGCTTGGTCGGCGGAAACCTGCTGCACCTTGAAGGGCCCCGCTGGTACTTCTTCCTGGGCTTGATGAGCGCTCTGGGGCTGTCTTCGGCGGCGCTGCTTTACTATTTTCAAAGACGCGCGGAGCAGCGCGCCCAGAGCGCGGGGGCGGGCGCGGCATCCGGTGGCAGCGGTGCCAGTGGTCCGAACGAAACCGATCCGTTGATCCGCGATGCCAGCGCGCGGCTGGCGCAGTCGAAAGCCGGTGCGGGAATCGCAAACCTGCCGATGATTTTTGTGATCGGCGATCGCGGCACCGCCAAGACCAGCACCATCCTGCAGTCGGGCATCGAGCCCGAGCTGCTGGCGGGACAGGTGTATCAGGATAACGCCATCACGCCCACGCGCACGGCGAATATCTTTTACGCGCGCGGAAATGTGTTCGTCGAAGCGGGCGGCGCGGTGCTGGGGAATCCGCAGGCATGGTCGCGCCTGGTGGCCAAGTTGCAGCCGGGGAAGTTGAAATCGCTGGGCGGCGGGCAAGCCCCGCGCGGCGTCCTGCTGTGCTTCGATCTGGAAACGTTCACGCGGCCGGGCGCGGCCGAAGCCATCGCCAACGCGGCGCGCTATCTCCAGGCGCGGCTGGGTGAAGTCTCGCAGATCCTGGGTGTGAGCTTCCCGGTGTATGTTCTGTTTACGCGAGCGGACCGCCTCCCCTACTTCGCTGAATTTGTCCGCAATCTGAGCGCTCAGGAAGCTGGACAGGTGGTGGGTGCGACCCTGCCCATGCGCCCGGCGCACGCATCGGGCGTTTATGGCGAGGACGAAAACCAGCGGTTGAGCGCCGCCTTCAACCAGTTGTTTCACACCTTCTGCGATCACCGGCTGCGCCTGCTGCCGCGCGAAACCGACGCCGAAAAGGTGCCGCAGGCCTACGAATTTCCGCGCGAATTTCGCAAACTGCGCAGCGCGCTGGTGCAGTTTCTCGTGGATATCGGACGGCCCAGCCAGCTTCGGTCCAGTCCATTCTTGCGGGGCTTCTATTTCTCTGGAGTGCGCCCGGTAACCATGACGGAAACGCCCGCCGCGCCTCTCGCGGCTCCGGCCCAGCAGGCGGAATTAGGCGGCGCCACTGGTATGTTCCGCGCAGGGCTGGAAGCGCAGCGGCGCTCACAACACGCGCAGGCCGCGCCCGCGGGAGGATCTCGCAAAGTTCCGCAGTGGCTGTTTCTGGGCCACTTGTTTAACGACGTGATTCTGGCCGATGAGGCCGCGCGGCGCGCCAGTGGTTCCAGCACCAAGACCAGCACGCTCAAACGAGCGATGTACGCAACTGCGGCGGGGTTGTGTTTCCTGTATGCCATTCTCCTGCTGGTTTCGTTCTTCGGGAACCGGTCGCTCGAACAGAGCGCACTGAATGCTTCGCGCGGGCTCACGGGGATTACCGCTGCCAACAATGCCGTTCCCTCTGAGGATTCCCTGCGCAAACTGGAAACCTTGCGCCAATCGCTGGCGCAACTCGCGGATTACGAATACAACGGCGCGCCGCTGCGTCTGCGTTGGGGTCTTTACAGCGGTAGTGCCGTCCTGCCCAGCGTGCGGCGGGTTTATTATGCGAAGTTCAGCCAATTGCTGTTTGGCTCGACCGAGGCTGGGATCCTTGCGTTCCTCCAGCGGACGCCGGCGGTGCCTGGCCCGTCCGACGACTATGGCTACGGCTACGACTCACTCAAGAGCTACCTGCTGACTACTTCCGAATGGAAGCGCTCCTCCGATCAAAGTCTGCAGGACTTCCTGGCGTCGCGGCTGCGCTCGCGCTGGTCAAGCAGCCGGGAGAATGAAATTGGTCCTCCGCGCATGGATCTGGCTAAATTGCAATTCGATTTCTATGCTCGCGATCTGCAGCACGGCAATCCGTATTCCTCCGACAATGACAGCGCGGCGGTGGATCGCTCCCGCAGTTATCTTTCGAAATTCTCAGGCGTGCAGCGGGTGTATCAATTCCTGCTGGCGGAGGCGTCGAAGAAAACTCCGCCTACCACTTTCAATCAGAAGTTCCCTGGAACCGCCGACGCCGTAACCAGCACGGTGGAGGTTTCCTCGGCCTTCACGCGTGACGGCAGGAGGTTCATGCAGGACCAGATCAAGCGTCAAAACTTCGGCGGCGAGCAATGGGTCCTGGGACCGTATCAATCGCAAGGTGTGGATCGCGCCGCGATGGAAAAGGGCATTCTGGACCTGTATACCAAGGACTATGTAGAACAATGGCGCAACGTCCTGCGCCGCAGCAACGTGAACCGCTACGGCAGCTATCAGGACGCATCGCGCAAGCTTACGCTGCTCACCGGCAGCGGCGCTCCGCTGCTCGCACTCATGTGGTGGACCTCGCAGAACACCGCGATCGATCTGCCCGGCGTGGCGGATAAGTTCAAAGCTGTACAAGCGGTGGTGCCGCCATCGAACGTACAGCAATACATCGTTCAGCCGAATCAAAGTTACAACGGTGGCCTGATGAGCCTGCAGCAAGCGGTGGATCGGGCCGCCAACAAAGACCCCAGCGGCGAGCAATCGACGCGCGACAATGCGCAGTCGGCGCGCCTGACCGCTCGTCAGCTATCCTCCACTTTCCCGCCCGATCCCGAGGGTCACATCGACCAGCGCACGGCAGAACTGTTGTTGCAACCGATCACCTATCTCGACAATCTGGCGGGCGGCGATCTGCGCGCGGGCGGAGCGGCATTCTGCGCTGCATTCAATCCGCTCACCGCGAAGTTCCCGTTCAATCCCACGGCGACAGCCGAAGTGACGCTCGACGAACTGGGCGGAATCCTGCGCCCACAGAACGGCAAACTATGGACATTCTATGAATCGTCGCTCAAGAGCGTGATGCAATGTCCTAACGGAGAGTGTTCGCCGCAAGGCAGCACGCCGGTCAATCCGGTGTTCGTACGCTACATCAGCCAAATGATGAAGTTCTCGCACGCGGTTTATGGCGACAGCGGGCAGGAACCGAATTTGCGCTATACGTTGCGGCCACAAGCTACCGATCAAGTGGACGATTTCGGCGTCGCCGTCAATGGCGACCTCGCGCAGCTTAAGGGAGGCGCATCGAAGCAGTTCACCTGGCCCGGCGCGGGTACGCGCAACTTTCGGCTCGACCTCAAGGTAGCGGGAGGCAGCCAGTTGGGCGCGCAATCCTACGACGGACCGTGGGCCGTATTCCGCTTCTTTGCCGACGCCAATCGCACCACCAACGCCGGCAACGGCTACACCTTTACGTGGGCAGTGACTTCAGGCCGCAGCCAGCAGCCGCAGATGGTGAAGGGCCGCCCACTGATCTACGAATTCTTTGTCGACACCGGTGGCGGCCCAGCGGTCTTCAGTAAAGACTTTTTGTCTACACTGAAGTGTGTTGCCCCCGTAACACGCTGATGGAACATCCTGCGCGCATCGGCAAGTACGAAGTCGAGGAATTTTTAGGTGGCGGCATGTCGCGCGTATACCGCGCCAAGGACAGCGTGCTCGGGCGGCGTGTAGCGCTCAAGATTCTAGCCGAATCGGTGGCCAGCGATCCTGAAGCCAAAGCGCGATTCCTGCAGGAAGCCCGCCTCGCCTCCAGCATCGCGCACGAGAACATTATTGCCGTTTATGATTTCGGCGAAGAAGAAGGCCGCCCCTTCATGGTGATGGAATTTCTCGAAGGTGAAAGCCTGCGGGACGCCATCGAGAAGCGGCGCACCGGCGACTTCGCGCGGCGGATGCAGATTGCACTGCAGGTGGGCCGCGCCATCGGCCACATTCACCTGAAGAAGATTATTCACCGCGACATCAAGCCGGAGAACATCCATCTCGACCCGCTCGGCCGCGCCAAACTCATGGATTTCGGCATCGCCAAGGCGGACGGAATGCAGCTCACCAAGACGGGATTCACGCTGGGCACTCCCTATTACATGTCGCCCGAGCAGGTATTGGGGCAGGATGTCACCACCCAAGCCGACGTATATTCCTTTGGAGTGCTTTTGTACGAGCTACTGGCCGGAGCGAAACCCATTCAGGCCGAGACTTTCGAAAAAATCTTTCACAAGATACTTTACGATCCGCTAAACTTGGAACCCCTGCACGAAGCCGCCGTGGCGCCGGCCGCCATTGATTTGATTGGTAAATGCATGGCCAAGAAACCCGCCGAACGCCCGCTGGGATTCGGAATTATTTGTGGAGCGCTCGAAGAGACCTTGAAGCAAGGCGCTCTGCAACCACGTCCGGCGCCGGCGGGAACCCAGGTGGAAACGCCCCCCACGGATGGCCTGCCTGAGTTTCTGCAGGCGCTCCCTGCTCCGCTGCGGACCCAAGGCGGACTGGCGTTTCTAGGCGGCATTGCCACGCTGGCAGTGATGGTAGTGATCTACTTCGGTCTGCGGCTGGCACGCGTCATTTGACGGTTACTGATTCTGATGCAACTTCCCTCGATGATCGGAAAGTATGAACTCCTGAAGTTCCTGGGCGGCGGCATGTCGCATGTGTATCGCGCGCGCGACACGGTGATCGAGCGGCTGGTGGTAGTAAAGATTCTCACCGACGAAGCTTCCGCGGACCCTGAATCCAAAGCACGTTTCCTGCATGAAGCCAAGATCGCCGGCGGCATACAACACGAGAACATCGTGAGCGTCTTCGATTATGGAGACCACGGGGGCCGGCCCTATATCGTGATGGAATACCTCGAAGGCGAGGACTTGCGCGACGCCATTCGCGAGGGCCACACTGGGAACCTGGCGAACCGGCTGCGCATCGCCGGGAGCATTGCCGCCGCTCTCGAATACGTGCACGAGCGGGGCATCATTCATCGCGACATCAAGCCGGAAAACGTTCACATCGACAAGAACGGCAAAGTGAAGCTGATGGATTTCGGGATCGCCAAAACCGCAAATCTTTCACTCACGCGAACCGGCATGGCCATGGGGACACCCTACTACATGGCCCCCGAGCAGGTGGCCGGACGCGCGACAACGCCGCTGATCGACATCTACGCATTCGGCATGTTGTTCTTTGAGCTGCTCACGGGCGTGCGCGGGATTCAGGGCGACACCATGGAGCAGTTGTTTTATCAGATCATGAACCAGCCGCTGGATCCGGCGGCGCTGGAGAATGCCGGGGCTCCGCCCGCCGTACGCGATCTGATCATCCGCTGCACCGCCAAGGCCGCCGAGCAGCGCCCCCAGAGCATGCGCGAGGTCATCGAAGTGGTGCAGCGCGCAACGCCTTCCACGCGAAATCCCGTTAGCGGCGCCACCACGCGCACTCTGACGACTCCGGCTCCGCCCGATGCGCCGGCAGCGCAAATGCACGCGCCGCCGCTGAAGAAGTTTGCGGGGCGCCCGGTGGTGCTGAGCCTGGTTACGATCATTGGAGTGATCGTGATCGTCGCCGGGATTTATTTATGGTCCAAGCGCGTGGTCGCGGTCCCCGGGATGATCTATTATCCCGGCGGAGCCTTCCCCTTCGGCCCGGACAAAAAGCCGGTGAACCTGGGACCTTTTTATATCGACGAGTCCGAAGTTTCAAATGCCGATTATGCGGAGTTTTGCAGCGCCACCGGATGCGCGCCGCCGACGGGCGCCCCGGATCTGCCGGTGATCCGTGTGACCATCGCGCAGGCGCGCGCGTATGCGCAGTGGAAAGGACGGCGGCTGCCGACGGCGCAGGAATGGGAACGCGCTGCCCGCGGTGTGGATGCGATGCGCTATCCGTGGGGAAATGAGGAAGACCCCAAGCGCGCCAACTTATTGGATAATCCTACGCTGGTGAATCATGCGCTGATGCCGGTGCGCTCCTTCGCAAAACTTCCCGAATACCAGATGGCGGGCAATGCCTGGGAGATGATCGATACGCCCGTCACGCCGAGCGACGCCGCGGTCGCGATGTTCTCTACTCTGGTGACGCCCGCGCCGACGCGTGCTGAAAAGTGGTTCCAGATTCGCGGCGGTTCCTATAATACGCCCCTGCCTGCGGCGGTTGGTTACGAATACAGTCCGATTCCGGAGAGCTTTTTAGGCCCGGATATCGGCTTCCGCTGCGCGAAGTCCTTTCCCTGACATGAGCGCAAGCTGGGACGCAAAACAATATCAGCAGCGCCACTCTTACGTTTTTCAATATGGTCAGGCGGTGCTTGACCTGCTGGCGCCGCAGAAGGGCGAGCGGATTCTCGATCTCGGCTCCGGCTCCGGCCAGTTGACTGCTGCAATCGCCGACGCCGGTGCCGTCGTGATTGGAATCGACTCCTCGCCTGAGATGCTCGCGGAAGCTCGGGCGAATTACCCCTCCATCGAATTTCGTCTCGCTGATGCGGAGGATTTCGCCGTGGAATCGCCGGTGGATGCGGTGTTCTCAAACGCCGTATTGCATTGGGTGAAGAACGCTGCAGGCGCCGCCGGCTGCATCGGCCGGGCACTCAAACCCGGCGGGCGTTTGGTCGCCGAATTTGGCGGGCACGGCAATATTCAGCCGGTTGTCGATGCCCTTCGCGAGGTGCTGGGTCCGGTTGACACTCCCTGGTATTACCCCAGCATCGGCGAATACGCGACGGTTCTCGAACTACACGGCCTTGAGCCGCGGCAAGCCTGGCTGATCGACCGGCCCACTGCAATCGAAGGGGAAGATGGCATGGAGGACTGGCTGGTAGTCTTCGCGCGCGACTTCGTGGCTCACCTGGAACCGGCGCGGCGCAAGGAAGTGTTTCACTCGGTAGCCGAGAAGCTGCGCCCCACCAACTACAAAGACGCGGTGTGGACGGTTGACTATCGGCGTCTTCGCATCGTGGCCCGTAAAAAGGCTCCCTAAAATCCTGCGTGCTACGCTCGAAGTATGAGCTTTTCGCAGTCATTTTTCGCTGAGCGGTTCGGCATCACCGAGCACGACCTGGAATCCTATTTAAGCGAGGCGCTCTCGGCCGGCGGCGACTACGCCGACGTGTATTTCGAATACCTGGCCACTAGCAGGTTGCGGAAAAAATCAGATTCCAGTGTGACGCGAGAAGCGCGGGCGTC
>JBDTTL010000053.1:0-19276 GCA_039930665.1 Acidobacteriota bacterium
GCGGGTGGCAGTTGAGCGGCGTCATCAGCGCTTACAACGGCCAGCCTTTTACGGTCACCGCTTCCAACACCTCGCTGAACGCCCAGGCGTCCAGCCAGCGTGCCAACTGTAACGGGACGCCCAAAAAGCTCGGCGACAACCTGCAGTTTTACGATAAGTCCACGTTCAGCGTGCCCGTTAACGGGCAGCTCGGCACCTGTGGGTACAACAGTCTAGTCGGGCCCGGCGTGGTCAACTTGGATCTCGGCCTGGATCGCAATTTCAAATTGACAGAGCGCTTCCAATTGAAGTTCCGAGCCGAGGCGTTTAACGCAGCCAACACGCCGCATCATGCGAATCCGAATTCGACACAGGCATCCGTCAGCAACAGCGCTTTCATGCAGGTGACGGACATTCGGAACACCGGGCGCGATGGCCTGGATGAACGCACCTTCCGCCTGGGCCTACGGCTGGTCTGGTAGCTGACGGTCTAACTCAAGCGGTTCCACCTTACGGCTTCCCGGGCAAATCCGGGGAGCCGTTTTCATCTGGTCAGACCGTGGCAGTTTTGCCCTGCCCGATGAAAGCGAGTAATTCCGCGTTCACTCTGTCTTTGAGTGTCGAGCACATCCCGTGCGGCGCTCCGGGATAAATCTTGAGTATGGCGCCCTTGACGATTTTGGACGACAAGAGCGCGGAAGCGACAATCGGCACGATCTGGTCGTCGTCGCCGTGCAGGATCAGCGTGGGCACATTGAATTTCTTGAGATCCTCGGTCAGGTCGGTTTCGGAAAACGCCTTGATGCATTCGTAAGCGGCCTTGTGTCCGGCCATCATCCCCTGCAACCAGAAAAAGTCGCGCAAGCCCTGCGAAACCGCGGCGCCCGGGCGATTGGCGCCATAAAACGGCGCACTGAGATCCCTGAAAAATTGCGCGCGATCGGCTAGCACCGCTGAGCGAAGCTGGTCGAACGCCTCAATCGGCAAGCCCGCTGGATTGGCCGGGGTCTTCAGCATCAACGGCGGTATCGCGCCGATCAGCACCGCTTTGGCAACCCGCCCGGCGCCGTGACGGCCAATGTAGCGGGTGACTTCGCCACCGCCGGTAGAGTGGCCGACGTGAATGGCGTCTTTAAGATCGAGTGCCTTAACGAGCTCGGCGAGATCGTCGGCATATGTATCGAGGTCATTGCCTTCCCAGGTCTGCCCCGAACGCCCGTGGCCCCGGCGATCATGAGCGATGCAGCGATATCCGCGCGCGGCCAGGAAGATCATCTGGTCTTCAAATGCATCCGCACTCAAGGGCCAGCCGTGGCTGAATACGACGGGCCGTCCCTTTCCCCAATCCTTGTAATAGATCTGGGTACCATCTTTGGTCGTGATTGTAGGCATAGGGTCCTTTCGTTAGGTGACTTTCCGGGAAGGCGACTGAGCCGCTTGGCGAAGCTTTTTGTTCTCCAGTTCCAACTCCTCAATGCGGCGTTCAAAAGGCGCGATAGCTTCCTGAATCTGTTCCGCCGTGAAGCGCGGCGTAATGTGCTGCGGACAGTTCCAATCAAACGCGTCAATCCGAATTACGTATGCGCGCTGGGCGATGGCCTTGTAGCCGGGATCGCGAAGGCGCTCGATCCACTCCTTGGCGGAGTCGCCCTCAAGAATCTCGGCGCGGCCGAGGATTTTCAGGCGCGCCTGGTGCGGGTAGTCGACCATAATCAGCGCGACTCGATTGTCACTGGTGAGATTGCCTGTGCTGATAAACTGCTTGTTGCCGCCAAAATCGGCAAAAGCAATGGTATGGTCATCGATGACCTTGAGAAACCCTTTCGGTCCGCCCCGGTGTTGAACATAGGGCCAACCGTTAGCGCCCACGGTGGCCAAATAGAAGCTATCGCGATCTGAGATAAACGCGGTTTCTTCAGGGCCCAAGCGATCCCGCGAGGCTTCTGCGGATGCTAACTTTGCGTAGTGACGACGGCTGCCGTACTTCTCCTGCAGCGCCTTGATAACTGGAGTAAAGACTAAAGATCCGAAATTGTGTGCCACGGTTGAGCTCTCCAGCGGCAGACGGGTCCGCGGTACGCCGTTATTTTACCGCAGTGTCCGGGACACCGGGAGCACTGTCAGCGGCGTGTCGAGTAACCGAACGTCATGGTCACGGAGACGCTGCGTCCTGCCATCAGCATTAAGGTATCGCCATCAGCCGGCAAGAAGCCCCCAGCGAGTTTGGCCGGAACCACCGCTACGATACTTTCTGGTTAAAACCAAGTGCTGCGACGGTACGTTTCATAGCGCTCCCCAAATTTTTCCACCAGGACCTTGCGTTCTTGCACAGTGTTGCGGATTTGCAGCGGCAACAACACCGCTAAAGGCAGCAAGATATACCATCGGCGTGCGGCGAGCGCGATGCCTATTATGGTCAAGTCCACAAACAAATACATCGGGTGCTGGACGCGCGAATAGAGCCCATGCGTAACAAGCGCCTTAGCCTTGGGGATCACCGCGAATGATTTGCCGAGTTGGACTCGAGCGAGCAGGAGTAGGCAGAAAGAGACGGCAGCGAGTAGGACGCCCAAAAAGGTTATTCCGGCCATTGCGTTTCTAAGCTATCACGGCACAGACGGCCTGAGCGCGGTGGTGGCGGCGGCGAGCGGAGGAGTCGGGATACGTGATCCAATAAGAAGTGGCGGAGCCTTTGCAGGTTTCAGCCGTCAGTGAATCGAGCCACTATGAACGCACCCGATCAAAACCCCGTCGATCCGGCGAGCGCCAAACAAGAGAGGGGGGAGCAGCCGGCGAGTGCGCTTCGTCCGCAGGCTTCAGCCGCGCCAGGACCGACGTCAGCCATCGCGGCGATTTCGTGGCTGCGCGATCTTACGGTAAGTGTGCTGATTGCGGTGGTTGTGATTCTGTTTTTGTACCAGCCGGTGCGGGTGGAGGGCACCAGCATGATGCCGGCGCTGGTGGATCAGGAACGCATCTTCATCAACAAGTTTGCCTACCGCTTCGGTATCTCCGAAATCGAACGCGGCGATACGGTGGTGTTCTGGTTCCCGGGCGATCCGTCGAAATCTTTCATCAAGCGGGTGATCGGCGTGCCGGGGGATAAGGTCCAAGTGACGGACGGGCAGGTTTCGGTGAATGGAACATCCCTCGACGAGCCGTATGTGCCGGAAGCCTATCGCGACCATATCTCGACGCCGCTGCGGGCAGTGCCTCAGGGCGAGTATTACGTATTGGGCGACCATCGCAGTTCTTCGAACGACAGCCGCATGTGGGGCACCGTGCCGAGGCATTACATCTATGGGAAGGCGGCGTTCGTCTATTGGCCGCTCGACCGGATGGGCCTGCTGAAATAGCTGGAGTTCTGAGGTGCTTGGCTTCGCGCCGCGAGCGCCGCGAATTCGAGATACATCGTGCCTGGCGGAAGCATCTAACCAGAGTCACCTGCTTGCCTGCGCCAAGGAGGATTTGCAATGCCCTACATTTCAGTCGCGAAAGAAAACTCCGGAAACATCGATCTCTACTATGAGGACCACGGGTCGGGTAGTCCGGTCGTGCTGATTCACGGTTATCCGCTGAGCGGCGCATCGTGGGAAAAGCAGACGGCCGCGCTGTTGACGCAGGTTATCGCGTGATTACTTATGACCGCAGGGGGTTCGGAAAGTCCAGCCAGCTACCAGCGGCTACAACTACGACACCTTTGCCGAGGATTTGCACAAGCTAGTGAACCAACTGGCATTGCGGGACTTCGCGCTGGTAGGTTTCTCCATGGGCGGCGGCGAGGTGGCCCGCTACATCGGGAAATATGGATCGAGCGGCATCAGCAGGGTGGTGTTCATCTCGTCCGTCCCGCCGTTCCTTCTGAAGACACCCGACAACCCGGAGGGCGTGGACGGCAGCGTATTCGAGGGTATTCAGAAGGCTGTTGCCGCCGATCGCTATGCCTTCTTCACGGAGTTCTTTAAGAATTTTTACAACACGGATGTGCTGCTGGGGAAGCGAGTGAGCGAGGCCGCAGTTCAAGCGTGCTGGAACCTCGCGGCCGGTGCTTCCGCCACCGCCAGTTTCGCTTGCGTGCCAAGTTGGCATGAGGATTTCCGCAAGGACTTAGCGCGTGTCGATGTGCCGGTACTGGTGATTCACGGCGATTCGGACCGGATCGTGCCGATCAACGCTGCAGGAGCTCGGACCGCCAAAATGATCAATGGATCGCGCTTCGTGGTGGTGAAAGACGGCCCGCACTGCATCACCTGGACCCACGCGGAAGAGGTGAACCGGGAGTTGGTCAACTTCCTGGGCGAGGGAACCGGCAAGCCCGCGGGATCTGCATAATCTGCACTCGGACTCTTGGCCATTAACACTCTTGACTTTCTGTACGGAACGTCTACACTAAGAAACTAACCTCCCCTGTTCGTTTTAGAACCCAAACCCCCGATTGGGACATACGTAGCGATAGCTTTGCCTTCATGTCCTTTGGCAACCTCCCAGGCTGGTTTGCGCTAACGGTGCGGCCGAATCACGAACACACGGCCACGCGTGGTCTGAGCAATCAAGGCCTGGAAACTTACCTCCCGGTATACCGGGCTCGTAAACGCTGGTCGGATCGGGTGCGCGAAAGTGACGCGGTGCTTTTTCCGGGTTACGTATTCTGCCGCTTCGGCCTGCGCGAGAAACTGCAAGTATTGCAGGCGCCTGGGGTGAGATCGATCGTCGGCTCGGGCAAACAGCCGGTTCCTGTGGAAGACGACGAAATCTCCGCAGTGCGGGCGGTACTGTCTTCGGGTCGTGCGGTCGCCCCTTGGCCGTACGTGCGAATCGGCCAAAGCGTGATCATCGAACACGGACCGTTGGCTCCGTTGCGCGGAGTGATTCTGAGAACCAAAAGCTCCTGGCGGGTGGTGGTCAGCGTGGAAGCGCTGGGCTCCTCTGTCTCGGTGGAAGTAGATGGCGACATGTTGTCGCTGGACGGAAACGGCTCCCCACATGGGAACCAAGCGACGAGTCTTCTCCAAAGAGTGTAAGGCCGCTGCGGTGCGCAGCCTGGAGGCGGGAGCTTCGGCAGTCGAAGTGGCGCGCGCGCTTCAGGTGAATCCGAATGTGCTGCATCGCTGGCGCCGCGAGTCATCGCGTTTCGGGGAGCAGGCGTTTGGGGGCTACGGAAATAGCCGGACGGAGGTGGCGCCGCGGACCCGCGCCGTGGTGTTTCGCCTCACAGACATGGAATTCGAAAGCTTGGAAAAAGCCAGGGCCAGAGGCGGGGCGCGCAGTCTGTCGGACTTTGTCCGCTCTCAGGTACTGAGCGTGGCGGGTCAGCCGTCGCTGGCACAAATTGAAAGCAAGCTGAATGAGCTGGCGCAAACGGCGCAGCAGATCGTTTCGGCGGTGCGCAGATTTGAAGGTTCCTGAGTAATTCCGAGGCACAATTCATGGCAATCACAAAACCGCGAAATCGAACCCTGATCTTTCGCCTGACGCAGGAAGAGTATGCAACCTTGCAGGCGGCGTCATCGGAGAGGGGCGCGCGCAGTCTTTCGGAATTCGCGCGGGCGCAATTATTGGAGTCGCTCGATGCGCCGGCTTTGGGCCAACAACTGGGCGAGTTGAAAACCACGGTCACGCGCATCGCACAGATGCTGGAGGGAAATTGATGCGCCTCGCAATCCTGCTGACGCTGGCGTCCGCCGCCGCTCTGGCACAAGTGCGCCAGCAGCCGATGGAAGACGCCAGCAAGGAGAATCTGCCTTCGCAGAAGTTGGGGATCGACGATCTGGTGGCGGTTTCGGTTTACGACGCGCCGGAGCTAACACGGACCGTTCGCGTGGACGCGGACGGGGCCATTCACCTTCCCCTGCTGACGGCGGGAGTGCCGGCCGCCGGTCTGTTTGCTCACGATGTGGAAGCTTCTCTCGTCGAGGCGCTTAAGAGCGAACAGATTCTGGTGGACCCGGTGGTCAAGGTGACCGTCGCGGAATATCACAGCCGGCCGATTTCGGTAATGGGAGCGGTGCGCAAGCCTCTCACGTTTCAAGCGGTAGGTACTGTGACGCTGCTGGACGCACTGGCACGCGCCGAAGGCCTAAGCCCGGAGGCAGGCACGGAAGTTCTGGTGAGTCGTCCGCAACCGTCTCCGGATTCGCGCGGCGAAGTGTCGGCAACATTACTGGAGCGCATTCCGCTCAATCGTCTGCTCAAGGATGCGGACCCGGCGGTTAACTATCAACTAACCGGCGGCGAAGAGATTCGCGTGCCGGAAGCCGGCAAAATCTTTGTGGTGGGCAATGTGAAAAAGCCCGGTGCGTTTCCAGTGCATGACGCCGGCGACAACTCAATCCTGAAGATGGTGGCGCTCTCCGAAGGAGTGCTGCCCTACGCGTCGAAGCAGGCGTACATCTACCGGCGGGAGGCCAACGGAGGCAAGCAGGAGATCCCGGTGGAGCTTGACAAGATCATGCAGCGCAAGGCACCGGATGTTGCGCTGCAAGTAGACGACATCCTGTACATCCCAGATAACAAGTCGCGGCGCACCGCGGTAAATATCATCGATCGCATCACAAGTTTCGGCGCTTCGACGGCGTCGGGTGTTTTGATCTGGCATCAATAGCGGGAATTTCATGAGAGAACTGGAAAACAATTTACCGGTGCTGGCGAAAGCCATTCATGTGGCGCAACCGCCGTTGACTCTGGACGCAGAATTCGAAGCGCAGACCACGCATGTCCCGCTGGCCCACTACTTGTGGATTCTACGGCGCCAAGCCTGGAAGATCGCGGCGTTTGTAGTGGCCACCGTCCTGGCCACATGGATCGTCTCCCTGCGTCTCACGCCCGTCTACGAATCGACAGTCTCGATAGATATCGACCGCCAGATGCCGACAGGGGTGCTGGGCGAGGAAGCTACCCGCAGTGCCGCGAATGACGCCGATCAGTTCATCGCTACTCAGGTCAAGCTGATCGAATCAGACTCCGTACTGCGGCCGGTAGTGGACAAATTCCATCTGCGCCAGGCGGAGGAGGGCGCGCTCGAAGAGGCCATGGATCAATCGGCCACCAGTTTGGAAGCCCCAGTGATCCTCAAGCATCTGAAGATCACGCGGCCACCCAACACCTACATCCTGCAGATCAGTTATCGCTCATCCAACCGCGGTCTGGCCGCCGACGTAGCGAATGAAATTGCGCAGTCGTACCTGGCGCACACCTATCGCATTCGCTATAAAGCTACTGCCAGCCTGAGCGATTTTATGGAGCGGCAACTGGAAGAGCTGAAAGCGAAGATGGAGAAATCCAGCGCCGCGGTGGCCCAGTTTGAGCGCGAACTGAATGTCATCAACCCGGAGCAGAAGACCAGCATTCTGTCGGCGCGCCTGCTGGAGCTGAACAGCGAATACACCAAGACGCAGGCGGATCGAGTCAAGAAAGAGGCTGCCTTCAACTCGGTACAGAGTGGCACGCTGGAGGCAGCGCAGGTATCGACCCAAGGCGAGGCGCTCAAGAAACTGACCGAAAACCTGAACGAGTCGCGGGAAAAGTTCGCCGAGGTGAAGAATCACTACGGCCTGAACCATCCTGAGTTCAAAAAGGCGCAATCGCGGGTGCAAGAACTGGAATCGCAACTCGCCAGCACCGGAGACAGCGTCCGCCAGCGCGTCGAAGTAGAGTACCGCGAAGCGGAAGACCGGGAAGCCATACTGGCAGGCGCCGTGCAGGAAACCAAAACCGAATTCGACCGTTTGAACGCGCGCTCCTTCGAATATCAAACACTGAAGCGCGAAGCCGACGGCGACAAGACTCTGTACGAAGAACTGGTACGTAAGATCAGGGAAGCAGGCATCAACGCCAGCTTCCAGAACAGCTCGATTCGAGTGGCCGATCCAGCGCGGCCGGGACTGAAGCCGGTGTTTCCCAAGATCTGGCTCAATCTGCTGCTGGCGTTTCTATCCGCGACGTTCGTGGCGGTGGCGGCCGCGGTGGTGAACGACGTATTGGATAACACGGTACGCGACCCCGATCAAGTCACACGGCTGATGAAAGCTGAAGTGATCGGATCGTTGCCGGCGGTGAAGGATTGGCGGCGCCGCCTGAGTCCGATTAATGCGCACCAGAGCGGCTTTCATGCGAACGGCGTGCACACTAACGGCGTGCAGACCAACGGGATTCCTTCAAATGGCCTCCTGAACGGCGCGTCTCTCAACGGCCATGGGAAGGGGCGCAAAAACCTGGAGGTGGTGGCCGACGGCGGATACGAGGCACTCTCGACCTACGAAGAGGCGATCCGCACACTACGCAACTCGATACTGCTTACCGATTTCGATCGGCGCCTGCGCAGCATTCTGCTCACTAGCGCGTCGCCCTCGGAAGGAAAGTCCACCGTGGCCGCGCATCTGGCTGCAACCCACGCCGGACAGGGCAAACGAACACTGCTGATAGATGGCGACCTGCGCCGGCCAAGCGTTCATCGCCTATACCAGGTGCCCAATAGCGTGGGCCTATCTAATGTTCTTTTGCAGCAGATTTCCTGGCGCGACGCGCTGGTGCAAATGCCCGAGCCCGCGGGGTTGGATATCCTGCCGGCGGGCCCTTCCACGCGCCGAGCTTCGGATTTGATTGGCGCGGGATTGGCAGAATTGGTCGATGAAGCCGCCCGCGAATATGATCTGGTGGTGCTTGACGCTCCGCCATTGCTAGGTTTCGCCGAGCCTTTGCAGATGGCTACCGCGGTGGATGGCGTGATTGTTGTGGCTCGCGCCGGCGACACTAGCCGGACGGCCCTCAGTTCGGTGATCGCGACGCTGGCGCGGCTGCGCGCGAATCTGGTGGGCGTGGTGCTCAACGAAGTGCACCGCGAAATCAGCCCCGGTTACTACTATTCCTATTACAACCGCTACAGCAAATATTACGCGGAGCGGGAGACGGAGGAATGGCGTGCGTGAATTTTTATTCGCGGGCGGCGAGGTGAAGATTGCTTTTTCGGTTTGCTGACAACGGCAATGCGAGCTCTGCAGCCTGCCGCTTTCGGAGAGCCAGGGTCCGCAAATTCACCGAGTTGCTCGAACCAATAAGCGGTGAGCCTCGAATTCTCGATGTGGGTGGTACTGCCGATTTTTGGTCGACCTACCGGGATGAATTGCGCAGGCCGGTTGCAATTACGGTTTTTAATCAGACCTTCAAGGAGCGGCCCTCCCTTCCATGGATCACTTATGTATCCGGCGATGCGCGCGACCTGCGCATATTTGCAAACCAACAGTTTGACCTGTGCTTTTCTAATTCCGTGATTGAGCATGTCGACGCAGACGGTCAAGTTCGCATGGCACGAGAGATCGGCCGAGTCGCTAGAGGCTACTTTGTGCAGACTCCCAACGCATACTTCCCTATAGAGCCGCACTTCCTGGTACCGGGATGGCAGTTTATGCCAGTCACCTTCCGGGCGCGCCTGCTCCAGTTATGCGATTGGGGGTGGATGAAACGCACGCGTGATCCTCGGCGAGCGCGGGAGGCGGTGGAATCTATTCTGCTGCTTACGGCAGGGCGATTGCAGCAACTCTTTCCGGATAGCCGGATCTATCGCGAGAGAATCGGACCCTTCACAAAGTCGCTTACCGCCTGGCGTGCCATCACGACGGCCAATGAGGCGAGGCACTCAGAATGAGTTCTTCGGGAACAGCAGTTGCCACAGCGCTGGCGGCCCACACACCGTTGACGCGGAACGTGGTGATCTGGCCACGCCTTCTTCTCATCTACGCATTCCTCCATGGACTGTGGTTTGCTCTCTACGCGTTTTTGGGGAAGGGCTTCGCTTATGCCGGATGGCCACCCTTTTACGTAAGCGAGCTTTTGCTCAGCCTTGCCCTGATCGCGCTGCTGGCTACAAGAAGACTTGGAGCGCTTATCTTGACGCCTCTCGGCGGCATTCTGAGCTGTTTCCTGCTCTGGCAGGTGGGTTGTATGTTGCCATATCTCGAAACCTTCGGTTTTGATACGCTCCGGGACAGCGTGATTTGGGGCTATTCTCTCTTTGGGCTGACGGTAGCCGCACTAATTGTGCGTCTTCCTAGATCACTCGAAATATCCATTCAGCGCTATCGCAGATTCGCGCGGCTCTATATTTTTCTAGGCCCAGTTGCCTGGCTGGCCACTCTTTACCTGCGTGACTGGCTTCCAATCTGGCCTGGCACTAATACCTCGGTGCCACTCATAAAAGGCGACGAATACGGCGTCCACCTCGCGGGGGCGTTTGCTTTCTCTTTATTGGGTCTCGGGAAAGCGCGCCCTTGGTGGGCACTCGTCATTCTGGCTGATGTTCTGCTCGGCATGAGCGTTAGAAGTGGATTGCTGGCGTTCTTGTGTGCGGCAGCGTTCGTGCTAATTCTGCGTCCACAGTTCAGAAGAATGGCTATTCTCGCGGCGGCTTCTCTAATACTTGTGCTCACGATGGTGGATTTCGATATACGATTCACCCCCCCAGGCACAACCCGGGAACTATCAGCTGAGGTTTTATCGAGGAGCCTTGTCAGCTTGATAGGCGACAGCGAACACAGCGATCTTGAGGGCACGAAGGAATGGAGGCTGAAGTGGTGGCGAGCCATTCGTGACTACACGTTTGCGGGCCCTTACTTCTGGACGGGCAAGGGCTATGGAGTCAATTTGGCCGAGAGCGATGGCTTTCAGGCTGGGACACCAGAGGAACCATTGCGGAGCCCTCACAATTCGCATCTCACATTTCTCGCCAGATCCGGTGTGCCGGGCCTGGGCTTATGGACAATACTTCAGGGCATTTGGGCGGCATCGATAGTGCGCGCCTACCTGCTCGCTCGAAAACTGAACCTCCTCTCCTGGTCAGGTTTGTTCGCGTGGTTGCTCACCTACTGGATAGCATTCATGGTTGCCGCTAGTTTCGACGTGTTTCTAGAGGGCCCGATGGCGGGAATTCCCTTCTGGACACTATTTGGGCTGGGTTGGGGGGGGCACACTGTGTTTCGCAATTACGTCAAAAACCATCATTGTGGCGGACCGGCAATGCGGCTCAGTCAAGAGGCAGGATATGTTGTTGTCTAAGGTCTACCATCTGGCTCAACGCCCCCGAGAGATCGGCGAGCGGATGCAGATCAAAATGCATCATTGGTTGGATCGCCGCTCCCATCCCAGTGAGTTTCCGGCCGCTGCAAGTTCGCAGGACCTCACTGCCCGAGTTGCTCATCTATTCCAAGTGCCCCCTGCGCTGTTAGTGACGGCGGATGGACTTTCCGGTCTCGAACAACATATACACAAACTTCGCGGCAATCTGCTTAATAATCCAGGACCTTTCGAAAATACTGTGAATGGGACTACAACGCTCGGTCGGCTGTGCTATCTGGCATGCCGGCAACTTCGTCCCCGCGTCGTAGTGGAAACGGGCGTTGCCTATGGCGTGACCTCCGCGTACATCCTGCAAGCATTGGAAGACAATGGCCTCGGCGAATTGCATAGTGTCGATCTTCCGCCGCTCGGCCGCGATGCCGAGAGCTATGTCGGCTACATGATCCCCTTGCAACTCCGGAATCGCTGGAGATTGAGGGTGGGGTCTGCCCGGAACGTCCTGCCCCAAGTTCTCAGCGAGGTGGGAAGCATTGACGTATTCGTACACGATAGTCTCCACACCTACCAGCACATGAAATGGGAATTCCAAAGGGCCCTGACATCTCTTCGGCCGGGAGGGCTTCTCATTTCGGACGATATCGAAATGAATCGTGCATTTGAGGAGACCGTTGAACGTCCGGAGATCAAGCAATGGGTCGCAATCCGTGAGGATGAAAAGGACGCGATCTGCGGTGCCATGAAGATCGCGGGCATCCAGTAGCGGGAGGTATTGCAGCCTATGCGTTCGGACGACATTCTCGATCTGGTAAACGGACCAGCCGTCCTTGACATTGGTTGCGCGGGTCATCATGTGAGGCCGGATCAGCCAGGATGGCTGCATGGAAAACTTCGCGAGAAGTTTCAAGTGACCGGGATCGACATTTCGGAATCCAACATCGCATTCATGCGGTCTCTGGGGATTGACGATGTCCATGTACAAAGTGCCGACAGCTTCGCACTGAACCGGCAATTCGATACCGTGGTTGCGGGAGAAGTTATCGAGCACCTGAGCAACCCAGGACAATTCCTCGCCCGTGTGCGCAAGCATCTCGTCCCGGGAGGACGTTTGGTGCTGAGCACGCCATATGGCTTTTCATTGATGTACTCGCTCTACGCTGCGAACTATTTTCCAAAGACTTGCGAGAACGCAGAACACACTTGCTGGTTCTGCCCCAGTACTATCCAAGAACTAGCCCGACGCGAAGGGTTGGTGGTCGAGAAATGGCGGCTTATTGACGATTATGACCCCTCGGTAAGGTCGCTCAAGTATCGGATGTACTGGAAGCTGGTTCATACCATCGGCAAGCTGATGCCCAAGAAGTTCACAAAGACAACGATGTTGATGGTATTCAAGAGTCCTACCTAAGGAATGCTCTCCGTGGTGCGGCTAGGACCAAAGTTGGAAACTGAGTGGGACGCGGCCTCGATGCCGGCTCCTACCCGCCGATCTGTCCTGGCTGTTCACAACCACTACCAACAGCCGGGCGGGGAAGATCGGGTCTTTGAAGACGAGACTGCGCTGCTCGAACGGAAAAATCACAAGATTGTCCGCCATGAAGAGCACAACAGTCGCATCGGAAACGGAGGCATTGGTGCTGGCGTCAACGCAGTCTGGAGCATGGACTCGTATCGCCGATTGCGCACTGCGATGCGCTCAAACCGGTTCGACGTTGCGCACTTTCACAATACGTTTCCGTTGGTTTCGCCGGCGGGATACTATGCGGCTCGGAAGTCGGGTCTTGCGGTCGTCCAAACGCTGCATAACTTTCGCCTCATCTGTCCGGGAGGAACGTTGCTCCGAAACGGCTCCGTGTGCGAGGACTGCGTTGATCGTGGAACTTTCCTCCCAGCCATCACGCACGGGTGTTACCGGCAAAGCCGGCCGGCGACGGCGGCCTTGACTGCCATGCTTGCGCTCCATCGTGCCGCCGGGACCTGGGACCGAATGGTGGACTTCTACATCGCCCTGAGCCATTTCGCTCGCGGGCGGTTGGTGGCTGGCGGATTACCTGCAGACCGGATCGTGGTTAAGCCAAACTTTGTCGACCCGGATCCAGGTCCCGGAGATGGGCGCGGCGGATACGCTCTTTACGTGGGCAGGCTAGCGGTGGAGAAAGGTATTCACGCGCTCGCAGGAGCGTGGCGGCTGCTCGACGACATTCCACTGTTGGTAGCCGGAGACGGGCCGTTGAACGATATTGTCTGGCCCCAAGGCGTCCGATGGTTAGGCCGCGAACCCCGCGAGCGCGTCCTAACGCTCATGCAAAATGCCAGTGTTCTCATCTTTCCATCGACCTGGTATGAGTGTGCGCCGATGACCATTCTCGAAGCCTTTGCTTGCGGGCTTCCGGTGATTGCTTCGAATCTCGGATCTATGGCAGAACTGGTCGACGATCGTCGCACCGGCCTCCTCTTCCGTCCCGGTGACGCCGAACATCTTTCCAGCCAAGTCCGCTGGGCTTTCACGCATCCCGACGAAATGAAGGCAATGCGGGCGGCGGCGCGACGGGAGTACGTGACGAAATATACCGCCGAACTCAATCATAGAGCCCTCGTGAGTATCTACGAAATGGCGATCGAGAGATCGCATCGCAGTGAGGGGCACCAATGAACTCGCTGGCTGTTTGCCCAAGCCGCGATATCCTCACCGTCCGCGTGGACGTCACCAGTTACGCTGACGCCACGGCGCGAGTCATCGCCTGGGCCCAAACTTCGCGCTCCTGCTATGTTTGCCTGGCCACCGTCAACTCCATCATGGAGGCGCACGCTTCGCGCGAGTATCAGTGCGCCATGCGCAAGGCGGACCTGGTAACTTCCGACGGTATGCCGCTGGTCTGGGTGCTGCGCGGCCTCGGTATTCCGGAAGCCTCGAGAGTCTACGGGCCGGACCTAACGACATCGGTTCTCGCCGCGGCGTCGAAGCACAGCATCCCAGTCGGTTTCTATGGGGGCTCAGAACAGGGATTGGCAAAGCTGATTGAGAAGGTCGGGCGGCTTTTTCCGCAGCTCAAGATAGCATACGCCTACGCTCCTCCCTTCCGGGTGCTGACGGCAGCGGAAGACGAGATTGTGACGCGCGCGATCGAAGACGCGGGCGTGCGGATTCTATTCGTGGGACTCGGCGGCGCCAAGCAGGACTACTGGATGCACGAGCATCACGGCCGCGTTTCTTCCGTGATGCTCGGCGTGGGCGCTGCTTTCGACTTTATTGCCGGCACCAAGCCGCAAGCGCCGCGCTGGATGCAGCACAGCGGCCTCGAATGGATTTTCCGTCTGGGCACCGAACCCCGGCGGATGTGGCGGCGATATCTCGTCCGTAACCCGCGCTTCGTTATTTTAGCCCTGGCGCAATTGGTTCGGGCGCAATTCCATGAGCACCGCCACACAGCCTAAACTCGCATTACAACCGGCTGCAGGCGCCAACTGGGCCCCGTGGGTTATTTTTGGGGCCGATGTCGTGGCCTTGGAAGTGGCCTTTCTCCTGGGTTATTCGGTGCGCCTTCTGCTGGCGTGGTGGTTCACGGCGGAAATCGGCCTCGAACAGTTTCTGGGTGTCGCGGCAGGCATTCTGCTGTTGCCGGCGATCAATTACCAGATCGGCCTGTATCCGGGATATTTGCTGGGCCCGGTGGAACGTCTGCGGCGACGCCTACTGGCAACTCTGGCGGTATTCGGCGGACTCGTTGCATGGGATAGCATCGTCGCTCGCGGTGTACTCTCGCGCGGCGTTCTCCTGGCCACGTTCCTGTTTGCGATGGTGCTGCCGCCGGTGGCGGAAGCGGCCGTCCGCGCACTACTGGTCAAACGGAAGCGCTGGGGTTTGCCGGTTGTGGTCCTGGGCGCGGGGGAAACGGGGCGGACACTCGTGAGGACGCTCGTGAATCAGCCGCTACTAGGCTTGAATCCTGTCGCATTCTTGGATAATCATCCGGCATTGTGGAATCAAAGCGTGGAAAACGTGCCGGTACTTGGGCCCTTGGGGCTCGCAACGGATTTTGAGCAGCGCGTCGGGGCCGCGATCGTCGCGCTCCCCGATATCGGGAAAGAGGACGCGCGGATGCTCTTGCAGGAACTGAATTTTGCACGCCTGATCGTCATCCCAGACCTGGCCGGCCTAGCCAGCATGTGGGTGACGGCCCGCGACCTGGGCGGATCGCTGGGATTTGAGATCAAAAAAAATCTCATGATGCGCCGCAATCACACTCTCAAAATGGTGATGGACCGCTTGATCGCGTTCCCGCTCTTCGTGAGCAGCATCCCAATCCTATTGCTGGCGGCAGCGTGGATCAAACTCACCAGTCGTGGACCGGCGTTCTATCGCCAGGTTCGCGGAGGTCTGGGCGGCGAACGGCTCGCGATCTGGAAACTCCGAACCATGCACGTGAACGGCGATGCGCTCCTGGAGCATTGGTTCAGCGCCCATCCGGAAGATCGCGAGCACTGGAATTTGCACTTCAAGTTGCGGCGCGATCCGCGAATTCTGCCGGCGATCGGGCATTGGCTGCGGCGAACCAGTCTGGACGAGCTGCCGCAATTATGGAGCGTGCTCAAGGGCGAGATGAGCCTGGTGGGTCCTCGGCCCCTGCCTGACTATCATCTGGAGCAGTTCTCGCGAGAATTTCGCACGCTGCGGATGCGAGTTTTGCCCGGCCTCACGGGCCTGTGGCAAGTGTCAGCGCGCGGCGATGGCGACCTGAAGGTGCAGGAAGCTTTGGATACCTACTACATTCGCAACTGGTCGCCTTGGCTGGATCTTTACATCGTGGCGCGCACGGTGGCCGCTGTGATCCGGGGACGCGGCGCGTACTAGCGGCCGGGCATGTGGCTGGCTACGATTCTCGGTTTTGGAATCCTCACGCTGTGGGTGCCGGCTCGCTGGGCGCTGAGCGTTTTTCAAGTCGCGCTGTTTGCTCTAGCCGCGGTCAGGATCGTACAGAGGAAATCATTCGCTCTGCCCTTTGCCGGATGGATGATTGCCGGAGCCGCCGCGTGGGGCGCGTTGCAGGCGGCGGCAGGGTGGTCCGTCGATCGTGTCACTACTCTGGACGCGACTTTAAACTGGGTGACGAATCTGGTTGCCTTCGCGCTCGCCGCGGACTTGTATAGGAATCGGGATCAACGGGAGCGCTTCCTGCGTGCCGCGCTGATCTTCAGCGGCGGCCTTGCGGTGATTTCGATCTTCACCTTTCTCACTTCGCCGGCCGGTAAGGCGTTTTGGATCTTCGATGCGGATTCCGAGTCCCACACCCTCGGCCCCTTTGTTTACCAAAACCAGTATGCCTCCTTCGTCGAAGCTGTCCTGCCATTGGCGATCCTCGGCATCATCCGCGACCGGCGGCGCTGGGCGCTATATGCGATTGCCATCGCCACGCTGTTTGGTTCAGTAGTCACGGGTGGCTCGCGCACCGGCACGATCCTGTGCCTTGCGGAAATTCTGATCCTACCGGCAATTGCGTTCTGGCGCGGCATGATCAACGGCAATATGCTCCTGCGAGTGGTGATCGTGAGCCAGGCGGCAGTGGTGGTTCTGACGGGGGTAGTCGGGTGGGAGCCTCTTTGGAAGCGGTTGCAGGAACCACATCCTTACCAATTGCGCAAGGATTTGGCGCTTTCTTCGATCGCTATGATGAGCGACCGGCCGCTCGCAGGTTTTGGCCTTGGGACGTGGCCCGAGGCTTATCCGGGATATGCGCCCTTCGACGATGGCACGTTCGTCAATCAGGCCCACAACGATTGGCTACAGTGGGCGGACGAGGGCGGGCTGCCACTTCTGGCGCTGATCCTCGCCATCGCCGCATGGAGTGTGGGGCCGGCAGTTCGAACGCTATGGGGCGTGGGGCTTCTCAGTGTGTGGCTCCACGCACTGGTCGATTACCCGATGCAACAGAGACCGGCGCTCGCTGCTTTTTTTTTCGCGCTATTGGGGACGCTTGCAGCAACCACCGCGGCTAGCGCACGGGCTGATGCACAAACAACTCCGCAGTCGAGTCCTGATCGATAGCCGTCCAAGCGGAGGATTCGCGCAATCGCGTGGAGAGCGGCGAGCCCACCTGGATCAACACCCGGTCGGTGTGATACTGATCCAGGGTGGCAGCCCAGCCCGCTTGCCCACTTAGAAGCCCGTTGACGGAGCGGTACATTTTTTCGCCGTAGAAGGCGCGATCGTCGTAGAACACTTTTTGGCGCGGGTAGTTTGCGTAAAGCAGATAATCCGCCCATTGATCGGGCGTGAACAGGCGGGCCGTGGCAAGCTCCGGATGGCGTGACGCCAAATCCACCGGAAACATTTTCGGGTCGAAGCCCGTGGGCCACATTTCCTGAGGCGACCACAGGAAAATTGCGGCGAGCCCCGCCAGTAGCCAGACGCTGTTTCGAGAAAAGGCCGCGCGTTTTTCCGACGAGAGTCCGTCCAATATGCGGGCTGCGGAAGTACGCGGTTGCCGTATGACCCAGGCTTGCCAGTACGAGGAAAGCTCGGCCGCGATCATGGGCGCCGCCAGAACCACGAACACGGTGCTATGGCGCACAGAGATCAAAGACGCGTACGCGGTTCCCATCAGCAACAGCGGCTCTACAAATCTCCTGCGTCGCAGGTAGATCCCGCACAACGCCAAGCCGGTCAGCAGAAATCCCATGAAAAAAAGCTGCGGCTGCGAGCGAAACGTGGGGGCTTGAAACTCCTGAATGAATTCTGTCGTGCCGTTTCCGTGCAGGAATGAGAGCACGTCCAGATGGAGTTTGTAGCCGAATGGGTTGGCCAACGTCGCTGCGGCACAGGCCGCGGTGAGCCAAGCATAGCGCAGCGCGGCGTCTCGCGAGCCTTCGAGCAGGCTTCCCGCCACTAACACTCCCAGGTAAACAAAGAGAATCGTAAACCCGGGATGCAGATTGATCCATACGGCCGTCAGAGGCGGAAGCAGCCAGATCCAACGCGTGGTGTGGATGCGGTCCTGGGTGATGATGCCGGCGGTGACTGCCAGGAACAAAAGCGTGAACAAATGCGGACGCGCGTGATAGTGAATCAGCAGCGCATTCGAGGCCAGCAGCGCGATCATTACGGAAAGCAGCACGTCCGCGCCGGCGGCCATCATCGTTCTGAGCAGAGCCACGATGATGGCTGCGATCACCACCCCGCAGATAAACACGACTCCTTTCAGACCGAACGCGTGGTTCAACTGCGCGAACAAGACTTCACTGCCCCACTCATAAGGAATCCACGGTGCTCCCGGCTGAGTGAATGAGAACGGGTCGGCTGTGGGGATCGCGCCGTGATCCAGAATCCAATTGCCGGTCGCGATGTGAATGGCGGTGTCGCCGTCCCATAGCAGACGGCTCCAGCCGGTTCCGGAGGTCATAAAGGACCAACCTATCACCGCCAGAAAGAACATGTCGCAAAACGATGGACTAAGCCAGGTTTTGACGGCACGCATACGCGAGGCGACCGGCGCTGAGGTTTGAAGCGTGGCGGAACCCATGGGGACAGTTGAGACGGAGATCTCCTGTTATTTCTATCGGCTGAAGGTTCCCGGTTCCTTAGGCGCTCGGGGGCAGCGCAACGCTTAGCGGGCGGTTGCGGTAGTCTCATAAATGAGTATGAAAACGTTGATCGCTATTGTTTTTGCACTGCTTCTGGCCGCGTGCCAGCGCAATCCCACAGTCCAGCCGCCGAAAGAATATCAGATGCAGGGCGAAGTGGTCAGACTGGACCCCGCCGCACATCTCGCGACGGTCAAGGCCGGCAAGATCGAGGGCTGGATGGAAGCGATGACCATGGAGTACCCCGTCAAGGATCCACAGGAGTTCGGCAAGCTAAAAGTGGGTGAAAACATCCAGGCGAAAGTCACGGTGCAGGGCACGGACTATTGGATTTCGTCGGTGACCGGGGAACCTGGGAAGTAGGTTTCCATGGGCTTGCGCCAATACATGGCTTCCCTGCTGCTGATGGGCTGCGCTACGCCCGCCTGGCCGCAGGCGCAGGTGGCGCTTCCCGCTACCGACGTGGAGGCCGTGGTCACCACCGATCTCGGCACATTCCGCTTTGAATTCTCGTCCGAGAAAGCGCCCAAGCATGTGGGGCAGTTTATCGCGCGCGCCCGTCAGGGTTACTACGACGGCAGCGCGTTTCATCGCGTGGTGGCCAACGGCATCATTCAAGGCGAAGGGTATGGTTAGGGTGCCTTTGCCGTCCGGA
>JBDTTL010000054.1:0-19244 GCA_039930665.1 Acidobacteriota bacterium
AATTGGAAAAGACGCCCGCCCAGTAGAACCCGGCATTACTTCGCTGCCGCGGGCGTCAGCATGGCGGGTAGAGCCGGCTCGCGATAGGGCGACACGATGCTTGGATTACCGTCGCGGTCGATGGCCTTCACCCCGATCACCACATCGTCGATCGACACATCCGGCAGAACGTAGCTGGTCACGTTACCTACCCAGGTCTCGCGTTCCCAGACCGGCGAGGTGGTCGAACGCATCATGACGGCGTAGCCCGCTAGATCCGGCTCGGTGTTCGGCAACCAGTGCAGGACCGCGTCATATCCCGACGCGCCTCGCGTCAACAGCGGTACGTGGCCGCCTTTGTCCGGTCCCGAGGTATAGGTCCAGTTCAATACCGGCGGGGACGGCGCCAGTGCCAGGCTCGCCAATGTCGCGGCGTTCATCCGAGCCACCCGCGCGGTGTAGGGAATCGACGTGTTAGCGAACGTATCGGTAATCGAGTGCTGGTTCTTAAAATATTCACTGGCAGTAGTCAGTCGCACCGCGGGAAAGCCCTGATTCAGGAATGGGGTGTGATCTCCGCCGCGCATAAAACGATCCTGCCGGAAAACCATTTCGACGCGCATCGATGGAACAAATCGCTCTGCGATCTGTTGCGTGTAGCGGCCGAGCTCGCGGGACGGAGAATCTTCGGGGCCAGCGGCAAATAGCCGCACGACACTCGACGCCGACCGGCCGTTCCCGGAAACATCGCTGCCGATGATGTCATTGTTGAGCACTGCTTCAATCTGCATGCCGCTTCGCTTCGCCATGGCTGCGTAAGTTTGGCTGCCGCTCAAGCCTATTTCTTCGGCTGCAAAGGCCAGGAACACGATAGTCTTGTCGAACCGATACTGGCTCATGACACGCGCCAGCTCCATGACGGCGGCCGTGCCGCTGCCGTCGTCGGTCACCCCGGGAGCAATTTGTTGCGCGGCAATGGCCTCGAAATCGAGCGGCCCAAGATCCTCATCGGGAGGACGCACCTTGCGCAACTCCCGGGCTTCCTTCTCATCCATACCTCGCCTGACCGACTCGGCGATCGCCTGCTCCTCGCCGGTGTATGGCTTACGGATCAAGGCGACCGAGTCGTAATGCGCGCTCACCAGCACATAGCGATCCTGATAGATCGCACCCGGGAGCACCGCCACAATATTGGAAAGCTTAACGTCGCGAATAATCTGGCCCTGGCGCGCTCCCTTCTTGACCGAGAAATCTTGATAGCGGACTTCGAGGCGCGGACTGTAGCTCTGCATCTCATCGTGAATCCAGCGCTTGGCCGCGCCGATGCCGTGCAAAGGATCGTCCTGTGCCGAAAGCACGTAACGCGTGCCGAAGCCTTCGAGTTTCTTCGCGGTCGCCGCAATCCGCTGCTCCGAGATCGCGTCCACGATCTGCTTGACGGTTGGGTTGAGGCGCGTTTCACGCGTTTGCGGGAACGCCGCAGGCGCGAAAGCGAGCGCCGCACAGAGGCTCAAGTGAAATCGCTTCATAGCACTAATTTGTGACGGCCGAAACTCCTGCCCGGCTTCTTGGCGGACTACTTTTTGATGCTGGCGCCGACGATCCCGTTGACGAAGTAGTTCACTACTTTGGCGTCGTTGCGCGCCATCTCGTAATACGCGGCCTTCAACAATTGGTCTTTCCGATTGATCAATTGTTCGCGAATAGTCTGCTGCACCTTAGGATCGGAAAGCTCCCGCTGGCCGGCGGGCTCGCGCGTGATCAGCTTCAGAATGCGATAGCCCTCGGGGGTATGCAGCGGCGCGGTGGTTTCCCCGGGACCCAGCGCCATCAAGGTCTTGCGCAGATCCGCATTGGCTTTTTCGAGCGCTGATTCCGGGACGAATCCCAGATCTCCGCCATTCTGCGAAGAATTTGGGTCTTCCGAATAATTCTGCGCGAGCATCGCGAAATCCTCGCCCTGGCGAATACGTGTGGCGATGCTCTGGATCTTCTTGCGCGCCTGCTCCTCGTCCCGCGCCTTGTCGTTTTTCAGGTTGCGCACGTTGGGATCCGGGATGGGCGTAACCAAAATCTGCGCCATATGAATCTGCGGCTCCGCTAAATTGAAACTGGCCTTGTTGGCGGTATAGAAATCGGTGATGTCTTTGTCGGTGATGGTGATCTGGGACGTAATTTCCTTGTTGAACAGCTTCTGCACGCTCAGGTCGCGGCGCAGTTGCGACTTGAGTTCATCCACCGTCATCTTGCGCGCGTCCAGTTGCTTCTGGAATTCTTCCTGGGTGTAAGGCGCTTTGAGCTCGTTGAACTTGGCATCCACGTCGGCGTCGCCAGCCATCAGGCTCAGCTTCTCGGCTCGCTGCAGCATGATCTCGTTATCCACCAGCGTTCGCAGCACTTCAAGTTTCTGGATCTGCGCCTGATCGCCGCTCGAAGGCGCACCGGCGGCGCCGCCAAACTGCGCCTCAAATTGTTTATCGAGCTGAGCGTATGTGATGGCACGCCCGTTCACCGTCGCCGCGACGTTAGCCGGCGCGGATCGGTCGCAGGCTGCCAATGCGGCGACTAGGATGAGAACTCCAGGGCGCGCGCGGGTGATCAGGCTCATACGGAGGCGACTTTATTCTACCGCGCCCGCGGCCGCCCATGGCGGCGGCAGACCCTTAGTGGCCCGGCGGCGGCTTTAGGTTACGCTCGAAGAAATCCAACATCGTGGCCTCCATCTGGCGAGCCTCCGCGCCCGAGACGCCGTGGGTCTTCTGTGTATAGAGCGACAATTCGAAATGCTTGCCCGCGCTTTCCAGCGCACCGATCATCTGCATGGAGTTTTGGAACAACACATTATCGTCTTCGAGATTGTGGGCGATCATCAGCCGGCCCTCCAGGCTGCGCGCGTGCCGTGGCAGGGAGGTCCGCGCGTAAGCCTCGCCGTTATCTTCAGGCAAGCCCATATAGCGCTCGGTGTAAATGGTGTCGTAGTTCAGCCAGTTGGTAACCGGCGCACCGGCGAATCCTGCATGGAATAGATCCGGAGCGTTCAGCAACAGGTTCAGTGTCATGAAGCCGCCGTAGCTCCAGCCCGTAACGCCGATCCGCTGCGGATCGATAAAGCCGCGTGCTATCAGATACTCGACTCCTTCACGCTGGTCGGCAAGCTCCCGGGCACCCAAGTTGCGATATATCGGGGTTTCAAACGCATGTCCGCGGCCGGAAGTACCGCGGTTATCCATTTCCCAGATCACATACCCCGCTTGTGCAAACACCTGATCGAGGCCGAGACCGGGCCAGGCATTGCGCACCGACTGTATGTGCGGGCCGCCGTAGACATCCACCAGCAGCGGGTATTTCTTGGCCGGATCGAAGCCGGGCGGCTTGATTATGCGTCCATAAAAATGTGTGCCGTCTTTGCCCTGGAACTCCACAATCTCCGCGGGACGGATGTCTAACTCATCGAGCACCCTGCGGTCCGCCGCACGATACACCTCGATGGCTTCGCCGTTCGCGCGGCGCAAAGTCCGCTCCGGGGGCGAACTCAGGTTCGAATAAATGTCGAGAAAGCAGCTCGCTCCAGGAGCCATCAAAATTCGATGCGTGCCCGCGCCGGCCGTGATCCGGCGTTTGTCCGCGCCGTCCAACTGGACGCTGTACAATTGGCGCTCCAACGGACTTGCTTCGGTCGAACGATAGTAGACGCGACCGGCCTTCTCGTCCAGACCTTGTACGTCGGTCACCTGCCACGCGCCTCTCGTGATTTGCTGCGGCGCCGCGCCGTCGAGGGAATATAGGTACAGGTGGCGGAATCCGTCGCGCTCACTGGTCCACAGAAGCCGCTTCCCGTCGCTCAAAAAGAGCGGTTCACCCACTACGTTGACCCAGTAAGCATCCGATTCCCGGTAGACGGTGCGTGATTTGCCTGACGCAACCTCGAATGTCAGAAAATCGAGCTGGTTCTGAATGCGGTTGGTGCGCACAACATAGACGCTTTTGGAATCCGGGACCCAGCCGGCCCGCGCAATCAGATTCGAGCGAACCGTATCGCCGGCGTCCAGCCATTTCGTCGTCCCGCCGCTGGCCGGGATCACGCCCAACCTCACGTCCGCGTTTTTCTCGCCCGCCTGCGGATAGCGCTGCGGCTCCAGGATCGCGCGCGACTTCTGAAAATCGGCGTGAGGATACAACGGCTCGCCGCTTACATTGAACTGCAGGTACGCGATGGCGCTCGAATCCGGAGCCCACCAGTAGGCGGTTCCCAACTCAAGCTCTTCGGGATACACCCAGTCGAGCCCTCCGTTGCGCAGCGTGTCAGAGCCGTTGGACGTGAGCCGCGTCTCCCCGCTGTCCGCGAGGTCGAGCACGTAGAGATCCCAGTCGCGTCGGAACGCAACGCGCGTGCTGTCAGGCGAGAACTTGGGGTCGCGTTCGGCAGCGCGCGTCTTGGCCAGTTGTCGCCACTTGCCGCCCGGGATCGTAATCAGGAACAGGTCGCCGCCGCTGCCGTAAAGGACTTCGCGGCCCCGCGGCGCCCACTGCAGCGTGGCTTCATCGACGCGGCGGTTCTCCCACTCATGGCGCTCGAGCGCCGGCGGACTCAGCGCCGCATTGTCGAGAGCGGTGAGGTCCACGACGTCCTGCGATTTCTTGGTCGCGACATCGAACCACTTGAGCTCGCTGCCCTGGCGGTAAACAAACGTCTTCCCATCGGGAGCCCACACCGGATCGCCCGGGGCATTACGAGGCAAATTGCTCCGCCATGCCTGCAAGGCTTCAAGAGTGACCGGCTTCTTCTGCGCTAACGCGGCCGCCGCGAGGAATAAGAAGACCGCCGCTTTTCGCATCGTATAGTTGTGATTGTACTCAAAATCATAAAGCTCGCTTTCCGGGGCGCGGACCAGACAGTCACCATCTATGCCCCGCCCGCCAGGCGGAGACTTATGGAACCGAAGCGTTCAGGCAATAGCGTGCCGTTGCGGTAAAATAACAGCTTGACTCCCGTGCCATTTCAATCCAGCCGTCCCCGTGTGTGTGCGGTGAGCTATCTCAACACTGTTCCGCTGGTTTGGGGGCTGCTCAAAGACCCGGCTCAAGCCCAGACCTTCGACCTGCGCTTCGCGTTGCCCTCAGTCTGCGCCGACCAGCTCGCCTCGGGCGAGGCCGACATCGGCATCGTGCCGGTGATCGAAATGGCGCGCCAGAAGCTGGCCTATTTCCACGAAACCGGAATCGCGTCCTTCGGCACGGTGCGCAGCATCCTGCTGATCTCCAAGGTCCCGTTCCGCGAGATCCGCAAGCTGGCGACGGACTCCGGCTCGCGCACGTCGGTGATGCTCTCGCGCATCATTCTGGCGGAAAAGTACGGCGTCGAGCCAGAAGTGATCTCGCATCCGCCGGATCTCGCGGCGATGCTGGGCCAGGCCGACGCGGCGCTGTTGATTGGCGATGCAGCGCTGCGGGTCGACCCCGCCACACTGCCGTTTGAAACGCTGGATTTGGGCAAAGAATGGACCGGCCTCACCGGACTGCCCATGGTGTTCGCGGTCTGGGCAGGGAGCAAGGAAGCCATCGTCGAGCCGTACGGCGCAGCGCTCGCCGCATCCTGCCGTTACGGACTGGCGCACATTGAAGAGATCGTTCGTAACCAGACCTCCGAACGCGGTTTCCCCGAACTCGTGATCCGCGAATACCTCACGCACAACATACAGTTCGAATTCTCCGGCGCGCACCACACCGCGATCGAGACCTATCTGAAGTACGCCGCGGCGCTCGAGCGCACGGCGGTCCCTGGAGGCGTCCCCGCATGATGACCCGCGCTGAAGCCATCGATATGTTTCGCAGCGACGATCTGGTGGGCCTCGGCATGGCCGCCGACCAAGTGCGCCGCAAGCTGCACCCGGAAGGCGTGGTCAGCTACATCATCGACCGCAATATCAACTACACCAATTTCTGCACTGAATATTGCAGCTTCTGTGCGTTTTATCGTCCTCCGGGGCACGAAGAAGGCTACGTGCATTCGCAGGAAGTCATCTTCGACAAGATCCGCGAGACCATCGCCCTGGGCGGCACCGGCATCCTGATGCAGGGCGGCCTGCATCCTGACCTGAAGATCGAGTGGTACGAAGACCTGTTGCGCGGGATCAAGCAGCGTTTCGATATCTGGTGCCACTGCTTTTCGGCGCCGGAGATCGTCAATATCGCCGAGGTCAGCGGGTTGCCGCTGCGCGATACGCTGGCCCGCTTGCGCGACGCGGGTCTGGACTCAGTGCCCGGAGGCGGCGCGGAGATCCTCGACGACGACGTTCGGCGCCGTATCAGCCGTCTGAAGTGCACCACTCAGGAATGGGTGGACGTGCACCGCACCTGCCACGCGCTGGGAATGCGCACCACGGCAACCATGATGTTCGGCACCGGCGAGACCATCGAGCAGCGCATGAACCACTTCGATCTGGTGCGCCAGATTCAGGATGATACCGGCGGCTTTACCGCGTTCATTCCCTGGGCCTACCAGCGCGAGAACACTTCGCTGGGCAATTTCGTCAAGCAGGAAGCGACGGCGGTGGAATATCTGAAAATGCTGGCGCTCTCGCGGTTGTACTTCGAAAATATCCTCAACATTCAGTCCTCCTGGGTAACCCCGGGCCTGAAAACCTGTCAGCTCGGGCTGCGCTTCGGCGGCAACGACGTGGGCAGTATCATGATTGAGGAAAACGTAGTCAGCGCAGCTGGCGCCCATCATCGCGCCTCGGAAGAAGAGCTGCGCCGCCTGATCCGCGACGCCGGCTTCATTCCCAAGCAGCGCGACACCCTCTACCGGACGTATTATCTGAATTAGCATCCGCAATTTCACAACTCTTAATGAAACCTATCTTTGTCGCCCGCACGTCTAAACAGCTTATGCGCTTCGCGAGTCTCCTTTTAATGGGTGCGTGCGCCTTCGCCGCCACGCCCAGCCAACTCTTGCCGCGACAGCCGATTCGCTTTGAGCCGAACCTAGGCCATGCCGCACCGGCCAGGTCCGTCAAGTGGTCCGCACGAGGCTTGGGGTATTCGCTCGCTTTCACTGCGGACGCGACCATGTTCCGGGTCGGCGACCGCACACTCGCCATGCGCCTGATTGGAGCCGATCCCCACGCGACCTTTGAAGCCGCCTCGCCCTATTCCGTTCCCACGCAGTATTTCACGGCGGCGTACCGCGGGCCGGTGCAGAGTTACCACCGCTTGCAGCGTCACCAGGTGTATCCCGGGGTCGATGTAGTTTTTTACGGAACCGGCGAAAATCTGGAATACGATTTTGAGATCGCGGCGGGCGGCGACCCCTCCCGTATTCGCCTGCGCTTTGACGGCGCGGACCGTTTACGGATGATGCCCAACGGAGACCTGACCATCCACTTGGGCAGCCAGTCCCTTACACAGCATGTTCCGGTGGTTTATCAGATAGCCGTGACCGGCGCGCGTACCCCGGTCCATGCCGAATATCGAATCGAAGCCAATCGCGACGTGACTCTTCGTTTGGATCGCTATGATCCGTCCGCGCCGCTGGTGATCGATCCGGTGATCACATTCGCGGCCTACCTGCCAGGCTCCAAGAACACCGTGGGCGTAGCCGTCGCGCACGACGCGCAGGGCTACATCTACCTCGCGGGCAACACCGCTTCGACGGATTTCATCAGCACGGGGAACGCTTTTTTCGGACTCAACCGCGGTACACAGAATGCCTGGTTGATGAAGCTCAATCCCTTCGCAACCAGCGGCGACCAGGTGATCGTTTACTCGACCTATTTTGGCGGCGGGGTGGTCGACAGCCTTAAAGACATGACGGTAGACGGCGCCACCGGTTTGGTGTACCTCACCGGTTCCACCACCTCAACCGACTTGTTGGTCACCTCCGGCGCCTTTCAATCAACTCTGGCAGGGCCTACGAACGGGTTCGTAGCGGTCTTCGATCCCAATCAGTTCGGCTCGGCGAGCCTTTTGTATGCCACCTATCTTGGCGGCACTGGAATCGATGTGCCGTACGGAATTGCAGCCCACAACGGCAAGGCCTATATTACGGGCTCTACAACATCCTTGGACTTCCCGACTGCGAACGCCATACTCCCGGCCACCCAGGGTGGAACCGACATGTTCATCACGGAGTTGGATCCGACCAAGAGCGGTGCCGCCAGCATGATTGCCAGCGGGTATTACGGAGGATCCGGCTTGGATTACGGCACCTCGGTCGCGGTGGATGCGGCTGGTTTTGTCTACGTAGCCGGGGTCACCTACTCGTTTAATCTTCCCATCACTGCCGGTCCAGTTCAGGCCAGCGCAAGAGGCGGCGGCGAATCGTTTGTGGTCGAATTCGCGTTGGAGTATCCGCTGATTCTTCACTCGACGTACTTCGGAGGGTCCGGAACCGACGGCGCCAAGAAGATTCTGATCGATCCAGCGGGAAGAGTGGCGATCGCGGGTTACACTTCATCGGCTGACTTTCCCATCACGCAAAACGCCTACCAGCCATTTCTGGCGAGCGGGAAAAACACGACTGCCACTAACGCCTTTCTTTCGATTCTGGATTTGACCCTTCCGCCTTCGCAAGCGATTATATACTCCACCTTTTTCGGGGGAAGCGTGGATGAGGTGCCGTATAGCTTGGGCCTCGATGCGAAGGGAAATTACTATTTGGGCGGATTTACTCTCTCGCCCGATCTGCCGGTTTCGCAAAATGCGATTAATTCGTCTACCACGAGAGCAGGGTTCGACGGTTTCATTACGTTGATCAATCCAGGGCTTCCGCCCATCAATTCGCTGGTGTATTCCAGCTACGTCACGGGACCCGGATCGCAAATTGTTTACGGCGTGGATTTCGACGCTTCCGGCACGATCTACTCCACCGGCTTCTCGACCAGCGATATTTTCCCGGCTGGCTACCAGACCCACACTGCCAGTCCCGGCGTGGCGGAAGTCTTCATTTACGGCTTCAAGCCCTGAACTGGGGCTTTGGGCGGCGTTGATCTGGCCGCCAAGGTCTAGCTGGCGGATCGGATTTCTTCCAATATGCCCAGCATTTCGTCGCACGGATCGGCTGCGCGCGTCACCTGCCGGCCGATCACCAGATAGTCGGCGCCATCGGCAATCGCCTGGGCAGGCGTGGCCACTCGCTTTTGATCGCCCACGGCCGCGCCCATCGAGCGTACGCCCGGCGTTACCAGAATCGGAGAGCAGACTATTCCATCCACGCCCGCTTCCATGGCGTTGCGTACCCGCAGCTCTCATCGAAACTGGTGAGAACCGTCACCGCCAGTAACTGGAGCGGGGAGTCGCCTTTTCCGGCTACCGCCGCCTTCATCACCGCGCGGCTGCCGTGGATGGTAAGGAAATCGACGCCCAGGCGGGCCGATTGCGCCAGTGCCCGTTTCACGGTTTCTCCCATGTCGTAAAGCTTGAGATCGAGAAATACGCGGTGTCCCTGGGCCTTCAGCCCACGTACAAAGTCCACTCCGCTGGAAGTGTAAAGTTCCAACCCGACCTTATAGAACGATGCGGAGTCCCCCAGAGACACGATCAGCGCGCTTGCATCGGCGCCCGATTCGAGATCGAGCGCCACAATTACCGGAGAGGATTTCATGCAGGAGTCGTAAAGCTAGGCGTACCGCCTTCGCAGGCCGGGTTGGACGCTAGATTTACGAATAGTTAAGTTAGGCTGCCGCGGATTCTCTGAGTTTATTCTTACTGCCGGGAGGACGGCCCCGCCGCTTGATCGCCGCCATCCATGCCGGAGGACGCCCACGGCGTTTGCTGCGGCCGCGAGCCAGCCGCTCCAAGGTGATAATGGCTTCCTCTATTTGCTCTCTCTCCTGGCGCAAATCAGCCAGCATTTTCAGAACATCCATTCGCTTCTCCCTATTCGTCAGGATCTTAAAACTATGCCCTCGTTCTGAAATCAGAACAGAACATGAAAATCTTCCCTAGCTACAATCTGAGTCTACCCCCTAATTAAGGGGGTTTCAAGCAATTTGTTCCGTTTGCCGAACAGATGCCGCTCGCAAGTCCCTTTTTTGGAACACCGCACGGCACCTGCGAATTGCCCCTGGGCACACCCTTACAGGCCGCGGTTTTCGCGCCGGTTCCAGTAATAATAAAAGGGTAATCCCAGCGCAATCAGACCCAAACCCATTCCGGACTCACGTGGGGACTCGCGCAAAGTAGCATATAGCAGCGCCACGGCTACCAGTACAAATGCCATTGGTACCAGGGGGTATCCCCAGACTCGATAGGGCCGCGGCATCTCTGGCCGGGTTCTGCGCAACACCAGGACTCCAGCCGTCGCCATGCCATACAAGATCCATTCCGTGAAAATCACCATTTTGATGATGTCCTCGAAGCGTCCACTCGCCAGCAACAGCACCGAAACCACGCATTGTAATCCCAGGCTCGCCGCCGGCGTTTGAAAACGGGACATTCGTCCCACCGAAGCAAAGAAATATCCGTCCCGCGCCATCGCGAAAGATACGCGCGATCCTGAAATAATCACCCCATTCAGAGCGGCGAGCATGGAAACAATGGCCGCCACACTGACCAGCGCCGCCCCGGAAGGCCCCGCCACCCGCCGCATCATATCCGCGGCGACGCGTGGGCTGGCGCCTACTTCCGTCGCGCTCAGCACATAAAGATACGCAGTGTTCGCCAGCAAATATATTGCGATCACTGTCAGGGTTCCCCATATAAGCGCGCGCGGCAGGTTCTTCTGCGCATTTTGGATGTCCGAACCGATCATGCTGGCGGTGTTCCATCCGTCGTAAGCCCACAACACAGCCACCAGCGCCACAAAAAATCCGGTGATTCCGCCGCTGCCGTCCGGGGCGCTGTTAACCGGCAATGAGGAGTGGAAATTTGCGACACTGCCGTGACCCGTTGCCAGGCCGCCTAAAATAATTCCAGCAATCAGCGCCACTTTTAGTCCGGTACCCACCACCTGCAAGCCGCCTCCGAGGCGGGTTCCCAGAACGTTCACGCCGCTGAACAGGATAATGAGGCCCGCGCCCAGAAACTGCCCCTTGTGAATATCGAGCGGACCGCCGCCCGGCCCGATCGGAAGAGCCACGGAAAAAACCACATCATTTAATGCCGGGAAGAACTCGGCCAAATAGCGGTAAGCACCACTCGCAAGGGCGGCCGCCGACCCCGGTTTCGCAACCCAGGTGATGGTCCATCCGTAGATGAATCCCCACACGGGTCCGTAGGCGGCTTTCAAATACACGTATTCGGCCCCGGATTGCGGCATGGCGCCAGATAGCTCGGCGTAACTCAGCGCGCCGAACAATGTCAGGATTCCACCGAATACCCACACCGCGAGCACCATGGGCGTCGAGCCGAGCGAAAGCATCATCTGCGACGTCACGAGAAAAATTCCGCTGCCGATCACGGTACCGACAACCATCGACACGGCGGCCGGCAGCCCTAGTGTGCCCGCGGGCTCGTAGGGAAGCGCGGGTTGGTGCATATGCGGATCAAGCGCCATGGGCCGGCTCCTTTATACACAGCGAGACCAGCACCGCCGTTATGAAGGTCGCGCTCGCCCCGATCATGACGTACCAGGTGAAGGCGATGGGTGTGGCGAAGCGCACGTATAGCAAAAGTCCTAATCCCACCGTCATCCCGCACATCGCGGCGATTTCGCCCACCCGCCGCGTGAACAGGCCCAGTAGGAAAACACCCAGCAGCGATCCATAAACGATAGACGCGATCGAGAGTCCGGCCTGCAGCACGCTTCCCCACTGCCTCGCCACGAGCGCCACAGCCATGAGTACGATCCCCCAGACGACGGTGGCATAGCGCGATCGGGCGAGCCAGGTGGCGTCGCTGGCGCTGCCGCCTGGCTTTACTCGCACCAGGGGCTTCCATAAATCCAGCACCGTGGTGGATGCCAACGAATTCAACGCCGCGCTCAGGTTGGACATCGCCGCGGCCAGAATCGCCGCCATCACCAATCCGGCTACCCCGGCCGGCAAGCTCTGCCAGATGTAGAGCGGGTACAGACGGTCGAGCACGGCTGGCGCGGCCTGGCCTTGCTCACGATACAACACGAACAGGCAGGTGCCGATCACCAAAAATAGAGTGAATTGCACGAAGATCACCACCCAGCTCGCGAGCAAAGCCGCCCGGCTCTGGCCGCAGTTGCGCGCGGCGAGCAGCCTTTGCACCATCAACTGATCCGTGCCATGGCTGGCGGTGGTGAGAAAAGTGCCGCCCAGAACTCCGGCCCAAAAACTGTAGGTACGCGAAAAAAACACCGTCGGAGCCGCCAGACCGAAATCGAATACCTGCAACTTGCCGAGCGGCCCCGCCACCGCCGCCACGTGCGTCCAGCCGCCGGGGATTTGGTGCAGCAGCAGCACCAGGCTCACGATAGCTCCCACAACATAGAGAGCCATCTGAACGACGTCGGTCCAGATGACTGCCGTCAGTCCCCCCTCATATGTGTAGAACAATGTAAGGCATAAAATGACGGCGATCGAAGCTGTCTCACCCGACCCCAGGATAATGGAAATCACGATCGAAACAGCGAATACACGTACTCCTTCGGCCAGCGCGCGCAGCACCAGAAAGGCCGCCGCCGTCAGACGCCGGATGCGCTCGCCAAAGCGCACCCGCATCAATTCATACGCGGTGTACATTTCCCCGCGGAAATATGCCGGGAGAAAGAATGTGACGATCACCAGCCGCGCCAACAGGTACCCCAGTACTAATTGCAGAAATGCGAAGTTGCCGCGGAAGGCCAGCGGCGGCGTCCCAATCACGGTCAGCGTGCTGGTCTCCGCCGATACGATCGACAGCGCGATAGCCCACCACGGCGCGGTCTTTCCGCCCAGGAAATAATCGCGCAGCGTGCGCTGCGACGAGCGAAATTGCGCGCCAAACCAGGTGATCGCGGCCAGATAGACCACGATCACTGCCAAGTCGACCCATCTCGTCGGAGCGTTCATGTAAGGGACAGGATAGCTGCCCGAAGCGGTTCATGGATAGCTGGCGGGCGGAAAGCTTCGGGTGCCGATCGAGCGCCGAAGTGGCGCGGGGACCCACTTGGAACGATTCTCGCCAACCGGCGTCTAAACAATAGAGAGAATCCGGCCTACTTTGGGTGTAGGCTGGTGTACAGAGATTTGCGCGGGGATTCCCGAATCCGGGTGTTCGGTTCCGGCGCTTGCGGGTGCGACGCAGGTTCGGGTATACTTCGCAGAGTGCGAATCCATGTAAAGAAAGGGCGAGTTCGCTACGGAATCGCGGGCGGAGCGCAGTAAAAATGAAAAACACAATTATTTCCCTCGTCGCAATTGCCGCGTTAGCGGCGGGTCTACAGGCGCAGGCGCCGGCGGCGGCACCGGCTGAAAAGAGTGCAAAGAATTGGAAGGATGCAGCTGAGTACGCGCTGTATTCCGAAATTATCAAGCCGACCGAAACCCCCGCGGCACGCCTCCAGAACCTGGAAAAATGGAAGAGCGGCTATCCCCAGAGCGACTACGCCGACATGCGCGAAAAGATCTATCTGATCACCTACCAGGCGTTGAACAATCATCGGGCGGCCTTCGACATCGCCACCGAGACCCTCAAGAAGGAACCCAACGACCTGGCCTCGATTCAGGAAATCCTGGGATACATTCGAGCTCTCATGCCCAAGGATCCCAAAGCCCCGCTCTCGGCCCAGAACAAAGCTGATTTGGAAACGGCGGAGAAAGTAGCGCGATCCCTCCTGGCCAGCCCGGATGCGGTGTTCGCCGCAGACAAGAAGCCTCAAGGGGCGACAGACGCTCAGTGGGCCCAAGCCAAGCCCACCATGCTTAAGTTCGCTCAGTTTACGCTCGGGTACATCGCAACCCAGCAAAAAGACGACGCTAAGTCGGAAACCGAATTAACCAAGACCCTTGAGATGGACCCCACCAACGCCCAGGCGTCTTACATGCTGGCAACGGTACTGCTCGGAGAGCAGAAGGAACACCCGGACAAGATGTCGCTCGCGCTGTTTGAATATGCCCGTGCCGCCACCTATGAGGGTCCTGCGGCGCTGGATGCCAATACCCGGAAGACCGTTGACAGTTTCTTGTCCACCAAAGCCTACAACACCTATCACGGTTCCACCGAGGGATTGGACCAGGTGAAGACGCTCGCGAAGGCGAGCGCGCTGCCTCCTGCGGGCTTCAAAATCAAGAGCACTGTCGAAATCGCTGAGGAAAAAGCCAAAGCAGAAGACGAAAAAGCCAAGGCGAATCCGATGCTGGCGCTGTGGGAGTCGATTAAAACTCAATTGGTGGGCGACAATGGCCCAACTTACTTTGAGAGCAGTGTTAAGGGAGCAGGGTTGCCGGGCGGCGCCAATGGCGTCATGAAATTCAATGGCAAACTGGTTTCTGCTACACCCGAGACCCGTCCCAAAGAACTGACACTGGCAATCGGCGGCGACGCCCCGAATGTGACTCTTAAGCTCGATGATCCGCTCCCCGGAAAAATGGATCCGGGTGGCGACATCGCATTCTCGGGAGTTGCCAAGGAATTCACCAAAGATCCCTATATGCTCAGCTTTGAAGTTTCCGCGGACGACATCGACGGCTGGACCGGCAAGGGTCCCACGCCTCCGCGTACCAAGAAAGCCGCTCCCAAGAAGAAAGAGTAGCGACCGTTTTCATCTCCGAAAACACAACGCGCTCCTGGAGAGAACCTCCCGGAGCGCGTTTTTTGCGGCCGCGATTTTTCGGCCGAACCGGCTTTAACCCGCAGTTACATCTTGTAGCGGCCCATGTCCTCGTCGTTCAGATTCTCTAGCCAACGGCGCAGTTCTTCATTGCTTCCCACTTCCGCCACCGCCGCTACCGTCTTCGACGTGCTCAGGACCGTTTCCTCCACGTAAATGGGGCAATCCAGACGCAGCGCAATCGCCAGTGCGTCGCTGGGGCGCGAGTCGATCGAGATCATCTCGCCATTTCGCTCCAGCCAGATCACCGCATAGAAGGTGTCTTCTTTCAGATCGCTGACCACCACTTTCTTGACGCCGGTTTCCAGACCAAACAGGAGGTTGCGGATCAGGTCATGCGTCATGGGCCGGGGCGTCGCCACCTTCTCGATCTCGAGCGCGATGGCATTGGCCTCATACACGCCCACCCAGATCGGCAGAATGGCCATGCCGTTGACGTCCTTCAGGACGACGATCGGCATGTTGGTGACCGGGTCCACCATTAATCCCCGAATTTTCATTTCTACTTCCATAGCACCCTCCTAACTGACATACTCGCCCGCCAGCGAGTTCGCTCCCGAACGAGTAACTTGAACGTTGACGTACTGCCCTGCGAGGCTGTCGCCTCCCCCTGGATGCAGAAAGTTTAAAGTCTTGTACTGCGAAGTCCGCCCGATCCATTGTCCGGTGGCTTTGTTGAATCCTTCCACCAGGCACTCTTCGACGGTTCCCACATATGCAGAGTTGCGCCGAATCTGGATCTGCCGCTGGTGCTCCTGTACGATCGCCAGGCGGCGGCTTTTCTCTTCTTCCGGAATGTGGTCTTCAAGCATCAGTGCGGGAGTGTTGGGCCGCCGCGAATACTTGAAACTGAACACCGCATCGTATTCTACCTCCGTCAGCAGATCAAGCGTAGCATCGAGGTCCGCCTCGGTCTCGCCGGGGAAGCCGACGATGATATCGCTGGTAATCGCGATCGGCCGCCGGGCGTTTTTCATCCACGCAATCCGCTGCATGTATTCGTCGCGCGTGTACAGGCGCTGCATGGCGTCCAGCATGCGCGTCGAACCCGATTGCACCGGCAAATGCACATGGTTGCACAGCGAGGGATTCGAATCGATGGCATCAATGATCGGCTTAACGAAGTCCCGTGGATGCGAAGTCGTAAACCGCACCCGACGGATCCCAGCCACCCGACCAACTTCATCCAGTAATGTCGCAAAATCCCAGCCCCTGGGCGACGGATCTTTATAACTGTTTACGTTTTGTCCCAGCAATTGGATTTCGCTGTAGCCGATGGCCGCCAACTGTGCCGCCTCGGCAATCACCGAAGCGCTGGTACGGCTCCGTTCCGGCCCGCGCGTGAATGGCACCACGCAATAGGAGCACTTCTTATCGCATCCCTCAATGATCGTGATGTAGGCACGGTGCGGATTATCGCGCCGGGTCATTGGTGTGTCGAAGGTCTCGTCCGTATCCAGGCTCAATCCAGTGACGCGACGATTCCCCGCCTCCAGTTGCACCAGCATTTGCGGCAATTGGTTGTAGCTGGCCGATCCGCACACCATGCTCACGTGCGGCGCCTTCTCGAAGATCTTCTCGCCTTCCTGCTGCGCCACGCATCCCAGGACCGCGAAGGTCTTCCCCTTCCCGTCCCTCTTAAACTGGTCCAGGCGATGAAATACCTTCTGCTCGGCCTTGTCGCGAATACTGCAGGTATTATAGAACACCAGTTCCGCGGCCTCTGCCGTGGGGACTTGCTGATAGCCCTGATTGACCAGAGTCCCGATGACCTTCTCGGAATCGTGCGCATTCATCTGGCAGCCGAAGGTCTCGATGTAAAACGTCTTCACCTGAAGCCATTGTAACGTGCCCCATTGGGAGCGGGGCAGTTCTACCCAGGGATCTAAGGTCTTTCGCGTATTGAAAGCTCGCGGGATTCCGCCTAGCCTGAAATCGTGAAGTACTGTTTCTGCTTGTTCCTGTGGGCCGGCGTCGCCCTGGCTCAATCCGGTGGCAAGTCCACCACTGATTTGCTGATCCCGGACCTCAACGGTAATCGGGTCGTGGGGGCGATCTACACCGCGAACGACGGCGACCACAAAGAACTCACGCAATCTATCAACGGGCGCAAGGTTCCGCTCGAGCAGAGCGATACCCGCGTCTTGAGCGACGGGCCGGGCGGACGCACCTCCGAAACCGTGACTCGCAAGTACGATGCCACCGGGCAGGTGGTTTCCACCGAGCGCACGGTGGTTGAGGAAAAGAAGATCCCCAATGGCGCGGTGGTTCACGCCACCGTTTATCGCAGTGACTTGAACGGGCAGATGGCCGAAGCTGAGCGCCGTACCATCGAGACCCAAACCCGGGGCGATCATTCCACCACCGACGTGACTGTTTCGCGCCCGGAGCTGAACGGTTCCTTTGGGATCGCCGAAAAACGCAACATCGTCAGCGCTGCCGATGGCAAGACGGTTCACGAAACAGAGGTGGTTCAGATTCCAGGAGCTAACGGTCAACTCCTGGAGGCAGCTCGCGAGGTTCGCGATCAAAGCTCGGCTAACGGCACAACGACCTCTACCGCCACCCGTTACGAACCCGATTTCACTGGCAAATTGAGCCTGGCCAGCCAGGAGGTGGCTACGATCACAAAGGAACCCGACGGGTCTTTGGTCACCCAAGTCGATCTTTATGCTCCGGCCGCTTATGGGATCGCCCGCACCGAAAGCGCCACGCCGCGACTGAAGGAGCAGAGCGTGATCGTGCGTCGCGAAAAGAACGGAGTGGTCACGGAGAGCACTTCGGTGAGCCGGCCCACCCTCCAGGACCCTAGTCGGCTAGGCCCATCCGGTCCGGTTTCGGAGCTGGTCTGCACCGGCAAGTGCGCTGGCCCACTACAGCCGTAGCAGATCTGGCAGGAAACTGGCACCCGTGACAATGCGGGTACCGAAGTTTTCCGCCACCGTCTGGCCGATATCCGCCAGCGATCCGCGCACGCCCAGATTTACTCCGCTACGCGCCTCCGGTCCGTAGGCCAGCACAGGCACGTACTCGCGGCTGTGATCCGTCGACCGCGTGGTGGGATCGCAGCCATGGTCCGCCGTCAGAATCACGAGGTCGCCCGCTCCCAGCTTCGCCTCCAGCGCCGGCAGCCACGCATCCACTTCTTCGAGCGCGCACGCATAGCCTTCCACGTCGTTGCGATGTCCGTAAAGCATGTCGAAATCGACCAAGTTGACGAAGATAAGGCCGCTCTCCAACTCGTCCATGGCGTGCAAAGTCTTCGCCATCCCGTCGGCGTTGCTCTTGGTCTTCACCTGCTCGCCGATGCCCCGCCCTAAAAACACATCGAAGATTTTGCCGACGCTATAAATTTCGACACCGCGATCATGCAACTGATCCAGCAGCATTCCCTTAGGAGGAGGCACCGCGTAATCGTGGCGATTCGGCGTGCGCGTGAATGCGCCGGGCTCGCCCACGAACGGCCGCGCGATCACGCGGCCCACTTCATACGGACCGCGCAGGATGCCGCGTGCCGTCTCGCACATCTTGTACAGCTCGAACAGCGGGACCACTTCTTCATGCGCCGCGATCTGAAACACGCTATCGGCCGAGGTGTATATTATCGGCGAGCCGCTGCGGACGTGCTCCTCACCCAGTTCCTTGATGATCTCGGTGCCCGACGCCGCTCTATTGCCCAGGGTGTGACGCCCGATCCTGGTTTCAAACGGTTCCATCACCTCGCGCGGAAAACCCTGGGGGAAGAGCGGAAACGGCTTTTCCAAATGAATACCCGCCATCTCCCAATGGCCCGTGGTGGTGTCTTTGCCGGGCGAGGCCAGAGCGCAGCGCCCAAACGCCGCCGCCGGCTCAGTCACGGGAGCAAGTCCGGTGAGGGGACGGATGTTCGCCAGCCCCAGGCGGCACAGATTCGGCACGTTCAAGTGTCGCTGCCGCGCGATGTTGCCCAGCGTGTCGCTGCCCTTGTCGCCATAGGCCGCCGCATCCGGCATTTCGCCGATGCCTACGCTGTCTAATACGATCCAGATGACCCGCCCGAATGCCAATTACTTTGCCCCATCTCCGGCCTCATCGAGGGCCGCTTGAATCCGCCCCGCGATTTGGTCGACGAATTTGTCGCCATTGAAGCCGTTCATACGGCTCACCAACCGTCCCTGTTTGTCGGCGATGATGGTGGTCGGAATCGAGCTGACGGTCAGCAGCCGCACCAAACCATTGTCGAAATATATATTGCTGCTGCCCCAATGTTGCGCCTCCAGAAATGGCGCCACTAGCTGGTGATCCTCGTCCGTAGCGACCGACAGAAACACCACGTCGTCGCGCTCGAGAAAGCGCTTTTTCAGTTCCTCATAAAGCGGGTGCTGCGCGCGGCAAGGAACACACCAGGTGGCCCAGAAATCGAAGATCACTACTTTACCCCGCAGGCTTTTTAAATCCAGCTTGCTGCCGTCGAGCGCCGCCAGCGTGAAGTTCATGGGGTCCGTCACGCCCAGATTCGGATCCAACTTGCGCATTTCGTTGGCGCGCTTGGCCAGAGTTTCCGTTG
>JBDTTL010000055.1:0-19151 GCA_039930665.1 Acidobacteriota bacterium
GACCGGACCCGCCGACCGCAGCCGTCCACGCCCAGCCGCCAAGGCCAGCAGCGCAAGGATTCGCACGCTCTAAGCATATCAAGATCCGCGAGTAGGACTGCTTGAAGGGCAGTGTGATTATGAAGACACTACCCTTTCGAGTACGTTCTTAGAAAGCGATGGCGATCGCGGCAGTCTCTGACCGGGATCGACCTTAGGCCATTGCGCCAGCCATTCCTCGCTGTTTTAGGCCATTGAGGGCGAGGCCATAGCGGCCCCGTACTCCGGTCTTCTCAAAAATATGCTTCAAGTGAATCTTGACGGTGCCCGGGCGGATGCCTAAATCAAGCGCGATTTCCTTATTCTTGAAACCTTGCTCGACCAGCTCCAGAACCTGTTGCTCGCGGGCTGTCAGCTCGCTTCGCGGGTAACGCTCGCCTCGCCCAAGTTCGCCGAATACAGATTCTTCCATCCAACTCCGCCCGCCGGCCACGGTACGCAAGCAAGCCAGAATGACCGACATCTCAGCGGTCTTGCGCAGGATGCCGCGCGCGCCTGCCTGCAGAAAGCGCAGCGCCTCGGCCTCGGTGATGGAAGCACCCCAGATCACGATGGCGGTGCTTGCCGTCAGATCGACGGTGCCGGTGCGCATCGCAGCCAACCATTCGAGAACGACCTGTATCCCGAAAGCCTTATCGAGCATCAGCACTGAGGGCGCGGAGTCCCGCAAGATATCTTTGGCGCGGGCCAGGGAATCGGTTCCCTGATCGAACCGCAGGCCAGACATGTCGCTGAGCAAGGTGCGGATGCCCTCTGCTGTGACCGGTTGCGTGTCGCAGACGCTAACCGTCTTTATTTCGGCCTGTACCCTATGCTGTGGCGCCCAGCCATCGGCGACGAGCGCATCCGCTCGACCAGCCAGAACGGGCGTTTCCGCTCGAACGGGGGTAAATGCAGTACTTGTGTCGGTAACATTCATAAGCTCTAATTGCCCTCCCTGGGCTTACCCACGCGCGTTTGACTGCATTGCTTTCCTTCAGCGGCGTGCCGATGCCTCTGGTGTATTCCGCAATGGAGTAAAACCGCCTTCGAAGCCTCATCGGCCAGTGGTACCACTTTGTTAGTACGTGAAATCGACTTGATCTCTCATGCTATGATCGGGTAGTCGATTTTATTGCATTGAAACGTATCTCAATCCGGTTCGGTCTCCATGGCGAATTCTGAGACCTCAATTTCCAGGCGCCCATTAGCCATCAGTCCGAACGCTCCACTGCTCGATCAGTTGGAACAGCTCCTCGGGGCCCACCTGGGAGGAGTTGCACTCCATCGCCTGCAAGCCTATCCATCGCCAAGGGATCTTCCCAACCTGGTACCGAGCGGCAGCTCTCACCTGGTGTTTCTTGATACCGCCAGTGATCGGAACCAAGCCATTCAGTTATTAGAGGAAATAGGCCGGGCAGGACAGCACGTTCAGGTGATTGCCCTGCTGGCGAGCAATGAGCCGGACTTCATTTTGCGATGTTTGCGCGCCGGTGCTTCGGATTTTCTAATCCTGCCTTTGACCGTCGAGCAGATCGATGCCGCGTTCGGAAAGCTGGCCAGGGTCCAGCCTACCCAGCAGGATACTTCCGGGAAAGAAAGCGCCAAGACGATCGCTGTGATGCCCGCCAAGGGCGCCTGCGGAGCCACCACTGTCGCTTGCAATCTGGCGTTTCAGTGGAAACGCATCAGCGGCAAGAAGGTCCTGCTGGTGGATATGGACCCGCTCACCGGGAATCTCTCTTTCCTGCTCAAGATAAAGTCGGTCTATAGTTTTCTTGACGCGCTGCAGCGGTCGAGTGAATTGGACGCCGACTTGTGGAGCGCCATGGTCAGCCCGGTGCATGGCGTCGATGTGCTGTTGGCCCCCGACTTAATGCTGGATCAAAATCAGGACTTGCGGGATCCTTCACCCATTCTCGATTATGCCCGCCACGCCTACGATGTGGTGATTCTCGACACCAGCAGCGTGTATACCGAATGGAATTTAAATTGTGCCCGGGCAGCGAATGAGCTGCTGCTGGTCACCACCAACGAACTGCCGGCGCTGCAGGCAGCCCAGCGCGCGCTATCCTACCTGGACACCAACCGCATCGGACGGTGGAAAATCCGTTTGGTGGTAAACCGCTATTTGAGGGACGTAGGCTTGAGCCGCGAGGTAATCGGAACGGCCCTGCACACGGAAGTGTTTGACGCTTTGCCCAGCGATTACGAGGCGGTACAAAAAGCCTTACTCGATGGCAAACCTATTCCAGCCAGCACCCCTTTCGGCAAAGGTGTCGCCCAGATGGTAGACCGCCTGGGCGGCAAGACCGAGCCATCCAATAAAAAAGGTTCCTCGTTTGCGGGCTTGCTGGGCTTATTTTCCAAGACTTCAAAATAGGCGCTATGCGCTCCCCTCTGGCAGACATTTTTTCGCCGAAAGTGCGATTGCCAAGTCCGTTCCCACAAGCTGAGTTGCCGCAAGCTGAGTCACCGCAGAGCGAGGCGCTTAGGGCAGGCTTATCCATCCTCGAAAACGTTCCACTGGCCCGTTACACCCGCTTCGAGGTGGGCGGTCCGGCGCGCATCCTGGCGGATGCCTTGACCGAGGCGGCGCTGACTGAGGCTCTCGGAGCCGTCGACGAGAGCGGCGAACAGTACGCCATTATTGGGGGCGGCACGAATCTGGTGGCGAGCGATCAAGGGTATCCCGGGGTGGTTTTGCGCTACACCAATGCCACGCTCGACTTCGCAGGCGACATCGTGAATGCTGCCGCGGGCGCGGTGCTGCAGGATTTGGTGGACGCATCCATTGCGCGCGGCCTAAGGGGCCTGGAAACCATGACTGGAATCCCCGGCTGGGTAGGGGGCGCGGTGTACGGTAACGCCGGAGCGTATGGGCATTCGATTCAGGAACGGGTGCTGCGCGTGCGCTTTCTGGAACGCGGTCGCGTGCGAGAAATTACGAATGCGGAATGTGAGTTCGCCTACCGCGAGAGCCAGTTCAAGCGGCGTAAGGATTGGGTGGTCCTCTCAGTTACGCTGCAATTGGAATCCGCGGACGCCGGGGAATTGCGTGCCACCGCCAGCGGCATTCTAAAGATTCGGAATGAAAAATATCCACCCACGATGCGCTGCGCCGGAAGTATCTTCAAGAACCTACTGTGGGGAGATCTGTCGGACTCAGTGCGTGCGCTGGTCCCCGCAGCGGTGGTTCGTGAAGGAAAGGTCCCCTCAGCGTATTTTCTGGAACAGGCGGGGGCTAAGGGCCTACGGCGAGGCGGCGTGCGCGTGGCGGACTATCACGCGAATCTCGTCTACAACGAAGGCGGAGGTACGGCTCTCGAAGTGGGCGAGTTAATCTCCGAGCTCAAACACCGGGTCCATGACAGGTTCGGCCTGGAACTCGAGGAAGAAGTGCAGTTTCTGTAGGCGCGGAGTCCTGTCACCGGGCGCGCGGCGGTTCACGCAGGTAATTTTCCTGGTTTTCTCCTATATTTGACTGGCGATATTCTGTCGAAACTAAGAGTGGCTCTCGATACGTCAGTGGCAGTTAGAGCGGGACACCTGGAGCAACTGCAAATCGAAGCGCGCTCAGCGACAGAGTAGACTCTAAGTTTCGGAGGAAATCGGCAAGTGAAAGCTTTGGGCGGCGCCCGCTGCGATGCCGGGCGGATCGGCGACCGATGGACCCTAGGCATGCTGGCGGCGGGATGTTTGCTGGCCGGTTGGATGGCTACGCCACCGCTCGAAGCGCAGGAGACAAAGGCGGGCCAAAGTTGGCGCCCGGACGGCCGGGGGAACCGGCCGCGCACGATGGGGCCCCGCACAGCCGTAAACAATGCCGCCAGCACGGGGTTCAGTACCGGAAACAAGATCAATTACAACGGTGGGCCGGTTCTGCTGGGTACAACAAAGGTCTACTACATCTGGTACGGGAATTGGGACGGTAGCTCCATCGGTATTCTAAGCAATTTGGCTAGCCATATTGGCGGCACGTCGTACTTCAACATCAACACTGGATATTTTGACGGCAACGGAGCCAGCGTATCTAATTCGGTGAGTTTCGCCGGCAGTGCCCAGGACAGCAATTCGCGGGGCACTAACTTAAGCGAAAACGACATCTGGTTAATCGTCAGCAACGCGCTGAGTCAAGGCAGCTTGCCTATCGATTCAAACGGCGTCTACTTCGTACTGACCTCAGGGAATGTAAAGGTCTCTGGATTTCCGAGTACTTACTGTGGCTGGCATTCGCAGCGAACGTTTAACAACGCCCACATCCAATATGCTTTCGTGGGGAATCCGGATCCGATGGGTCTTTCGGGATGCGCTCAGCAGACCGTCAGTCCAAACGCGAATCCCGGCGCGGACGCCATGGCCAATATCATCGCGCACGAACTGGAGGAGGCAATCACCGACCCCGGCCTCGACGCCTGGTACGACTCAAGCGGTAACGAGAATGCAGACAAGTGCGCTTGGACCTTTGGATCGACGTACACCGCCATCAACGGATCGAAGGCAAACATGCAGCTCGGCGGGAAGGACTACCTAATCCAGCAGAACTGGGTGAACGAGAGCGGCGGTTATTGCGCGTTGTCGGCTTCACCAGGGCCGGATTTCGCATTGACGGCGACGGTGGGTACGCAGACGGTAGCCCAAGGCGACGTGACCGGCAGTTATCAGGTCTCCGTGATCGATGTAAAAGGCTTCTCGGCCACCATCACGTTCAGCGTAAGCGGGCTGCCTGGAGGAGCCGCCTTTAGCGCGATTCCCCCGTCCCCGAATGGAGCCACCTTTACGATCTCGACGAACACTGCGGGGCCGGGCACCTATGACTTGACCATTACGGGTACCGGCGGCTCGCTCACACGCACGGCGTCGGCAACCTTAGTAATCAGTGGGCAAGTTCTGACGGCGGACACCCTCACAATTGGAGCTATCAGCCCGGAACCCAGCCAGGTGGGGCAGCCTTATTCCGTGAGTTATTCGGTCACCTCCGCTAATGGGACGCCAACCGGCAACGTCACGGTATCGGATGGTTCGGCGAGTTGCACGGGAACGGTGGCGACGGGAAGTTGCACTCTGGCGTCGACTACGCTCGGGACCAAAACCATCACGGTTTCCTATGCGGGCGACGGCCACTTCGCGCCACGCAGCGGCACTACTTCCCATGTCGTGACAAACGGGGGGGCGCTAGCCCACCTGACCTCCGGCGCAGGCTGGGAGACCAGCATCGCGGTGGTGAATCTGGGGCCGGCCGCTACTTCGATGTCGCTGAACTTCTTTGGAGATTCCGGCGGCCCACTGAACCTGCCGCTCACGTTCCCGCAGAGTTCCGCGGCGCCCGCGAATGTCTCGGCTGTCAACCAGACTCTGGAGTCGAATGCATTGCTATTGCTAGACACCAACCCTCCTGCTAGCGAACCGCTCAGCGTAGGATGGGCCAATCTAACCAGCGGCGGCAACGTCAACGCTTACGAAATCTTCCACTACCGCCCCAGCGGACAAGAAGCGGTGGTGCCGATGCAGACGGCCGTCGGCGCATCGTATCTATTGGTCTATGATAATACCGGTCTGGTCAATGCCCTGGGAACCGGGGTGGCAATCGCAAACGGCTCGGATCAGACAGCCAGCGTTCCTTTCACAATCAACGATGACGCTGGCGCGCAGATAGGCAGTGGATCGATTTCGGTGGCGGCGCACGGGCACACCGCCTTCACGTTGTCCGATCAGTATCCAGCTACGGCCGGCAAACGGGGCACGATGCAGTTCGTCAAACCGCCGCAGGGCCAGATCAGCGTGCTGGGGATTCGAGCCAACGGCAATTCGTTCACCACCATTCCCGTAACCCCACCGGGGGCGGCATCCAGCGGCAGCATGGCGCACATCGTCTCGGGCGGAGGATGGCGAACGGTCTTCTACGTGGCGAATACGGCAGGAAAAACGTCCAACGTGACCCTGAGCTTCTTCGATGACGCCGGCAATCTGCTGCCTCTGCCGTTGACGTTTCTGCAAACCGGGGCAACCTTAACGGCCTCGATCGTTACCCGGACGCTGGCGAAGGGAGCGGCGTTGGTGATTCAAGCGCAGGGGTTGGATGCGGAGGCGGTGCTCGGCTCTGCGCAATTGACCAGTAATTTTGGAGTCAACGCTTTCGCATTGTTCCGCTACGATCCCAGCGGGCAGGAGGCCACCGTGCCTTTTGAAACCCGTAACGCCGGTGCTTATGTGCTGGCATTCGACAATACCGCCCCGCTGGCTACCGGAGTCGCTATCGCGAATCTTTCGAATCAAGCCGCGAATGTAGGAATGACCCTGCGCGACGACACAGGCACTACGCTTTTGTGCTGGGTGGAACTTATCCATTGGCTGCGGGCAGGCGTGGCACCGTCGAGTTCAGCTCGTCCGGCGCCCAAATCAGCGTGCTGGGGATCAGAGCCAATGGCAACGCGTTCACGTCGCTTCCGGTTTTGACCAGGTGACCTATCCACGACTTCTGACTCGGATCGTTTTTATCGCGCTCACCGCGGCGAACGGTCTTGCCCAAGCTCCGCCGCAATCAGCAACGCCATCAGCTATGGAGGTTCGGTCCCTCAAAACCTTTCTGCAGGTTTACGTAAGGAACAGTGATTTGGACGACAACAAAACGACGCGATATTTTGCTGCGTTCCTCGATCTGAATAGCGATGGAAAAAAGGAAGCTATCGTCTATCTCCTGGGGCGTGGTTGGTGCGGAAGTGGCGGATGCAACACCATAATCCTGACTCGCGATGGGGCCTCCTGGAAAGTCCTGGATGAGGTCACGATCACGCGACCTCCGATCCGCGTGTTATCTAAGACGTCGCACGGATGGCACAGTATTAGCGTCGTGGTCGTGGGAGGGGGAATTCAGCCAGGTTATGAGGCGGAGCTTTCATTCGATGGTAAAACCTATCCACACAGCCCTTCGGTTCCTCCTGCGCGCCCGTTGATCGGGAAAGTGGCGGGACAAGTTGTAATTGCCTCGATGGAGGGCGGAATCCTTCTCTATCCGTAACAGAGACCAGCGATCACGACGCGACGTCTTCCTCGACCCTTGAAGCCATGACACAAAGGCGTATGATCAAGACAGCGGAGCAAAGTGACGGAATACAGCTATACCGTATTGTTTGAGCCCGCGGAAGAAGGCGGGTTTGTGGTAACTTGTCCGGCTCTGCCCGGCCTCGTGACCGAGGGCGCTACCCTGGAAGAGGCGCGTGCCATGGCGGAAGATGCCATTCGCGGATACATCGAAAGCTTGCGTAAAGATCGTCTCCCGATCCCTACCGATAAGGCGCCGGTCAAGGAAGCGATTCGGGTAATGGTTCCCGAGCCTGCGTGAGCCGTCGGCTTCCCGCACTCAGATCCAAGGATTTACTGCGAGCGCTTCAGCGTGCCGACTTCGACGTGGATCACGTCACCGGAAGCCACTACATCCTGAAACATCCGAAGAAACCTGGCTTGCGGGTTACCCTGCCCTGGCACAACAAGGATTTGAAACGCGGGACAGTGCGCTCGATCATCGAGCAGGCTGGTTTCACGTCTGACGAGTTCGCGGAGCTTTTATAGGCGAGGCGCCCGGTCAGCCCCGTGCTGGCGTTCAACCCAACATAAGGTGTTATTGTTTTGAGAACGACGCCAATAACTGTTCAAATTTCTGCTGATTCGCAGCCACCGTCTTCGCCGGACCCGTGAATTTAAGATAAATGTTGCCGGCCGGGTTTATCAGGATTGCTCCCAGCAGCCGGTAGCCTTGCTGGACGGTGTGGGTCTGCGCCATAGGTCCGCCCATTCCTGAATAAGCGCCGGAAATATCGATGGTCGTGGCCGCGAGGCCGTTCGCCGTTCGCGTGGCAACCTGGGCGTGCGCTGGCTTGCCGTCCGGTGTTTGGAACTGGCTCTTCCAGCGCTCCATGTTTGCCTCTACGGTTCCGCCTTGGCCTTGGCCGAAGAAATAGACGACGCACTCGGCGTTCTCTTTATCGCCGGGCGCTGCGGGGACGTCGTAGGTCGCCGCCCGCATCGATTGGCCGCCGAGGTTTTTCCATCCCGCAGGCGAGGTCCACTTCAATCCGGCCACCGTCTCGGCGGTCAGGAGCATCGCCATACCCATCAATCCAGCAATCAGCAGCCTGCGATAACAGCCCATAGTACGAGTCTACTAACTGGCACGGTGTGAAACATCCCAGGGGCGACCGATGGTCGTCATCGGCAGTTGTAGATCGTATACTCAATCGGGGAGATTTTCCATGCAACGGCCTTACCTAGGATTTGCGGTACTGATCACGATGCTTGCGCCCGGCGGGTTCACCCAGGAGTCGCCTGCCCCTAGGAACTATAAGGTTTTGAGAACGGCCAAAATCGGCGGCGTGGGCGGCTTTGACTACGTCAACGCAGACGTAGCCGGGCGGCGCTTGTATGTAGCGCGAACGGGTCCGACCCCGCGCATCAGCGTCTTCAACCTCGACACACTCGAACCGATTGGTGAAATCGCTACCACCAACGCGCATGGGGTCGTGATCGACCCTAAGTCAGGTCACGGCTTCGCCAGCAGCAAACCGCTTCTCATGTTCGACACCAAGTCGATGGCGCGGATCAAGACGATTGAGCTGCAGGGCAACCCGGACGGCATGCTGTTCGATCCATCCGACCAGCGGGTCTACGTGCTTAGTCACGTGGCGCCGTACGTTACGGCGATCGATGCGAAAGACGGCTCCGTGGTTGGCACAATCGACATCGGCGGAATGCCGGAGCAAGCCGCTGCGGACGGCAAGGGGCATTTGTATATTGACGTCGAGGACAAGGCATCCATCGCCGTCGTCGACACGAAGACTCTCACAGTGAAGGCACATTACGATGTTGCTGGTAAAGGCGGCACCTGCGCCGGCCTCGCCCTCGACGTCAAGAACCACATCCTATTCGCCGCCTGCCGCAACCCCGCAAATATGGTGATCCTCAACGCCGACGACGGCAAGATTCTCGCCACGCTGCCGATCGGCAGTGGCTCGGATGGCGCCGTCTTCAACCCTAAGACCATGGAGGCATTTAGCTCGCAAGGCGATGGAACACTGACGATCATCAAGGAAGATAGCCCCACTAATTTCGTCGTGGAGCAGACGCTGCAGACGATGCCGAGCGCCAAGACTTGTACCCTGGACTCCAAGACCGATCGGATACTGCTCATCGCCGCTGAGTTTGGCCCTTCCACTCCGCCCGCGCAACCAGGCGGACGCGTTACCCGGGGTCCACTCGTGCCGGACTCATTTTCGATACTCGTGGTAGGCAAGTAGAGAACGAACCGACTGCATCACTTGATAAGTGACCTGTTCAACTGCCTGATGGTAATCGCGTCCTTCTCTTCCCAAGCGGCCACAACGGAACCGTCGGGGAGCACGGCAATCGCGGGGAATGCTCCCTGGTCCGACAGCTTCACCGGCGGTCCGTCGGGCGGACGCAGTTCGATGCCGGAAACGCCGACCCAGGCGACGTACATTCCCTTGGGTCCCGCTGCTACGGCCAAATCCTTTCCTTGACCGAGGACAGTTTCCTGGCCACCCGGTTCCGCCATGTACACTGTGCCCTCGCGGCGCCACGCCGTGAATATGCCCTGCCGGGACGCCACCACTCCACCGCCGTCCATCGGACACCCATTCAATTTCCAAGTGCCCATGCCGAGCTTCTCGGCTTTGCTAAATGCGGCGCCGCCGGTCGACCGCGCCAGATACATGTCGCGTGAACCGTCCAGCCAGTTGCGCCACATGACCAGGAGTTCTCCGTCAGGCCTGAAGGCGGAGGAGGGGCTGCAGCACTCACAGATAGTTCCGTCGGGGGATTGATAGACCAGGAAGTTTTTCGACCAAGTTGCCCCGGCATCGGCGGAGCGCGTTCCATATAAGGTGGTCTTGCCGGTGCGATGGTCAAGCCACGCGGCGAACAAGTTACCTTTGGCATCGGCAGCCATTGTGTGGAGAGCTTCGTTAGGCGCGCGCGGCACATCATTCACCTGAATCGCATTGGACCAGGTCTTGCCGCCGTCGGCAGAGCGCCATACGAACAAATCGCCGTCGGGGGACACGCCGTGGGCGTGCGCATCCGGGCTGGCGGTCAGGCCTGCAACCGCGCTGATGACAATGGTGTTTCCGGATATGGCAACGCGCGGCCCGCGGTGGCGGCTGAGTGGGATGTTCTTGGCCTGTGCCACCTTTACTGGCGGGGAGAACGTATGCCCGGAATCGTGAGAGGCGGCGAAGTAGATCGTATCGCCCGCGCCGAATACCAGCGCCACGGTGGATCCGTTCGCCACCAATTGCGGCTCGCGCGCGGGAGAATCCGGTCCCATCGGGCCAACATTCAAGGCCAACATAGCGGCAAAGAGTAGGGAGTGCATCTACCTACTTAGCTTACTCGACGAAAACGGTTTTGTCCTTCCACGGACCGTGCGAGCGCCTTGTGTAACTCATAGACTAAGTGGTGGAGGGTTTATGCCACGTTTTTCGTCGATGGGCGCGATTCTTCTGGTTTGCTTCGGTGTCGCGAGCGGCCTTTCGGGCCAGACTCAAGACACGCTTTTAGACGATGCCAATAAAGAGATCGCGCTACTGCGAAGTCTGGCGGCTGACCAGGATCGGCGCATCGCCGTTTTGGAAAGTGCGGTGAGATCGATGCAGACCACCGTGCTCGCGTTGGCCCGGTCCGCACCGACGAATGGGTCGAGAATCGTCGAGGGGTGGGCCGCCGTCAAGATCGGAATGTCACGCGACCAAGTAGTAAGCATCCTGGGGGAACCTAGCTCGACTTTCGTGGTTATCGATCGCCAGACGCTCTACTACAAAGAGGGGAACAATCCGGTCGGTGCGGTGGTCATCATCGACGATCGGGTTTCGGAAGTGGCGGGGTCAAGATTCGAGTTTTACCCTCCGGCGCGGAAATAACCTTGGGCCGCAAGTCGCGTCATTCCGAATGTTGTTTGCGGGCGACTCCGGTCTGACGGGCGGCTTCGGCTACGGCCTTGGCCACGAGCGGCGCTATATTCCGATTGAAGACCGAGGGCACAATATACTCGGCGTGCAGCTCATCCGCGCCAATCACCGAGGCAATGGCGTTCGCGGCCGCCAGCTTCATCTCTTCGTTGATGTCGGTGGCGCGGCAATCGATGGCTCCGCGGAAAATCCCCGGGAAGCAAAGCACATTATTGATCTGGTTCGGATAATCGGACCGGCCGGTCGCCATTACCGCAACGTAGGGCGCGGCAAGTTCCGGCATGACTTCCGGCGTCGGGTTTGCGAGCGCAAACACGATGGGGTCGCGATTCATTTTCTTTAACCATTCCGGCTTTACCAGTCCGGCCGAGGCCAAGCCCAGGAACAGGTCTGCGCCCTCCAGCACTTCTTCCAAGGTTCCCTTCACGCGATCGAAGTTAGTGTTCTCGGCATACCATTTCGTCTTGCCGGCGTCGCCGCCCTCGCGGCCCTGGTAGATGGCGCCCAAGCGGTCGACGCCGATCATGTTGCGCACACCCGCATTGTTCAAGATCTTGGAACAAGCGCGGCCGGCGGCGCCTACTCCCGCTACCACCACCTTGATCTCGTCGATCTTCTTGCCTACCACCTTCAACGCATTGATCAGCGCGGCCAGTACTACCACAGCAGTTCCGTGCTGATCGTCGTGGAACACTGGAATGTTCAGTTCATTCTTCAACCGGTCTTCGATTTCAAAACATCGCGGCGCGGAAATATCTTCCAAATTGATGCCTGCAAAAGCCGGGGCGATGGCTTTTACAATGCGCACGATCTCATCCGGATCCTTGGTGTCGAGACAGATCGGGAAGGCATCGACGCCCGCGAATTCTTTGAAGAGCACTGCCTTACCTTCCATCACGGGCATGGCGGCCGAGGGACCAATATCGCCCAAGCCGAGCACTGCCGTCCCATCGGTTACAACCGCAATACAATTGCGCTTGATGGTCAGGTTGTAGGCCTTCTCAGGGTCCTCATGAATGGCCATGCACACGCGCGCGACTCCGGGGGTGTAGACCATGGAGAGATCGGCGCGCGTCGCCACGGGATGCTTGCTGTGGATCTCGATCTTGCCGCCCAGGTGCAATAAGAAGGTTCGATCGGAAATATTAATCAGCGTCACATCCGGAACCGCGCGAACAGCGGCGCCGATCTGTTCCGCATGTTCCACGCTGCTGGCCGAGACCGTAATGTCGCGGACAGTGTGACTGGGGGTTGATTCGACGATGTCGACGGCACCGATAATCCCGCCAACCGCGCCGATTGCCGCGGACACACGACCCAACATGCCCGGTTGCTTCTTCAAGTGCATCCGCATAGTGATGCTATATGCTTCGTTCGGTGTATTCGTCATAGGTCCAAACTCTCTAGTTTACGCGATGGCAGATTCACTTTTCCTTGCGCGACTTTTGCGATACACTTTCCTGCACGAGGTAATTCGACATGCTCTTGCGTCATCGATCTTGGGCGACGGCCACGCTGATCGGACTTTCTTGAGGCTCACGGTCGCTGCAGGACAGCAGGCACAGTGACGCTCTCCGAAATTCGGGACGAAGCATTCGAGCAAACCATCCGTTCCATCCCGCGCGGCAAGGTCGCGAGTTACGGCCAAGTGGCTGCCGCCGCGGGATACCCCCGCTATCACCGGGCGGTTGCGCGCCTATTGAAAACGATGATCCCAGGGCAACTTCCGTGGCAGCGCGTCCTCGGCGCAGGCGGTGAGATTAAGGTGAGTGGAACCGCAGCCGCCGAGCAAAGGCTGCTCCTGAAGATGGAAGGTGTGACATTCGCCGGCAAGCGCGTAAATCTCCGCCTGCACGAGCACGAGTTCGAATAATAGGGACGGAGCCTGATTTTCGTCTGCGCTCAAAAAACAAATCAGGCTCCGTCCCTATTTTTGCTATTTTTGGTTACGCCTTCTGCAGTGGGAAGCGGCAGATGACTTGCGGCGATGTGCCTGGACTCGGAGTGCGACCGCCGCCGAGCCCCGCGTCGCAATAATATGCGTAGTCGTTCTTGATGCACAACCCGTGCGGATCGGGATCGGTGGGCGCCAGCGTGTAGATCTCGAGGATCTTGCTCGAATCGGGATCGATCCTATGCAGGACGCGGTTACCCGCCCCCAGCACCCACAGCTTTCCGCCGTACCAGGCGACGCCGTGCGGAGTATCCATCTTGAGCGAGACCATCCGCAGAAGCCGCAGGTCGTCCTTAGGATCCACCTCGAGCGCCAGTTTCTGCGTTGGGGCGATGACCCAGAGTTTGTCAGTGTCCTGAACGTAAGTAGTGCCATGCGTGCTGCCCCATGGCGACTTGTAGCCCTTCACCTGCTTGCCGGTCTTCATGTCGCATTTGACCACTTCGCCAAACTTGCGGTCGAATGGACGATCAAAAGCACGTTTCGCGGCCGCGGTGCCGGCGCCGTTGCAGCCGATCCATAAATAGCCGCCGCCCACTGCAAGACCGCTGGTGTTATGCGATTGTGCGACAAAGCTCTCCAGGACCTTTCCCGTCTCCCAGTCGAGCTTGTTGACGCTCTCCGACACCTGATCGCCAACCCAAATGCCATCAGGCATTCCTTCGAGCGCGTTCGGATAGCGGTCGGGGCTCTTGAAAAGTTTCTCTACCTTCGCCTTGTATGTGGGCGCTTCGATTTTATCGGACTCTTCCTGTGCCCGGAGCGCTCGCGGAACGGTTACCGCTGAGCCGACCGCTGCCGCCGCGACTCCCAGAAAATCTCTTCGTTTGAGCTCCATATTATTTCGCGATCCGTAATCATTATGCATCATATGCTCTCGGCGAGCGACCAGGCCAGCGCTAGCAGCTAGAAAAGCTAACTCAGCCGCTTGAGCATAATGCTACGGAATTCGATCCCCTTGCCGGTGACCGAGTGCGTGGCCCACTGCAGAGCGATCTTGCCCGAAGCATGCTTGGAATCGTGTGCGTCAAGGATGGTCTTCCCGTTATAAACAATTACAAAGTGATCGCCCTGCGCGGTGATGTCGAACTGATTCCATTGGCCGTCACGGATCTCGGTCTTGTTGGCCTTCATCACGCCGACCAGGCTTCCGGTATTGAAGTCCGGGGCAGAATCCTTCAGAGTTCGCTTGTCGTCTTCCCGGATCTGCACCTCGTAGCCCGGCATGCCCCCGCCCTGCTTGTTGCTATTCGGCGGAGCCGGAGTATACCTCAGGAAGATGCCGCTATTGACGTCCGAGGTCGTGCGAAATTCGAGCTTCAGTTCGAAGTTGTCGTAGGTATCGTTGGTGAACAGATTTCCGTTGTCATCCGAGCGAAGCGCGATGGCGCCGTCCTTCACGTTCCACACAGCCTTGCCGGTTCGCGTCCAGCCATCCAACGTCTTCCCGTCGAACAACAGAGTCCAGCCTTCTGATTTGTCCTTCGCGGTTAACTTGTTCGCCGCTTCGGGTGGTGCGGCAACCGCCGCCCAGATTCCCAGCACCGCCAACACTGCAAGAATGCGTTTCATATCGATTCCTCCTCACTGATCTTAGCGTTCGGCATCTGACGATTTCAACGCGGACTCGGCCGCCCGCGGGGCGCAACATTTTCACGAAGCATTTCCCCGCCCTTTCGTGATAGTGTTTTCCCTGGAGGTTCTCGGATGCAAATCACGCCCGGCACTTGCGCTTTGATCATTACTCTGGCCTGGCTAACGCCGCTACGGCCGGCGCGGGCGCAAACGCTTACCGGCGCAATCGACATTCACGCGCATTCCGATCCTGACGGTACGCCGCGCTCGATCGATGCCATCGATCTCGCGAAACTAGCCAAGAGTCGCGGCATGCGCGCCATCGTGCTGAAGAACCACTACGAGCCCACCGCCTCGCTCGCCTACATGGTTCGCAAGGAAGTGCCCGGCATCGAAGTCTTCGGCGGGATCTCACTCGATCTCACGAATGGCGGCGTCAATCCAGCGGCGGTCGAGTGGATGACCAAAGTGAAGGGCGGCTACGGCCGCGTGGTGTGGATGCCGACTTTCGACTCAGAACACGGCGCCGCCCCCCAGCATCGTCCATTCGCCCGCGTCGCTAGGGATGGAAAGCTGGTACCGGAGGTGGTGCAGGTGATCGGGATCATCGCGAAACACAACCTGGTCCTCGAAACCGGCCATTCTTCGCCCGCCGAAGGTTTAATGCTGATCCGCGAAGGCAAGCGCCAGGGCGTACAGAGTATTGTGGTCACTCACGCCAACAGCAAGCTGGTGGATATGTCCATTCCCGAGATGCAGGAGGCGGCGAAGTTGGGCGCCTATCTCGAATTCGTTTACGTGAAGCCCGGGTCGGAGGAGGCCATGGCGCACGTGAAAGATATTCGCGCAGTGGGTCCGGAGCATTGTATTTTATCCAGCGATTTAGGGCAGGCCAACAATCCGTTGCATCCGGATGGTCTGCTCGCATTTTACAAATATCTAGTGCAGCAGGGCTTCACGGTGGCCGAGGTCGATCGCATGGCGAAAGTGAATCCTGCGAAAGTGCTGGGGTTGAATCCCTGATTGGGCGCTGCACTTTGCGTTCCACACATGCTCTCGTCATCGTTGGCTTGGCGTTTCTAGCTGCTTGTGAGCAGACGCCTGCGCCGCCGCGCGATGCCACCAAGGAAGCCTGGTATCGCGAGACTAGAGAGCAGTTGACGGCATTGAACCGCGCGGCCGACAGCTTCTTTGCTGGAGGCAACGCCGATCAGGCAGCCGCGCTCATTGAAAAAGGACAACCTCTTGTGGCTCGCTTGCTGAATGTCCCCAACCCGACTGTGGAAGCCGCCGTTGCGGCCTCTGATCTGGACGATCTCTACGGCCGCATGCTCCTCGCCAATCGCCATTATGGCTGGGCCCGGCTCCTCTTCCAGAAAAATCTGTCGCGCTGGAAGCACTGGCAGCCGCAAACTCCCGAGACTGCGCGTCGCCTGCAACAGGCCGAGTCCGCCATCGCCGAGTGTGATCGCCACATTGAGGAGTGACCCGCTCGCGTTTGATACAATTCCCAACGTGCCAGAAAAACGAATTTGCCTAATCTCAACCCTCGCGGTCCTGCTTTCGCTAGGCCAGGTTTCAGCCGCAGCCGCCCCCGCACCGTCCTTGCAGATTTACTTCATCGACGTCGAAGGCGGAGGCGCAACGCTCGTCATCGCGCCGTCCGGCGAGTCCCTGCTGATCGATAGCGGCAACGCCCCACCCAATGCCGAGCGCGACACCAAACGCATTTATGCGGCGATGCAGCTCGCCGGCCTCAAGAAGCTCGACCATCTGTTCATCACGCACTACGACACCGACCATGCGGGCGGCGTGGCCGCCTTGGCCAAGCTGACGAGCATCGGCAAATTTGTCGACCACGGCGATATGGACAACGCATGGTTTCAGAACCCCAATTACGAGGAGCGATGGAAGAATTATCTCTCCGCCGCGTCCGGCAAGCGGATGATCGTGAAGCCGGGAGATATAGTGCCGCTAAAAGGCGTGCGAGTTCAGGTGGTTTCGTCGAACGGGGAGGTTCTGGCAAAGCCGATCAACAGCGGCGGAGCCAATCCCTATTGCGATGACGCTGAGCAAAAGGAGCCCGATAAGAGTGAGAATTCCCGTTCCGCCGGTCTCCTGCTCAGCTTCGGGAAGTTCAAGTTCCTCGACGTCGGCGATCTTACCTGGGACAAAGAAATGGCGCTGGCATGTCCGGTGAACAAACTTGGCCGGGTTAGCCTGTATCAGGCAACGCATCACGGCTTCTGGCACGACGTATCGGGAGCGACGGCCCACATTCGAGCGATTCAGCCGCAAGTTGTCGTGGTGAACAACGGCCCGAGGAAGGGCTTCGATGGTCCGTCAAAATATGAAAAGCTCGCCAAAATTCCCGGAATCGAGGGGATTTGGCAGGGGCATCTGTCATTGTTCAATGACCAGGATCACAACACGAAAGAAGACATGATTGCGAACCTGGAGCCGTCGGATCAGTGCCAGGGCCATTGGATCAAGGTGGTGGTTGAATCCAGCGGCAAGTTTACGGTTACCAACGGCCGCAACGGATTCAGCCAGAGCTATCAGGCCCACTAAGCGCTACCCGACCTCTTCGTTAGCCCGGCGCAGCAGCGATCGCATGTACGCAATGATGTAGGCTGTTCCGGCGCGGCGCATTCCCGACTCTCCGATGAGCTCCGGGACGTGATCCGGCTCCGCGGCGCCGGTAAAGCGGACCTCGCGGAGAGCCTTCATCACCTGGTACATATCCATGTAGCCGTCATCGGGAAAAGTCTCGACGAAATGCGGCAGGGGCGAAGTCACGTTGCGGAAGTGCACTTCGATAAGCTTGCCCCGTCGTCCGAAATCCTGGATCATTTCGAACACGTTCTTACCCATCTTGTCGCCGCCTTCCGACCAGGTGCCGACGCAGAACGTCAATCCCCAATAGCGGCTGCCGTTGGAAAGCTGCTCCGCTCGATGGTAGCCCTCGTAATTGGTAAAGAGCTTGGCCACACCGTTCATCTCTTCGAGTGGCGGATCGTCGGGATGCAACGCCAGCGTTACCTTGGCTTCCTCGGCGACCGGCAGTACCGCCTTGAAGAAGTAGGTGTAATTGCTCCACATTTCGTCGGCCGAATACTCGCGGTCGAACATTTGCTTTTCGACCTTCGTGCGAAAATCGTTCACGTCGAATTCGCGAGCCTTGTAACCGCGCCGCTCGACGATGCTCGTGGTGTAAGTATTCCCCGGATGAAAATCGTACGACGCTACGGGAATACCCAGGCGCCCGCAGTCACGCAGAAATGTGCAGTAGGTTTCGATGTCTTTGTCACGCCCGGGCCGTCCGAGCTGCACATTTACCGACCGATATGCGGACTGCACGCAGGAATAGATGCCAATGCCCTGTTTGGCAAACCGTTCATGAATCGAGCGCAGCTTTTCGAACGGAACCAGTTCATCGCCGAACTCCACGCGGGCCCAACGCATGCCGATCTGTTTCAGAAATAAGATGTCGTCATCGCTCAGACGCGAACTGACGCGATGGGCGATCTTGGTGTTGGCCGGATCGAATTCATCCAGGCGCTTTGCCTTCGTCTGCGCACTCCCGACCAAAGGCGCAGAAGCAACTGCCGCCGCTTGCTTGAGGAAGTCTCGTCTTAGGCTCACGCGATTCTCCGCGGAAGCCTGCTACGGCAGCACGGCCGTGATGTTCCGCTTCGGGACCTCGCCCACAGGAATGCGGGTGACTTCCTTCATGGTTTTGATATCGACAACAGAAACCGAGTTGGACGCGGCGTTCGCCACGTAAGCGGTCTTGCCGTCCGGGGTCAACGTCACCCAGTCCGGAGCTTTTCCAACATCCGCGCCGCCGATGACCTTGAGGTCCGGGATCGAGTAAGCATAGAGCGCACTGTTTACTCCGCTATTGACCACTAGAGTCTTGCCATCCGCCGTTACCGCCATTCCGTGGGACGCGTTCCCGCCGTAGTGGACCGCGACCTTGCCGCGAGCTAACTCAGGATTCGAGATCCGTTTGATCTCCTTCTGCGTGGCGAAATCCACTACCGCAAATCCGTTGAAGTCGGAAAGCTGGACGAAGATCCATTTGGTGCTTCCATCGGGATTGGTCGCGAACGCCATGGGGCGGATTCCCAGATCCAACGTCAGCGACCAGACCGGGGTCTCGGTCTTCTGATCGATCACAGTAATGGTCTTGCCGGGGATGGAGCCGCTCACTACGTACTTGCCATCCGGCGTGACATACGTGTTATGCACGGCGCCCTTCACCGGGATGCTCTTCACATTTTCGAGCGAAGCCGTGTCGATGACATCCACCGTCCCTGGCGCCCGCGCAATCGAAACGTACACGCGCTTTCCATCCTTACTGATAGCGATGTTGTTGGGATGGCCGCTCAGCGGAATGTTTTTGGTGATCTTTAAGGTCTTGGTATCGACCACATCCAGCGTGCTTTCGCCTTCGTTACTGATGTAGTAATGCTTCCCGTCGGGCGCGGCCGCGGCGCCGTGGTTCACCTCGATACCGCGGATGACCCCCACAACTTTGTTGGTCGCCGGATCGATCACGTCGACGTCGTCGCCGGCGCTGTTGGTCTGGAGGATGCGGACTGAGCCCGCCGCCAGCGGCA
>JBDTTL010000056.1:0-19130 GCA_039930665.1 Acidobacteriota bacterium
GTCTGGCTGCCGAACGCGTAGCGCGCCAGATACGCCAGCAGGATCGGCGCGAAGGTGACCGGATAAATCGCAAACAACATGGCCTGCAGGCGGCCGGCGGTGCCTGTACGGAAGGAGTTCCCCGGATTCACACCGCGAGCCTGGCGGATGGAGAGCAGATTGCCGGCGCTGAAAAGGAAAATCATCACCACTGTGGCCACGCTATAAGCTTCGACAAAGCGCCGGAGCCCCAACGGCATGCGCAGCAGCGCGCATACGGAGGTCACCATGGCGATTTCGAGCAGCATGAAAAATAGCGCCGTTACATTCTTGCCGATCATCACTCGGCGGAACGACACTGGCGCCAGAAAATAGAATTGCGCCGCGGAGCGGTCGAACCCGAATGCATTCCAGAAACAAACTTCGCTCATCAGCATCAGCGAGTACACACACACCACCGTGAGATAGTTGCGCACGAAGAATCCGCCCAGCGGCCCCCGCGGAACGAATACCATCGGCAGCCAGATCACCAGACCAAAGGTGAATCCCATTAGAAACACCAGGCGAAAGCGCGGTGAGCGGACCAGGAATCGAAATTCTTTTTCGACCAGGGCGCCCAGCGGGTCTTTGAATAGCGCCGGAGGCAGGCGGTAAAACCACTCGATCCACCAGGCGCGACGGCCCGTCCGGGAATCACTCGCGCTGGCGGCGTCGGAATCGAAAGCCAGTGTCCGCGAAAACTGCCAGCGGCTGAAGATCAGCGTACCCACAGTCCAGGCGGAAAGCACCGCTAGCGACGGCCAAAGCCGGGACCCCAGGATGAGGTTCGATGCCGCCGTCCAGGGCCATCCCTGCCAGGAATCGCGCGCGATCAGCAAGCGCAATTGCGGGCTGACCATCCCACGCCGCGCCAGCAGCAGTTGCGGCAGTGCCGCGGCTAGAATCAGAAAGAAGAACACCAGTTCGCGGATGCGCTTGCGCGCCAGCAGACGCCCTAGCAGATCCCGCAGACCCACGGCAATCACCAGATTGAAGGCCACGTAGCCCACGCTCGCCAGCAGGCTCCACCATTTGCTCAAGGCCGGATTGAGCATCGCCCCGATGGTCATCCCCATCAATACCAAAACCATCTCGATGCCGGCCGTGACCCGCAGCAGGACTTCAATCGCGAAAAGATGGTTGTCGGGAATTGGATAGGCGCGTAGCTTGCGCAAATCGAGCGAAGAACCGGTAGTCGCCAGCATCAGCGGGACCACTTGCCAGTAGAGAAATATCAGCAGCAGCCCGCCGGGGAGCGCTATCCGAATCACTTCCACTTCAGCCGGGTTGCTGAAGACCCGCATGAAGGCAAAGGCGGCGCCGGCCCAAAGGCCGTACCAGATCAAGCTCACTACGGCCGGCCATGCTACGCCGCGCCCTGGATGAAAGTGCCAGAAGGTACGCCACTGAGCCCACGCGATGGCGCCGATGTGCGTCATGGTTCGCGCGGCCCTTTACAGCCAATCCAGCGTCTCGGCAGCGCTCTCCATGCCGAGCGCGCGCACGAACGCGTCTTCCAGCGTCTCGGCAGTGCCGCGCATATCCGCCATCAATCCCTCAGCAATCAGCTTGCCTTCGTGAATAATCCCGACGCGCTCGCACAGTCGCTCCACCACTTCGAGCACGTGCGAAGTAAGGAAGATGGTTGAGCCATGGCGCACCTGATCGAGAAGGATATCTTTCATCAGACGCGCGCCCACGGCGTCGACGCCCTCAAACGGCTCGTCCATCAGATACAGCTTCGGCCGGTGGATCAGGGCCGCGGCCATCGCCACGCGCTTGCGCATGCCTTTCGAATATTCAGCGATCAGCTTCTTCGGCAGGTTGCCGAGCTCGAACAGATCCAGCAGCTCATCGGCGCGGGCCCGCGCCATCGCGCGATCGAGACCATAGATCCGTCCCACGAATTCGATGAACTCGCCGCCGGTGAGATGATCGAATAGCATGGATTCATCCGGCACCAGGCCAATCTGCTGCTTGATCTCAAGCGACCGTTCGGGCATCGGAAGCCCCAGAAGTTGAATGCTGCCCGAGGTGGGAGGCGCCAAGCCCATCAGCATTTTGATAGTCGTGGTCTTGCCCGCACCGTTGGGTCCCAGGAAACCGAAAAAGCAACCTTGCGGAACCGTAAGCGTGAGGCCGTCGACCGCGGCTTTGTCGCCGTACACTTTCCGTAGATCGCGGATTTCGATGGCTGGCGCTCCGTCGCCCTGATACATACTTTCTTTATGGTACTCGCAGGCGCGAATGCAACGCATGCCACCTTCGTGAATCGCAAGCGCTGCGGCCAAGGAAGCGCTGCGGCCAATGGAAGCGCTGCGACCAAGGATACCGGCGTCTGAAACCCGCGCGCCGCCGCTTGCGAACAGCCAGTTGCGCTTCCCGGCCCAAAAAAAGATTTATCGGTCCCATCGCAAAGTCATTGTTAGAGAACCGCATAAATGCTGATATTCTTTTTGTGTCCTTCGATGTAAATGGGTGGATTCCAGTCCGATTGGGACCCCAACGGTGCTCTGCCTCGCTTCCGTAGGGCGTATTCTAAGCCACGTCGTTAGACCATAAATTTACTTCCCCCGAAGCAGCCTTAGTGAGGCGCCGGTCGGACGTGTACTCAACAGACTGCGGAATCGGTGAAGACCAGATCGTCGCTCTATGCTTCCGGTGATTCCGCCGCATGATTCCGGTGGTGCTCACGCACGCGGCGAGCGCGGTCAACCCGCGGCCCAATGTTTCTTGCAGTTTCGTAATAGCAGCCGATAAAGGCAGAAAAGATGGAGCGCTATGCAGTGGATTCAGGTGACGTCAGTGGAGACGATTCCCCCTCGCCAGGGCCGGGAAGTGCGCATTGGAGATTTGTCAGTCGCGATATTCAATGTAGGCGACCGTTACCTGGCGATCGAGAATCGCTGCCCGCATTCCGGCGATAATCTGGCCGACGGTATGGTGGTCGATACCACCGTCGCCTGTACATTGCACCACTGGCGCATTTGCCTGGAAACCGGCTTGGTGACAAAGCCGTTAATCGAGGGAACCCCTCAGGTGCGTACGTTTCCAGTGGAGGTGCGTGACGGCGTGGTGTTGCTTGGGGTGGATGCAGTGCAAACTGCGGCCTAACGCCCGAAGCTGTGGTGGGCCCGACAGAACTCGAATCTGTGACCTCCTGCGTGTCAAGAAGTTGATTGGGGTGGGACGGGGCACTACGGAGGGCTACACGGAGAGAGTAAACGACTGTGAAGACGACGGGAGCGTATCTGGGGTCCGCACACCTCCCAATTGGTCGCACTGGGTCCTCCGCCGGTGATCCATCGGCCTGTGTGTGGACGGACGTGTGGACGCATTACGAAAGCATCTCGCTTGGCTTCCATACGGATGTGCGAGTAGTGTTCCAACATCTCCCGGCTGACGTGCCCCGCAATCGCCATCAGTGTGTGGTCGGGCACCCCGGCTTCAGCCAGCTTCGTGATGGAGTGATGCCGTAGATCATGGAACCGTAAACCGGGCAACCCGGCTTCCACTGTCAAATTGCGCCAAGCCGTACGCCACGAATTCATCGGTTTGGCTGGATCGTAACCAGTGCCCCGAACTGGCCGCTTAACGAGAACTGAAGCAATCCAGCGGATTTTAATGTTTTGCCAAGGGACGTAAGTGATCATGGCAGTCCAGGCAACTCAAGATTTGATCCGCGTTGACGGGTTTGCTGAGGTAACTCGCCTTTTTAGGGGCGAAGTGTTGCTCGACTAACCGCCGTTCTTTTTCAGAACCGGTCAGTACGCAAACGGGTAAGTCTGCCGAATCGGGAACGGCGCGGAGTACTTCTAGGCCGGTCAATTTCGGCATGTTCATGTCGAGGAAGATGAGATCGGCTGGGGGATAGTTGCTATACCTTCCACGCTTCAGGATGAAATCGCGGGCCTGTTCCCCATCGGCGACCGTAGTAAGCCAATAGTCCAGACCGAGTTCCTTCAGGACGGATTCTAATTGCGCCAGATCCGAGGGGTTGTCTTCCGCAATCGCGATATGTAGTCTCACGCCTAATGAGAGCCATACCCGCCAAAAATGTTTCGTCGGGCCACGTCCTTGCGGCACTGCGTTTTGCATTAAAGGGGGGCGCGGCCATTGCCGCAAGAGAGTATCTTGCGCTGGCCTGCCGATCCGTTTTTCCGATCCGAGGGTAAGGACGGGGAATGCTTCAGTCAAGGAGCGGCTGGTATAAAAACGCAACGAATTTAGCGGGACGGTATATGGCCCTAAAATGTCTCTCGGCCAGCGGCGTTGAATCGGCGAATTTTTTGGAAAATGGGCTTTACTCGAATGGGTTGTTCTAGGAGGTAACACCCTTCGCTGTGGACCTCACTTCGTGATGTTTCACCACCGACGGAAGCGGCTTTCGCAAGTTGGGAAGGAATGCCACGGGCCTCTAAATCACAGGCGAACAGCCAAACGGATTGCCCGTTCCAGAGAACTTCTACCTGATCGGGGATCTCCAAAACAGGTCCGACCATTTCAATGTTGCCACCTTTTGGAATCATGAACACAATTCGATGATTCCGCCCGGCGACAGTTCCCATCGTTTCCTGGTTAAGCCAAAAGGTTCCAGTCATGTTGTTGAGAACGCACATTCCGTGCCAACCAGGGAAACACGCAGGTTTCTTTGAAAATAAGGTGCTTACCTCAGCCGAACCGATCTAATAGCTGGACAAAATGGGCCGGTATTGACGCCCGGCAGTCAACTTGACGCGGTGTGGTCCCATGTGATGCACAATGCCGTTCTTTAGCACCGATGCGTAACAGTGTGTTGACTAAAGACGGCGTGGTCAAGGTTCGCACGGGTAGCGCCTTCACCCAAAGGCTTTGGTCGACCAGCGCCCTGGCGCTTTCTCCCGCTGGGTAGCGGCAGAATCCTTCGGCTGCCTTTCTGACACTTCTGCCCGTAGCGTTATTTACGCCCAACAATTCGCCCGAAAGCGGTGTGCGCCAGGAGGTCGTTGTCCTCCGGCCATCGGAGTGACCGTATATCGCCGATAATTTATTGGGACAAATCGCTCTCATGATGAATCCAAAGGACCATCGGTATCGGCTTCGGAGGTGCAATAGGTCTAAGTAGAAAGGCAGAGCCAATGCAACATGGGAAGCGTTTTCGACTCACTCGTTATGCAATGGGGATCGCACAGCGTGGCGGCAGGAACATGGCAATCATGGTTCCCGTGGGAGCCATTATCGATGTAATGAACGGGCCGTTCGATGGAGTCCGTCTGATGGATGTCCGTTACGACGGCGAAATGATAATGATGTTTACAAACGACATGGAGAACCATACCGAAGCCATCAAAGGCGAAGCCGCTTGAGGCCCTAAAACGTTACGCAAACATAGCATTGAATGTATGCTAATTGGGGCGTATGGTGCCAAGGATACACTTCTCGAATCTACGGTCACGATTGGCATACTCCACAACCTACTGCATTCGCCTAATATTTGCCTTGTCCGTGATCCAGGCGCTGTCCTTCTGGTGAGGAGCGGGTTAAGTTAAGCGGCTTATAGCGTCATTTTCAGGTTGACACGAATAGCTGATCTCGTTATATTTTTATCAGTTTGTTACATTTGACCAAATTCTAGTTTTTAGGGGAATTGCTATGGATGGTGGCACGCCGATCTGCGTTCAGTGTGATGACGCAAAACCAAAAACTCCTGACTTTAGGCGAAAGCTGGTTCGTGACCTAGCCGAAGCGACCCTAGCGGCGGAGGCGGCTTCCGTGGAATTCGATACAGTGATGAAGGACATCCCAAGTGGCCTGCCCGATCCCGACGGTACTCAGCGCATCCACAATGCATCACACAGAATGAAGATCGCTCGCGAGGCGATGACGAACGCCCAAGCCACGCTCTACGACTACCTGGTTCGCGGCATTGAGCCAGAGGATTTGAAGCGGCGGGGCTAAAACCCTTACGTTCGAGAAAGGGATTGCTGCATTTTCCGATCACCACAACGTTTGCCCTTAGCCCAGCGGCACCTTAACCCACAAAGCTACGAGTACAAGAGCCACTAAACCGAGCCAAACAAGTGCGTTGATCATCCGATCGTCTAACTTACGCCCGGTTTCCCGGTTTGCGGCAAGAAAACGGTGGGAACTAACAGAACATCGGTATGCTGGATACTGGAACAACCGTTCCCAACGAGTACGCCTAGAACGTTTGGAGTGACCGCACTTTGTACAAGGACGCTTCATGAGCGTACCCGACCTAGTGATGGTATACAGGCCGTCACTGGACCGATTGTGTCGGTCATGCTGCCACCTTGTAACTGCTGTTCTCTATGGAAGCGCCATGGCAAAACCAGTCCTCGCGGTTCCACCAGGAATTGTTTATGATGACCGGCCCGACACGCTACACAAACCGGGGCCGCTAACTGCGCACGCTTGGGTTGCAATGAAAAGATGGGGCCGCAACGCGAATTGCAAGCCCCAGTAGATGAGTCACATCCAATAGGAAATACTCCGTGCGGCGAGTCGAATGGAACATTTGGAGGTTGCTCACCGTTATCTTCCACAAGACATGCTAAGCAATCCTTCCGCCATTCTGTTCCAGAATGGGAATTGCGAAGAACACGTTGCATCTGAAGCTGATTCTTTGCAGTTTCCCAGGCGTGGTCTGCGACCATAGAAGATCACGCGACCAAATGTGGTCAAGGATCTATCGAAAGTGCCCCTATTCTGTCGTCGGGCTTTTAGCACTTATGCAAAAAAGTATGCTGCCTGAAGGCAAGCCGAGTCTGATCCATCTTTGCATGGCAAGTTTCGACGTACTCTTCGAGACGACCGTATTCCAGCGGCTTGGCGTTAACCCTTGAACTCAAGAGCGTGAGTGAGTCCGAGAACGCTTCGGCAGCGCTTCGATAAACCTCTAGGAGTCTAGCTTTTTCCTTGCAGGATTGGAAAGAGTCCGGCTCACGTGCCGTCATTCGCAAAATTTTATCACGATGGGCGTGCCGGACGCTGAAGCGGAGCGCCTAGGGCTTCCGGTCCTGTGGTGGGTACTGCAACGCCTGCGGGAGTACCAAGCCATTTTCTAGTTCCATTTTTTCCCAAAATTTTCTAGACCTGGATCTGGCCGCATTCGCCTACGTGGTTCGCTCGGTGGGGAGGTTCCGCACTTCGGTTTACACTCCCCCCCGGTCAGTTCTGAAAGCCGTTCGGGAAACTGTGTCTTGCTACTGATGGGGAAGTACATCGAACCTTCACGCTTCGTGTACTTCCGGGGCACGCGCTGTCATTTCGGGCCGGATCGGAGGTGCCATTGCCTGTGCGTGTGGACATTTGTGTGGACATGGGGCAGGCGGTGCCCTGGAGCCAGTTGCTAAGTTCTTGATTTTTATGGTGGGCCCGACAGAACTCGAATCTGTGACCTCCTGCGTGTCAAGCAGGCGCTCTAACCAACTGAGCTACGGGCCCTCTAAAAATAAACAACTTGTAGTGAGCGGCCTAAGAATTCCTCAATCGCTAGACGCCCAGTACAGTATAAACCTTTTTTCCTGCACTGCTAAAAATCGTCGAGGCGCGGTCGCTCGGCACCCGCTGAACCTCGGCTATCCCGGATCAGCCGATATGGCGGACGAGCTAGCGGGCCCGTATCCAAGCGTTTTTTCCGTCGCACGGCTTCAACCCGAAAAAGTACTAGCCAATCCGGTAGGCGAACCTTCCCGGAATTTCCATAACTTACGCCAAGTGCTTGTAAAAAAGATGGAAATTCGTCTGAGATAGTATCAAGGATGTACCCTATCGAAAGATAGGGAAAAATCTCAAATTCTCTTGCAATTCGCCCTCGGCCGATATAAGCTATTCCCGACACCACCCCGGTTGCGATTAATCGCGCTGATCGGGATGGGTTTAGGCCGATGTGCAGCCAACGGCCGCCCTTTGGAGGGGGTTCGGGATGAGACAATGTCCACGTTGCAGGACGATCAGTAGCTTTTCTGATCCGACCTGCGTACAGTGCGGTTTGCATTTTTACAAAGGCTCGCGCTGGCCCAGCCTCACAACAACCTGCCTGCGAATTGGCGGGGGAGCAATTTTGCTCGCGGCCGCCGCTGCGGTTGTGCTCCGGCTTACGTAGCGCCACGCAGCGGACGTTTTACGCCGCAAGCTTTCTGACCCGATCCGGCAGATGCCTGCTTTCCCGTTGCAGGCGGTATTAGACTGGGAGTTACGTGTTGCGCCTAGCGTTACTCCTCTTTTTCATTGAAGCGGCGTTTGCTTTTCAGGGCACGCTGCTGCCGGTCACGCCCACTTCTGCAGCGGACTTGGCTAAACTCATTCGCGACGCGGGCATGGACCCGGCCGAATGCTATCGTGTCCGCGATCTGAGTTTCGTAAAAGACGACATCAAACTGTATTTAAACGACGGCTATCTGATCTTTTCCAAGCCTGTCTTAGGGCGTCGGCTGTCAGCGCTTTTCACAACAGATGTCGAAGGCGGCGACGGGGAAGTGATCGTGATCCCTCCCACTCGCAGCGAGCGTCAATCGCTCGCTACATTCACGCAATCGCCGAATCTGGACGAACACGTCAGGACCATACTGGTGATCCTTACCGACAACTCGATGGCGGCGCTGCAGGCTGAACTCGAGGAGCAGTCAGGTTCCACCAAGAAGGCGCCCTCCGTGGGCGCGCTGCTGGCCGAACGCTGGGATCCGGTGGTGGCCAACATCTCCGGGCCCATGCAGATGCGTCTGGTAGCGGATCTGTGGTCGGCGCGGCCCGAAAAAACCGGGTTGGCCTTTTTCGCGATTAGCGGCGTCAACCTGGGGAATTTCGATATTGTTTCCGACGCACGCGCCAATCACCGCATGGTGATGCGACAGCGAGTGGAACATGACGGGCGCGACCAGCTGAATGTCTGGACGGATTTCTTGCCCCGACGAATTACGTCCAGGGCATCGGGAGCATCCCCGCCGCCGGCTCCCAATGCCGCCGTTCCACCGGACCGGGAATTCGCGCTTTCGCGCTTTCGCATCAACGCCGAAATCGGTAACGATCTAGGTGTGCACGCCGTAACGCGGGTTAGTGTGCTCATTGGTGGCGACCCGGTTCGCGCCTTCCCCTTCGAAATCGCGCGTAGGATGCAAGTGAGTGCGGTCCGCATAGACGGGGTTGCAGCCGAAATGATGCGCGACGAATCGCAGCGGGGCCGGATCAGCGGAGGTTCGGAAGAAATCGAGTTCCTGGCGGTGGCGCCTTCCGCGCTAGCACCCGGCAGCACGCACGAGTTCGAATTCGAGCATCGGGGAAACGTAATCGCTACCCGCGGCGATGGAGTCTATTTTGTCAGCGCGCGCGGGTCCTGGTATCCCCACATCGCCGGACAGTTTGCGACCTACGATCTCACTTTCCGTTATCCCAAGCGGCTTACGCTGGTGGCGGCCGGGGACCCGGTGGAGGATCGTACGGACGGCGACTGGCGCATTACTCACCGCCGAATGACAGTAGCTGTCGGTTCTGCAGGATTCAATTTAGGCATCTACGAAAAGGTGGCCGGAACCGCGGCGGGTGTAAATTTAGAGGTGTACGGCAACCACAATCTGGAGGAAGCGCTGCGTCCTCCCATGACATTATCGTCGCCTCCTCCCGCGCCGCAGGCACCGTTCCGGACACGCGGCGTCCGTATACAACCTCCGACATTGGTGGTGCCAGTCGCACCGGATCCCGTGGCGAGATTACGCGCTGTGGCCGGCGATGTGGCAGCGTCCCTGGAATTCTTCAGCGGAATGTTCGGGGCTCCGGTAATGAAGACGCTAACGGTAGCGCCCATTCCGGGAGGATTCGGACAGGGATTCCCAGGACTGGTGTATCTGTCCACCTTCGCTTATATAGACCCGGTTGCGCGGCCTGCCGCTCTGCGCGACGCTCGCGAGCAGGTGTTCTTTTCCGACCTGATGGTGCCCCATGAAGTGGCGCATCAATGGTGGGGCAGTGTTATCTCTACGAGGCAGAGCGAGGACGAGTGGCTGCTGGAATCCCTGGCAAATTATTCTTCACTTCTATGGCTGGAGAAGAAAAAGGGCCTGAAACAAATGGAAGCCGTGCTCGACGGCTACCGCGCGGAATTACTGGCCAAGGACGCGGATGGTAAGACCTACGAGTCGGCCGGTCCCATTGTGTGGGGCGACCGCCTGAACAGCCAGCCGAATAATAGAAAGTGGCGCGCCATTACTTACGGCAAGGGTACCTGGATTATGCACATGCTGCGCCGGCGCATGGGCGACGAAGCCTTCTTCAAACTGCTCGCCGAGTTCCGCCGACGCTATGAATTCAGACTCGTCACCACCGCCGACTTCCAGACTCTCGTGCGCGAGTTGCGGCCGCGCGGGATGGAGCCGGAAGTGATCGATTCCTTTTTTGACAATTGGGTGTATGCAACGGGAATTCCGGCGCTGAAGATGAGCTATAAGGTGAGTGGAGTGGCGCCTGCCGTGAAACTCTCCGGTTCCATCGATCAAACCGGCGCCGGCGATGATTTTTCGATGGACGCACCGGTGGAAGTGCAGTTCGCCAAAGGCCCGGCTCAAACCATTTGGGTACGGACCACCGGCAACGACAACACCTTCACCGCGAAATTGCGCCAGGTCCCCGTGCGCGTGATCATCCCGAATGACGTCTTGATTAAGAAGTAATCCATCACGGCAGATTTTTCAGCCAGAGGTTGCGGAACGAGACCTTCACGTTGCCGCCGCCTTCGATTTGCAGGCCGATTACGCCTTGCTCCGCCGCCATCGTAGGATCGTCGTCGATGAAAATCGACATCACGTGTCCGTTCACAATGTGAATCATGCTATTGCCGCGGGCGACGACGTGCATTTGGTTCCAGTCGCCGACTTTGATGAAGGTCTTGAGTGCGTCAGGATCGCCCAGCATGCCCAGCAGCCGCGGCTTCTTGCCCTGTTCCGTGCGGACCATCTGCCCCCGCCACGCAATAATGCCGCGCGGCGTTCCTTGCTCATAGAGCTGTCCGCTGTAACGATTGGCGTAATCGAAGTCCGCCTGGTAGCCCTTGAGATTCCATTTCGCGAAGCGCGGATTTGGCACCGGGCCGTCCTTTGGTTGCGCCACGCGCGCGCTGCGATACTGAATCCCGCTATTAGTGCCGGCTCCGTCCAGCTTGATCTCCGCCTTCAGCTCGAAGTTCCTGGGCGTTCCGCCCTCCCAGACGACGTAGGTGGTTCCCGACGGTTTCTCAGGCGTGGATTCGCCGACGATCGCACCATTTTCCGCGTGCCAAACATCGCTGCTTCCGTCCCAGCCCTTCAGCGTGGAGCCGTCGAACATGGAAGCCCACCCCGCGTGATCCTCAAAATCGATGGGATCGGGCTGGATGAAGCGGCTTCCGCCGCTCTTGGTCGCCGAAGGCGCCGGCTGCTGTCCCGCGAGCCGATAGCCGCAGAACGCCAACAAGGCAGCGGTCAAAAACAGCCCTCCGGTTTTGGTTCTGGACATCATGCCCTCCTAACTTGATACTTGTTCCCACTGCGAAGTCTTGGCCGATTTCAACACCGCGTCCGTAACACGATCCGTCGCCAGTCCGTCGCGGAATGTCGGCGCGGCTTCCTTGCCGGCCGCAAGCGCTTCCAGAAAATCGGCAACCTGATGAATGAAGGTGTGCTCGTAACCGATCTGCAGGCCCGGCACCCACCAGTGCTTCATGTAAGGATGATCGCCGTCGCTCACGTGGATGTTTCTCCAGCCGCGCAGCCGCCCCTCATCGCGATGATCGAACCACTGAATGCGGTGCAGATCGTGCAGATCCCACATCGCAGATCCGTGTTCTCCATTTATTTCGAGAGTATTCAGAGCCTTGTGCCCGCGGGCATAGCGCGTCGCTTCGAACGTCGCCAGCGACCCATTCTGGAAGCGGCAAAGAAATGCGCTCGCATCGTCGATGCCCACCGCTTCCATATTCCCGGTCAAATTGTGTTTGCGCTTTTTGATAAACGTCTCGGTCATCGCCGTCAGTTCGCGAATGGGACCGTTCAGCCACAACGCGGTGTCAATGTTATGCGCCAGCAGATCGCCGGTCACGCCGCTACCCGCCACCGCAACGTCCAGCCGCCACAATCCTTCGCCGCCCTGCGGAAGATCCGGTGACATGGTCCAGTCCTGCAGAAATTTCGCGCGATAGTGAAAGATGCGCCCCAGCCGGCCTTCGTCGAGCAGTTGCTTCAGCAGCATCACAGCCGGCACACGCCGATAGTTATACCAGACCATGTTTGGCACCTTAGCCGACTCCACCGCGTTCACCATCTGCTCCGCTTCAGCGGCAGTGCGTCCCAGCGGCTTCTCGCACATCACGATCTTGCCGGCCTTCGCGGCGGCGATGGCGATCTCGGCATGGGTGTCGTTAGGGCTGGCGATGTCGATCAGGTCGATATCGGCGCGCTCCACCAGGTTTCGCCAGTCGGTTTCTGTCGATTGGTACCCCCAGTTCGCGGCGAAGGCTTCGGCGCGCGCGGCGTTGCGGGAGCACACGGCTTTGAGAACAGGCTGGTACTCCAAATCGAAAAACCGTCCTGCCTGCAGGAAAGCATTCGAATGCGTGCGGCCCATGAAACCGTAGCCCACCATTCCGATGTTAAGCGTCTTCTTCGCCATCGTCGTGACGCGCTAATTCCAGCCGTGTGCGTTGCGCACCGCGATCATGGTGGCCAGAATGTCGCGCCAAGTCTCGGGCTTCATCATCGTTTCATTGGAGAACATGCAGCCATCCCAGCATATGTGCGGGATGGCGCGCGTCAAGTTGCCATGATCGCCGCGCAGCCACATCCCGGCCGCCCGCGGTACATCGAGCTTGCCGTCGGGATCGTTCGGCAGGCAGTGCCGTCCGGTCTTATCGTGCGAGCCCGCCCCCTTCACCGTCGCGTCATTCTGCGCCACGTGAAAATCGATGGTCCAGGGACGCAACGCATGCGTCATTTCGGCCAACGCCTCGTACAGAACTTCCTGGTCGGTCCAATCATAGTCCGGCGGAAGAATTCGGTCGTCCGGCGCGTTGCAGCCCAGCGCGTAAAGCAACGTATGCGCCATGTCCGCCTGAAAGCCCAGAGTCTCGGGCCGGCCCACCATCTCGAGTAGCTCGGTCATGTGATTCCAACTGTGCATGCCACCCCAGCAAATCTCTCCTTCAGCAGCGAGGCGCTCGCCGAAACCTTCGGCAACAGTACAGGCCTCGCGGAAAGTCTCGGCAATCCGTTTCGAATTCGCGGCTGGATTGACAGCCCAATCCGCTGGGCTGCTCGCGGAATCGATGCGCACCACTCCGTACTTGCGGATGCCCAGGTTGCGGAGCTTCTGGGCGATGGCACAAGCCTTGCGCACCTGCGTTACGAATTTCTTGCGTTCCTCCTGCGATCCCATAGCGGCTCCGCCACCAGTCGGAGGCCAGACTGGCGCCACCAGCGAGCCGACGAGCAACCCGCGCTTGCCGATGTTGTCCGCCAGGCGCTTCAAATCGTCATCGGATGAATCGATATCCGTGTGGGGCAGGGAAAGGAACAGGTCGACGCCATCGAACCTGACGCCGTTGACTTCGGCAGCCTGCGTCAAATCGAGCATGGTCTCCAGACTGATCGGCGGTTCGGAATCCGGACCCTTGCCGACCAGTCCCGGCCACATGGCGTTGTGGATTTTCGGGAAAGCGTATGTGGCGTTCATGCGGCCTAATGCTCGATCGGAAAACCGAAGGAGTAAAGCGTGTTATCGAAGGTGCTGAAATAAACCCGGCCGTTGGCGAGTGCCATGCCGGCGAAGTGCGTGAAGGACGTGATCGCATCGCCGCTTGAGTAAAGTTCCTTGCCGGTGGCGGCATCGAGCGCGTAAAGAATCGCATGAGTCGATAACTGGGCGCGCTGCTCCGGAGTGTACAGTCCACCCTGACTTTCATTGGCCTGACGCACGAACTCGCCGCTCGAAAGTGCGAATACCACTCCATTCGCGATCACCGGCGGCGCGGGGATCACCATATTGCGCGACACCCAAGCCGGCGTTAGCACCGTCTTCCCATTGACGTCTTCCACCTTGAAGGCCACGATGCTGCCCTGCGGCGCATCGCCGTTGGTGCTGGGGAACTTCGTATCCGGGTGCAGCGGACCCCACACTGGCGCGAGCACCCAGCGCGTGCCGTTCGCATCCTGCCAGCTTGCCAGGCTTCCCCATGTCCCGCGCCCGGCGAAATCGACTTCTTCGTTAGAGACCAGCTCGGTGCGAAACAGCGGCGTTCGATGATTTTCACCGCCCAGCGACTTCGAGTCCAAGAGATACAGGCGCCCTTCCTTGCCCGAGCCCGCCAGCAAATCGCGGCCTTTGTAGGGAAACACCACCGGAGTGACATTCATATCAAGATCCCGCTTGGTAATCCACTCACGATTTGAAGGAGTGTACCAGTCTTTCAACTTCAGCGTCTTGGGCTCCAGCGCGACGAAAGTGTCGGAGTAGATTCCCTTTTCCGGATCCCAGTTTCCGTCGCCGACTTCAGCGTAAATGGTTCCGTCGGTTCCAACCGCGGCCCCGGCCAAACCCCACAGACCGCCGCCGTTCGAGGTCCAGGAGCTGACTTTCATATCCGCCAAATTTAGCGCCCACACGCTATTGGGGACGCCTCCGCAATGCTGTCCCGTTGTCGTGTAAATGACGTTATCGACAACGTTCAAGCTGTACGGCTTGCCGTTCGGCGGTACAAATTTCGCAGGCGGCGCGATGTCCTCGCCGTTGGCAAGGTTCAATTGGTGTAGCTCGCCATCGCTCGACAGAAGGTAAATGCCGCGCACGCTAGGCGGGGGGCGGCCCGCCACCGAGCCGCCTGGACGAGGGATCGGTGCGGACGGCACCACCGGCGTTGCGGTCAAACCTCCGGGACACAGCCAGAAGGAAGTAGTCGATTGCGGCGTCTCCGAAGAGTATTGAAAATGTTTATGCCACAGGATCTTGCCCAAGTCCGCGTCAACTGCGTAGAGGTTGTCGGAGCTGCCCGCCACGAGCGCGACTTCCTTGAAGCCGTGGTTGGTGATGATACGGCCGACGATGAGCGGCTCCATCAAGGAATGAAGGGCTTTCTGTTGATTGTCGGCCAGCGTCAACTTAAAAAGGAGCTGGAGGTCCTTGACGTTGTCCTTGGTAATAGTCGTCTCCGCCTGCTGCCAGCCGGTTCTCTGTGGATCTCCGCTATGGGTGAGCCAGTCCGCGCCCCATAACCCCATGCTGCCAACCAGCAGAAAAGCCAATCCAAATTCCTTACGCATCTATGAACTCCATTTTTCAGTCGCCCGGCTCGCGGGCCTGGCGGCAATCACGCCGCGGCTCGAAGCAGAAATATTATAGTAAAGTCGCGGTGTACTAAAGTTTCGTCGGTGGCCAGGAACCCAATTCCGATTCACAGGAGATGACATGAAGCGTCGAGACTTTCTCGCAAACAGCGCTCTGGCGGCGGCTACGCTGGCCGCGCGGTCCGCCTTCGCTGCACCCGGACAAACCACTGTGACCGTGAGGGCAAACCGGCCTCTCGGCACCATCGCTCCAGATTTCACGGGCGTGGGCTACGAAATCTCGTCGGTGTCCCGGCCCGGCCTGCTGAGCGCGTCGAACAAAGTTTATGTGCAGTTGGTGCGAACGCTGGGAACACAGGGCGTGATCCGCATTGGCGGTAATACAGCGGACTACGCCAACTATTCGCCGAACGCCGCCGCGGTATCGAGTCCGAAGGCCACCGTTATCAACGATGCCGTGCTCAAAGACCTCGGCGGTTTTCTCAAAGCGACCGGATGGAAGCTGATCTGGGCGCTGGATCTTGGCAGGGGCACTGAAGCCGACGCCATCGCGGAGTCGAAGATCATCCAGTCGATTGCCGGCGAGCGCCTGCTGGCTTTCGAAATCGGCAATGAGCCGGATCTGTTCGCTCGCGCCAGACACCGGAACCCGGAATACCGATACGAAGACTGGCTTGCCGAATACCGCCGCTACAAGGCGGCGCTGCGTAAGGAGTTTCCGCGCATCCCGTTCGCCGGGCCGGACGCGGCGGTAAAGACGGATTGGGTTACCCGCTTCGCCGCCGATGAAGGCAAGGATTCGGTTCTCCTCGCGCATCACTATTACCGCGAGGGGCAAAACCCCACTAGCAGCATCGAAAAATTACTGGGCGTCGATCCCAAGCTGCAGCCTCAGCTCACCGCCTTGAAAGCTGCCTCGCAAGCCTGCGGTGTTCCCTATCGCATTTGCGAGGTCAATTCTTTTTCCGGCGGCGGGCGTCCGGGCGTGAGCGACACCATGGCCGGCGCGCTGTGGGTTCTCGATTACATGTTCACCCTCGCGGCGAACGGCTGCGCCGGCGTCAACATGGAAACCGGGGTAAATCAACTCGACTTCATCAGTTCCTACTCGCCCATTGGGGACGACGAACACGGCCACTACTCGGCGAAGCCTGAATACTATGGAATGCTCGCGTTCTCACTGGCCGCGCAAGGCCGGCTGCTGACTACGGAAGTAGACGCGGGTTCGCCGGAAGTAAGGGCTTACGCAACGCAGTCCAGCAAACGGGGACTCGCCCTTGCCTTGATCAACAAAGGCGCAACGACGTCGGCCTTGACGGTGAACCTCGGCGAGCACGTTCGAGCGAAGCAGGCGTCCGTTATCCGGTTGAGCGCACCGACCGTCGATGCGAAGACCGCCATCACTTTGGGTGGAGCGGAAGTCACGCCGGAAGGAACCTGGAAGGGCGCGAAAACGGAGTCAACGCACGTGCAGAAGGGGCAGCTCGCTATCACGCTGCTACCGTTCAGCGCGGCTATCGTGCAAATCGTCTGAGCCGCGACTACTTGCTGGCCATCATCCAATCCCAATGCTGACCTGCCTCTTCGACGACAGTCGTCACGTGTTCCTTTAACATGTAGCGCTGGTCCACCAACCGGTTTGCGGCATCCTGAATTCGGCGCAAGTAGTCGGCGCGATTCGAATAGCGCTCCTCAATCGAGAACCGTGGATCGCCGCCATTCTCCCGCTCGGTGCGTGTTTTAGTAAATGGAATGAATGACCCAGCCATGGCAATTAAAGTATCAGGTGAACCAATCGACTCGCTCCGGAAGTCCCAATCGGTGTAGGTCCCTAACGGCACCGCCAGTTCAGGAGTACGCAGTCCGCCGATATCGTTGCCATCGCTATCCACTCGCGGAACCAGAAAAGGCAGTGCGGCAAGCGGCCCCGGCAAGTCCATCCGGTAGCCGCCCGGCACATGATAGGGCCACTGCACGCCGGGTATGTTCGGATACTGGATCTTGCTCTGCGCCACTAGCGTCGCGTCCGCGAGTGTTGGATGACTGCTGGCGGCGGTTCCGTGCCTTCCTGCACCCACCGATCCAGATCGGCCAGCAAGGCGGACTCAAGCCAGCGGTAATCATTCGGGTTGGATTTGAGCTGCCCGCCGTTATCGCGCGGCGGCCATGAACCAGGGCCATGCTGCGTTCCCGCCAGCATGAAAACCCGCACGTTGGGCGGATCTTTCAAATCCTCTGTGCCGTCCATCGACAAATGCCGTAGCGCCGCGACGCGCCCCCGATCCCAATATTCCGAACCAGTATCCACCAGGAAAATCTTCGGCTCCTGGCCGGCGGGCACTCGCGCACCAAGTCCGTCGCGCTTGCCGGTCACGGGGTCGGTGGTCGTCTCATAGCGAATCGGAAACCTGGTTTGCGTAAACGACCCGAGCTCGTCGGGCTGGGCAAAGCGTTCGTTGAAACTGCCGTTGCCGGTGCCGCCGGTTTGAATGAACAGCGCATCGATGGCCTGCCGCCCCTGCTCATCTGTCGTGAAGCCTTCGTAAATCAAGTGACGCTGATAACGTCCGGTCTGCGACGCGCCGTAGGTGTAGGCATAGCGGCCGTGAACGATCGCGTTGGGATCGTGCTTCAGCGACGATGCCAGATCTCGGATCGCCGCGAATCCTAAGCCCGCAACCGGCGGATCCTTAGATTCGTAGGTCACCTGATATGTCATCCCGGGCTTGAACCCACCCTTCAGCGTGACCCAGTTCGCATCGTAAGTTATCTTGCCCTTTTCCACTCGCCCGAACTGCCAATCCTCGCGCGGGATGAGCCGGGGCGCGGCCACCCATCCCACGCGCTCCGTCAGCCGGTAGGCGGGATTCGTCGGGTCCATTGGCGGATACGCGGGCGAAAAATATCCCGAGGCGTATTCAAACGAGTCGCTGCGCTGGTTCGGAATGAACCAGGGATTCACCCAGCCGGTAAGCGGCTGGCCGTGGTCGGTTGCCACCGGAGGGTCGAATCCGATCAGGCCCTTACCTTTCGTCACGTCGAATTGCCAGCCGACGTTCACCAGCGTGTAGCCCTGCCGCATCAGCAGACCGTCGCCGAACTCGGCCTCAGTGGCCGGGTCGGCCGATGCCGTGCCGTGATTAAAAATGTTGAGCAGCGTCATTCTGCCGCGGTTCACGATATCGAACAAGAGGACGCCGTTGCCGTGCGCCGGGTCCTTCGGCCGCAGGATGAACAGGTCGGCCGAGAACTCCACTTTGCCCTGGCCGTTACGCGGCGCTTTATCGAGATCCGCAATGATGCGGTTGTGCGAATTCTCCGGCGCCACTGCGAAATAGACCTTACCGGACAATTTCTCGTAGGCGCCGGTCTGTCCAAAAGTTTTGCCGCCCAGCACGTCCTGCCGCTTCGAAATCTCCACCCGGGTGACCTCAGCGCGAAGCGCGATCGGCAGCAGCATTACGCTCAACGCCGAGACTGTGATCAAAATTCCGGGCCTGATGAATTTCATGGGGCTCTCCTGTTCGCCGGTCGCACCCGCTTGCGCCGCTGTACGAAGTCTAATCGCCCCTGCCGATGCTGTCAAAGGCACAAGTGGCCGAGGCTCCAAGAATCCCGCCTTACGTCCACTTGGGCGAGCAGTCGGCTTCGAGCAAAGGTATGACCGGAACCGAAAGTGCTGATACTACCTGGTGAGTGTCCGCTACTCTTGGCGAATCGGCAGCATGTCTGTGAACGGTTTCACTAAGTTTTCCGTCCAGTCGGCGCCGAACGATTTACTCCGAAAGTCGATATCTACAATTGACAAAA
>JBDTTL010000057.1:0-18677 GCA_039930665.1 Acidobacteriota bacterium
TCGGCGGGCGCGGCATTTGTCTGTTGGGGGCTGCTGGCGTCGATCGAGGCCCAGCCTCGTCCCCAACCCGGCCTCGCTCCGGGAGAAGTGATTCGAATCGTAGTCGAGGCATTACACAACCGCAATACGCCCGCTCCGAATGCCGGCATTTTCACGGTCTATCAATTCGCATCGCCGGCCAATCGCGCGGTCACCGGCCCCTACGGAACTTTTTTGCGGAGGGTGAGCCACCCGGGCTTTGCCCCTCTTTTCTCAGGTCACGCCGATGGCTATGGTCCGGTGGCCGTTGCGGGAGAACGCGCGGAGCAGACCATTCGTTTTCGAGTCGGCGAGGGCGTGGCTTGGTTTCGCTTCGTCGTGTCGCGCCAGACCAGCGAACAGACGGAGGGGCGCTGTACCGGTTGCTGGATGGTGGACGCGGTGATTCCTACGAGGCCCAAGCCGTGAGAGCCTCATGAGGCGCGGGCGCGCACTTACCTGGAACGGCGAACAGCGGGTATGCCGGCAAATGCGACCGCCAGGAATTTCGACGCGAAGAAATTCGATGGCTTTCTAGGTTGCTATGACTGGCCAGGAGGCCGGTAGCCGATCTTGACGCCGAGAGCTTTATCGGCTTCCTCAACCGTAAGCAAGGGAGTGATTCTTCCGCGCACCATGCCGCTTGCGGACACGGTCATCCCCAAGCCGGCCGCGGCTACGTTATCCGGTAGGTCCACGATGAGGACCACATCGTCTTTCCCGAAGCAGTAGTAAAACGACTCTACCTTTCCACCCAGTGCCGCAATCGCGGATTCAATGGCTTTACGGCGCCCGGAAGCAGATTCCTTCATCAATCCGCGCACGCCTTCCACTGTGTAACTGGCTTGATACATGTATTTCGCCATGAACTCTCCTGTCCGGAGAAGTTTATCAAGCAGGACGGCGAATAGCAATCAAGCGCACGCACCACTGGAGACCGGTTACTCCTGAAATCCAGGATCGGCCTCCGGAAGCCGGTCGCCGGTTCGCGCGAACCACACATAGAGCGACGGCAACAGGAAGATGCTCATCATCAACACAGCCATCAGCCCGCCCACAATGACGATGGCAAAAGGGCGCTGCGAGTCGGAGCCGATCCCGTGGGAAGTCGCCGCCGGCACCAAGCCGAGTGACGCTACCAGCATGGTCATGAGAATCGGTCGGAAGCGCTCGATGGCGCCATCGCGGGCAGCTTGGAGCGGCGGATAGCCGCGGGCGCGAAGTTGATTCATGTATTCCACCAGGATCACGCCGGTTTGCACCGAGACGCCGAACAGCGCCAGGAAGCCCACGCCCGAAGAGACGCTGAAGTTAGTTCGCGTAAAGTACATCGCCAAGATTCCGCCCACCGGCGCCATGGCCACGTTCATCAGCACCAGAGAGGCCCACTTCATGCTGGAAAACATCGAGTAAAGAATAAAAAAGATCAGCAGCAGCGTGAGCGGGATAATCATCGCCAGCCGGTGCGCCGAGCGCTTCTGCGATTCGTACTCGCCGGCCCATTCCAGCCGATAGCCGGGTGGCAGCTTGACCTTGGCTTCGACGGTCTTGATGGCTTCCTCCACCGTGCTTCCCAGGTCGCGGCCGCGAACACTGTACTTGATCGCAACGTAGCGGGAGTTCCCTTCTCGATATACCTCCGAAGCCCCGTCTTTCATGCCGATGCTACAAAGTTGGCCTAGGGACACGCGTTCACCGGACGGCGCCAGCAGCCGGATGTTCTGAATCTGCTCGATGGTGCTGCGGTACTGCGGCTGATAGCGAACGACCAAGTCGTAACGTTCCTCGCCCTTGAGTACCTGCGAGACGGCCTTGCCGCCGATCGCGGTTTCGACCGCATCCTGAATGTCGGAAACGTTGATGCCGTAGCGATCCGCCTTGGCACGGTCGACGACCAGGTTTAGATTCGGCTGGCCAATGACGCGGAACAGACCCAGCCCTTCGACGCCGCGAATTTTGCTCATAGCGGCGACAATCTCGTTGCCTTTTTGCTCCAGAAGCGTTAGATCGGTTCCAAAAATCTTGATTGCGAGCTCGCCCTTCACCCCGCTGACGGCTTCCTCCATGTTGTCGGAGATCGGCTGCGAGAAATTCCAGGTGACCCCCGGAAATTGCGCGGCTTCCCGGCCCAACGCTTCGATGAGTATGTCTTTATCCTGATGGAACAGCGGACGCCACTGGTCTTTCGGTTTTAGATCGATAAAGTATTCGGTATTGAAGAAGCCGGTGGTGTCGGTGCCATCATCGGGACGGCCCACCTGGCTCACCACTTGCGTCACTTCCGGGAACTTCGCAAACATAACGCGCGCCTGATTTGCAATGCGAGTTCCTTCAGTAGGACCAGTGCTGGGCGCAAGCGAGCCGCGAGCCCAAATCGCGCCTTCGTCCAAATGCGGCAGAAATTCCGAGCCGATATCGTGTGCGAGCAGTAGCACTCCCCCGAGACTGGCCAAAGCCAAGCCCGCCGTAATCCAGCGCCAGCGAATCGCCAAGTCGAGTCCGACTGCGTAAATACGCGTGAGGAGCTCCATCAGCGGATTGTGCCATTCCTTGGTCCCCTTCGGAAACACCAAACTAGCCAGAACCGGCGTAAGGAACATGGAAAACAACAACACGCCCAATAGCGCGAACGCCACTGTCCAGGCCATCGGCCGGAACAAGCGGCCCTCCACGCGCTGCAGGGTGAAAATCGACAGGTAAGCGGTAATGATGATAGCGATGGAAAAGAACACTGGCCGCTGCACTTCGCGCGCGGCGCGGCGAATCTTGTGCTCAACCGTTTCCTCCTGGGAGCCGGCAGGCTGGCTCAGCAAGCGCACGATATTTTCCACCATGACCACTGCACCTTCGACGATCATGCCGAAGTCCAGCGCGCCTAGCGACAGAAGGTTTGCGGGAATTTGACGGAGATCCAGACAGATGGCCGCGAAGAGCAGCGAAAACGGAATGGTGAGCGTGACGATCAGCGCACCCCGCACGTTGCCCAGAAACACAAACAAGATGACGGATACCAAGATGATGCCTTCCGTAAGGTTATGCAGCACGGTATGAGTGGTCAGATGCACCAGGTCACTGCGATCCAGGTGAGCGACGATCTTGACTCCCGGCGGAAGAAAGTGGTGATTGAGGAAATCGACTTTCTCATGCAGTGCGTCCAGGACGGCGTCGGCGTTCGCTCCTTTGCGTAGCAGAACGATTCCTGAAACCACGTCGGAGTTGTCGATAACTTTGCCGGGCTCCGGATGCACCGCTTTTCCCACTTGGCCCAGACGGATCTTCGGCCCCTGCTCCGCCACGCCTATGTCGCGCACTCGCACCGGGATTCCACCCTGGGTCTTGAGAACGGTGTCGCCCATGTCATGAGCGCTTTCGGCCAGGCCGACGGCACGCACGTTCATCGCCTGTTCCCCGCGCTCTATGAAACTGCCGCCCGCATTGGTATTATTGTTCGCCAGCGCCTGCTCTACTTGACCGATATTTAATCCGTAGGCGATGAGTTTCGTGGGATCGACATTCACCTGGTATTCGCGAGTGGCGCCGCCGAACACTGCCACGTCGATTACGTCCGGCACTGACTTCAACTGTTTGGTCAGCACCCAATCCTGGAGGGTCTTCAGGTTCATCACGTCGTAGGAAGGATTGGTGCTCTGCAGCGTGAAGAGATAGATTTGTCCGACGGGGCTGTAGTCGGGTCCGAGGGTAGGTTGAAGACCGTTGGGAAGGCTTACCTGCGCCAGCTTCTCCAGGACTTTTTGCCGGTTCAGGTCGTTACTCGACCCGTCGTCGAACACCATCATTACGCTGGAAAGCCCGAATAAGGAGACCGAGCGGAGCGCCGTCAACTGCGGCAAGCCGTTCATCTGAGCCTCGATGGGAATGGAAACCTGCTGCTCCACTTCCTCCGCCGCGCGGCCGGGCCATTGCGTGATCACCTGGACGTAGTTATTGGCAACGTCCGGATACGCCTCCACAGGCAGTTCCTTGAAGGCGATGGCTCCCCAAATCAGCAGCACAATTCCGAGGCCCAGAACCAGGAAGCGATTGCGCAGCGCAAAATCGACGGACGCCTGAATCACTGACTACTCCTTCTTGGATTCGCGATCGAACAGTAGAGCGTCTCGCACCACACGTTTCCCGACGCGCAGGCCGCTCGATACCTGTTCGGTTCCATCATTGTTGACGGCACCCGCATGCACTTCCTCGCGGCGGAACTGGTTCTCACCAGCCTTTACGAATACCCAATCGCGATCCTCTAAGCGCATTACCGCTGTGGCCGGCACTACGGTTCGCATCTGCGAGCCCTGCGACTGAAAGTGCACCGTCGCAAACATGTTGGGGCGCAACAGGCCGTGTTCGTTGGACAGCTCCATCCGCACCTTGGCCGAGCGGGTGTTGGGATCCAGCAGCTTGCCGATGTTCGAGATGCGTCCGCTAAACTTCCGGTTCGGATACGCGTTGAATTCGATCTGCGCCCGATCCCCCTCACGCACCTGCGCGAGATCGTTTTCGTAGACATCGCAGATCACCCAGACTTGAGAGAGGTCGGCAATGGTGAACAAGTTCGGCGAGTTATCCTGCGACTTGACGCCCGCTGCCGCGGTCACGTTTTGTTCGACAATCGTTCCGGATATAGGAGCGCGCACTTCAATGACGGCGGACGGCCGCAGCGGAGCGCCGCCCAGAATGCGAATGCGATCGAGCGCGGTCTGGGTATCCACTTTGGCCTTGTCGTAGATCTCGGCGGCGACATCCAGGTCTTTCTGCGCCAGCGCGCCGTGTGAAAACAAAAGCTGGGCGCGTTCGGACTGGGTCTTTGCGAGCGCCTCGTCTGCCTGGAATTTCCGGTACTCCGAAAACGCCTGCGACATGTCCGAGCTGTTGATCGTCAACAGGAGCTGGCCTTTCTGTACGTCGTCCCCCAATCGCGCGTGGATCTCGAGCACCCGTCCGGCGGAGAGTGCGTTCACCGGCACCGTACGGCTGACATCCGGCGCCACCGAGCCGTTGGCGATCAACTCGCTCACTTCGGCGCGGCTGGTGGCCGTTGCCAGCGGAAACCTTTCGGGCTTGTCGACGGTAATCAGATTGGGGTCGGCGACCTGCTCCACTGTCACCGCCGGAGCAATGTTAGAAACCGCATCTACTCTCTGGCTGCTGCATCCAGCCAGACCGGCGGCGATGGCGCAAGCGAGCAGGCCGAGCGGTAAGGTGTAGCGTGGCTTCATGGAATGACCTCCTTGCCCACGGCAAGATTCATCTGGCCCGCGGCGGTCATGTAAGAGCCCACCAGGTTCAGATAACTCAATTGAATGTTGCGGTAATCGTTTTGTGCGCTCAGAAAATCCAGCAGCGACGCCCCGCCGTTCTGATACGCGAAGGAAATCGTGTCCCGCACTCTGGCGGCTTGTTGCAAATATTTCTGTTTGTAAGGCCGCAATAATCCGATGTTGCCGGCGATGGTCGCGTAAGCCGAATCGACGTCGCTAAAGACCTGCGCCCGGGACGCTTCTACCAGCGCTTGATTGCGCCGGATGTCCAGTTGGGTGCGCTGCTTCTCGCCTTGATTGCGATCGAATACGCGCAACGGGATGGTGACGCTGAGCCCGAAATACGCCGGAATCGCGGGATTCCGTCCGAAATCGACGCCGAAGGTGGGGTCGGTCGAGCCGTTAGCGACGGCAAGATTATGATCGGTCTCCGCTTTGGCAACCGCCTGCACCGCCACTCTGAGGTCGGGACGAGCATCCATGGCTGCGGCGCGGAACTCTTCGAGCGGCATGATTTGTTCGCCGAAATCGAACTTGCCGTTCACGTCGAATTGTTCGAGCGGCGTGCGATCGTTCAGCAGGCTCAGAAGTTCGATCTTCGCCGTTCGCAGACTCACCGCGGCGTTCTGAAGATCGGACTCATACTGGACTCGTTGCAGTTCCAGACGGCCCAAATCTACTTCCGAGATATCGCCGGCCTGCTGGCGCGTGCGGTTCACTTCGAGCACGCGGTCGTAATAGGTGAGATTGTCTTGAGCCAAGCGCAGGATTTCCTTGGCGTGCAGGATGCTCACAAAAGCGCTCCGCAGGTTGAACAGCAGAGTACGATCCTGATCCTCCAGCGTGGAGGATGCCATGCCAGTGGCCGCGCGCGCGCTGTCTCGCCGCAGCTCACGCTTGCGATCGCGCTCATGCAGATAGCTTCCGGATAGAAACGGCAGCGTGTTTCCGAATGGCCGGTAGGGATTGGGAGTGAACGGATCGATCTGATCCAGCGTCGCGGTGGCCTCCGGATTAGGCCGCAAATATGCCGTAATCTCCTGAGATTTGGACTCTTCGACCGCCACCCGGCTGGCCGCCAGATTCGGATTATTGGCCCGGAAACGTTCGCGAACCTGCTCCCATGTCAATACAGTCTGGGCTTGCCCCGCCCAGACGATCAACAGAAAACCGGCAAGCGCCCGCCCGATAAGGCGTGGCATTCTTCCCTCCTAAATCACTTTTTGAATGTTTGGAAAAGTTAGAGCGAAGTGGGGAGGAAAGCTGGGGGCGCGCGGCCGGCGCAAGAAGGGAGGAAGCGGTCCAGGCTCGTGGGATGGAGGATCAGGGCCAGCGAGAACACACTAAGGGCGATGGCGAATGCCAGTACGGCGCTAACCTGAGCCGACTCCAGGACTTCCAGGAGACCGACTAGAATTGCCAGCATTTCGGTGCTCGGATGCTGAGCATCGAAGGTGGACTGGCCCGAGGTGTTTGCCGACGCCTGCGCGTTCAGCAGCGCCAGCCGCACGGAATCGTCGCTGGCGGACACGCAGGGAAACAGCGAGACCAGTGCCAGGGCGAGAGCCAAAGCGCGGCCCATGACCAGCCGGCGGCTCGCCGCACCGCGTCGCCTGGTGGACAGGAGGAACCAGCTAAAGGCGGCGATGCACAACGCCACCCATGCGAGATTCAATAAAGAATTCGCGTATGCCATTTAATTCAGTATACGCACACTATTTACGACTGCGCGAAAGCGGCGGTTTGCTAGGCGAAACCGATGGCTTGCTGCCCGAGCCCGGCGGCTTGCTGGGCGAAACCAGTCGTTATCGGGCACAATGTTCCAGACGGGAGAACCGCTCCGGTGGTTACTGGCCGAAATATCCCGCGGCGAGTTCGGGCTTTTGTTCCAGCGCCTGCCGCCAGAATTCGCGGGCCTCATCCGGTTTGCCCTGCGATTTCAGGGCGTGGCCTAGATTCAGCAGCGCTTCCGGAAAGTTCGGACGGTCCGAAAGAGCTTCCTGATAGAGGCGGACCGCGTCTTCGATCTGGCCGGATTTCTGCAGCAGCAGGCCAGTGTTATAGAACAGTTCCGGCGTGCGCTCGCCGGCCTCGATGAGCTTGGCTTGCAGGTCGAGCGCCTTGTCCAGATCCTCGCGTTCGACGGCCAGAGCGGCCAGGCCGCGCAGAGCGTCGATCGACTTAGGATCGGATGCAAGGACCGCCTCAAACGCTTTCGCGGCGCCGTCGCGGTCTCCGAGATTCCAGTTGCACAGACCCAGATTGAGCTGGGCCTCGGGCCACGCGGCGCGCTTACGGACACAAGCCTGGAAAGCCTCGGCGCCGCCGCGGTAGTCATTGCGCGCGAGGCGCAGATAGCCCAGCCGGAACCAAGCGTCTTCCCAATCCGGGTTGCGCGAAAGCAGCTTCACATACAGCCGCTCGGCCTCTTCCTTCTCGCCTTGCTGCTCAATGACGCTCGCGAGGTTGTAGATCACATCGCCCTGATCGGGAGCGACCTGCAAAGCCCGTTCATAGCCTTCACGCGCGCCAGTCAGGTCGCCCGTCTCCTGCTTCACGATTCCCAGGTTCACGTGCGCCTGCTTGGCGTCCGGACGGATGCGCACGGCTTCGCTATAAGCCTTGGCGGCTTCCGGCAGATGATTCCGCTTCTGCTCCGCCACTCCCAGATTGAACCAGCGTTCAAAGTGATCCGGCGTGAACTCCACCAGCTTGGCGCACAGTTGCGCGGCGGCTTCGAAGTCGCCCGAGTGGAACGCGCAGGTTGCAAGGCCTTCGAGCGCCGCCTGCGAATGCGGGCGGAGTGCGAGCAACAGGTCCGAGTATTTCTGAATCGCCTCATGGTCCTTGCGGGCCATGCCGATGGTTACCAGGTTTACAAGGCATTCCTCGGACTGCGGATTCTTGCCCAGCAGTTGCAGATAGATGGTGGTGGCTTCGTCAAATTTCCACAACAGCTGGAGCGAGACCGCCTTGCCGAAAAGCGCCGTCTCGTGGGCCGGCGTCCGCGCCAGCACGCGATCGAAGCAGACGATGGCCGGCTCCGGCTTTTCCTGGTGCAGCAGGCAGATTCCCAGGCCCAACTGCGCTTCGTTGCGATTGGGATCGGCTTCCAAAGCCTTCTGGAACGCTGCCGTGGCTTCGTTCCAGCGGCCGAGCTTTTCATAGCAGATGCCCAGGTTGAAGTTGGCCGTGGTGTGCCGCGGCGCCAGCGTCAGCAGTTTTTCATAGCTCTTGATGGCGTCGTCATACTGCTCCACCTCGTATTGCAGATGGCCCTTGGCGGCATAAATTTCCGCGCTTTCTTCGCCATTTTCAAGCGCCGTATTCAATTCTTTCAGCGCGTCTTTGTGTTTGCCTTCGAGGTGCAATGTCACCGCCCGCGCCAGCGCGGGTGAGACTGTCTTGCCGCCCTCGGTGGGCTGCGCCGCTTTCGATTCGGTCTTGCGTGCTGCACTCATAATTACCAGCTCCCGTTAGTTGTTGGAATATTGTAGGGCGCCAGGTACGCGCAAAGGCGGCCCAGCATATCGTATTGATGGGTGACCTGCAGCCACCGCAAGCGGCTTTCTTCACCGCGCGAAGCAAAGAATCCGACGCCGCCGGTCTTCAGCCGCGGCTCCGTCCAGTTGTCGACCACATTGCCCTGCAGCGACAGCAGGAAGGTATCGTCATGCACGTCCATGCTCACTCGATAGAGCACGTCGGGACGCGCGTTAATGGCCGCTATTGTATCCACACTGGGCTGCGCCTTGCCGTCAATGACTGCGTAGCGCGTGATTCCGATGGTGGGGAGGGGACCCGGCTTCGTCACCACCAACTTCACCACGTAGTAGTTATCGAAATCCTTCGCGCGCACCACCCAGCTCAAAGCTTTTTTATCGATCAAGCCCAAAAACTCCATGTCATAGTCGCCCAATCCCAGCGACGGGCGATAGAGAGCGAGCGTTCCCGGCTTAACGAACCCGTTGGCGTCGAACGACCAGCCGGTCGATACAACGCTGCGAGTTTGCCAGTCGTCGAGACCGGAGCGGAAATCTTCGTTCAGCGAGACCGCAGCCCGTTGCGACACGGTATTCCGCACGTTGACGAATTGTTGCCGCAAGCCATCGCCGAGATTCTTCGAAATACCCTCGGTCGAAGCCGGCGCCGTCACACGTACCTTGGGCAGCGATGGTCGGAGGGCGAGTCCCAGCAAAATCGGAATCGCAATGGCCAGCAGTTTCAGATCCCGCGGGGCGCGCTGCCAGAAATCGGCCGCGAGAGTCCAGGCATGTTTTCCGTCCTGGGCACCGGCGAAGGTCTGCGTCCAGCTCAGGAATCCGTGCCGTAGCGGCGTGGCCGAGCCATCCAGTGGCTCCCACTTTGCCGCCGGGTTCATGGGCGTGTTCGCGGCGTAGATATTTGCGACTCCTGTGCGGTCGGGCTGAGGCGCAGATGGCGCGCAGGGCGTCGCCGTGAAAGCGAGCGGCCGAACTCCCACCAAGGCGGGATGGAGTGCTTTCTTGCCCAGGCCGTCCGGTAAAGCAACGATCTGGGGATGGCTCTTCGCGACCAGCGGTTCGGCCGAAACTACGGGCAGTGTCTTTGCCGCCGCGCTCTGGAGTGGATAATCGCAAGGCCCCGCGATGCCGGGACCCAAATCGAGCGACTGCGTGGACAACTGCTTTGCCAGAACCGGAACGATTAAGATCTCATCCGCGGCCGCCGACCGGGCGGTGTGCTGGATGGGGCCCGGCTGGCTCTGAACATCGTAGCGGCAGCCCCGAGCGGCAGGCAAGCTCAAATCCAACGCCGGCGAAACGAGCGACAGGGACGGCCGCGACGCTTCGCTTCCTACTTCGAGCGCCTCAACCGATGGAGCGCTCGCCGCGTTCAAGTTCGCTGGCGCGGCTCCCGCCCGGTTGAGCACTGAATCACCACTGCCCGAGGCTAGTTGCATCTCGGGGATGGGCGCTGACAACGCAAACTTGAGCCAGGGCGTGCCGGTTGCGTTGTTGAGTTCGAGGGGCTCCAGGTAGCCCTGAAGGTCGCCGGTCTTTGCGTCTCCAGCCGCGCCGGCAGTCGCCGCCAGCGCCCGCGGTGCGTTAGTCATGGCCAGCGGTTCCAGGCGCGTGACCGCCGCGACGGCCGGACTGGCGAAAGCGGCGTCGTAGCGCGCATTTTGCGATGCCCGGATGGTCTGTTGCGGTTCGGGAGCCCTGCCGCGAAGAACAAGGGGCGCGGACCGGCTTGAGATCTTGGGTAGCGCCGCCAATCGCTCCGCGAATGGCAACGGCGTCTCTTCAACGGGCGCCTCGACTTGGGACGCTGGTTGGGCGACAGGCGCGGCCACAACTTTCGCGGCTTTCAGCGAAGCGAGGAATGCATCACTCAGTTCTTCCGTCTGGGGCGCGAAGGCGAACCGGACTTGTGAGATGAGTTTCCCGATGAACGCCACGGGTGCGGCTTGCCCGGCGGCCGCACGGATTTCAGCTGCCAGGCCGATGGCCGCAAATAGTGGTACCGCTATTCCGTTCGCGGTTGGGAGTGTTTGCTCCTCATCGCGTTTCAATGCGGATGACGGAAGCCACGGCGCGCTCATCGGCCATTGAGCGAATTCAACATCCCAGCCCGCCAGGAGCGCTTCCCAGGCACGCAGGGCAGGCTTCTCTTCGGTCAAGAATCCGGGGAATTTTACGTTGCCGGTGTTCGAAGCGGATCGTGCAATCTCGTCGGAGTCGAGCTTCGACTCAACCTCCGCGTTGCGCTTCGACTCAACCTGCGGGTTGAGCTTCGACGTAACCTTTTGGATCAGCTTCGTTTCAACCTCGGGCGCTTGTTCCGGAACGTAATACTTCTCAAGACCGACGGGCTCGCTGGCCGCCGGTTTCCCGAGAATAGCTTCGAGCGCTTCGGGTGAGCGATAGGCACGCAATGAATCGTGCGTCTGATGCAGCCGTTCGACCGCCAGACGTTCCTGATCCTGCCAATAGGCCTTGTGATGAAGCGCCGAACAGAATTGGCCGTTGGTGATTTTGCGATAAAGCGGCAGTTTCCCGTCGCAGTAAAGACACCGCACGTTGTCGGACCACGCCATAGCCCAATCGTACGGCTTAAGGAATGGAATTACTACGAGGCAAACGCCTTAGTCAACGCTTAGGGTTTTGGCCTAAAACCCCGGACATTAAACGCCCCAACAGTAGTCCTCGACTGCCTTTTGGACGTTGGGATCGTCTTCGTGCAGACGCATCAGTTCCAGGCGCATCGCGTCCACCAGAGCAAACCAACTAGCCTCAATGACGTTCTCAGAGACGCCCACCGTGGCCCAACTGCGCTTGTGATCGGACCACTCGATCAAGACCCGCACCCGTGCCGCGGTGCCTTTTTTGTTGTCCAGAACACGAACCTTATAGTCGGTGAGCACCACGCTGGCGATCGCCGGGTAGAGCGTCGACAGGCACTGCCGCAGCGCGACGTCCAGCGCGTTCACGGGACCGTTGCCGCTGGCAGAGGCCGTCAGCACATTATCCTGCGCCTTCAGCGTAACGTTGGCGGTGGAATTTGCGGCCTTGGTAATGACTTCGTAACCCACTACATCGAACAACTGCAGACCCGGGCGTAGCGCCTCGCGGACCAAGAGTTCGAAAGTACCCTCCGCCGCTTCCAGTTCATAGCCCTGGAATTCCATCTGTTTGATGCGATCAAGCAAGTGGCGGCGAGCGGCATCGTCCAGGCGATCCTCCAAGCCATGCTGCTTCAGCTTATAAAGGATGCTTCCCTTCCCTGACAAATCGCTCAGCAGCACGCGCTGCCGGTTGCCCACAGCTTTGGGAGTGATGTGTTCGTAGGTACTCGAATCTTTAAGCACCGCGTTTACGTGGACGCCACCCTTGTGCGCGAAGGCGCTGTGGCCCACATAGGCCTGGTCACCGCGCAGCGGCAGGTTCGCCAACTCTGCGATGAAGCGCGCCGCGGATGTAAGCTGCGTCAGCCGCTCTTTGCCGATGGTAGTGTGGCCCAGCTTCAATTCGAGGTTGGCGATGATGGTGGTCAGGTTGGCGTTGCCGCAGCGCTCGCCGTAGCCGTTGAAGCACCCCTGCACATGCTGAATTCCCTGCTCCACCGCGGCCAGCGCATTGGCTACCGCGAGTTCGCAGTCGTTGTGGGTATGGATGCCCAGGATTCCATCGAAGTTTTTGCGCACGTCGGCGCATATTTGGGAGATCTGGTCGGTCATGGTGCCGCCATTGGTATCGCACAATGTGAGCGTATCGGCGCCGGCTTTATGCGCCGCTTCAAGGGCGCGAAACGCGAAATCGCGGCTGTCTTTGTAGCCATCGAAAAAGTGCTCGGCGTCGTAGATTACTTCTTTACCGTGCGCCTTGAGGTATCGCACAGTGTCCGAGATCAGCTTCAGGTTTTCTTCCGCGGTGATCCCGAGGGCCTTGCGAACGTGCAGCTCCCAGGTCTTGCCGAAGATGGCCACGACAGGCGTATCCGCCTCGATCAGCGCATTGACGCTCGAATCTTCTTCAACAGGATTGCGCGCCATGCGCGTCGCTCCAAAGGCCGTCAGCCTCGCGTGCTTGAACTGAATGGACTTGGCGCGGGCGAAAAAATCCTTGTCCTTGGGATTCGATCCGGGCCAGCCACCCTCAATATAGTCGATCCCCAACTCGTCCAGCCTGTGGGCAACCAGAACTTTGTCGTCAGCCGAAAGACTGACGGCTTCGCCCTGCGTGCCGTCGCGCAACGTGGTGTCAAAAGTGAAAACGCGCATGAACTTGCCCTCCTAGGGGCTGGAGCGGCACTCTTACAAGGCCGCCGGTACTCCTACTTCCTTCTTCTTTTTCAAGAACGGCATCATCTTGCGCAGTTCCGCGCCGACTTGCTCGATCTTGGAATGCTGCGCGGCTTCGCGCATGGCCAAAAACTTGTGACGGCCGCTTTTGTTCTCCGCGATCCAGTTGCGGGCGAACTCGCCGGACTGAATCTCCGACAAAATCTTTTTCATTTCAGCGCGCGTCTGCTCGTTGATGACGCGCGGGCCGCGGGTGTAGTCGCCGTATTCGGCGGTGTCCGAGATGGAATAGCGCATGTAGCTGAGGCCGCCTTCATAAATAAGATCGACGATCAGCTTCAATTCGTGCAGGCACTCGAAGTAGGCGATTTCCGGATCGTAACCGGCATCGACAAGGGTTTCGAAGCCAGCACGGATCAGCTCGCTTGCGCCTCCGCACAGCACTGCCTGCTCGCCAAACAAGTCACTCTCGGTCTCCTCGCGGAAGGTAGTCCCGATCACGCCGGCCTTCAGGCAACCGAGCGCCAGTGCATAGGCGAGAGCCTGTTCGAGGCCTTTGCCGGAGGGGTTCTGGTGCACCGCCACCAGCGCGGGAACGCCCACGCCTTCGGTGTAGAGCTCGCGTACGCGATGGCCGGGAGCCTTGGGCGCGATCATGCTGACGTCGACATCGGCGGGCGGCACGATGGTCTTGAAGTGAATGGAGAAGCCGTGGGCGAACATCAGCGTCTTGCCGGCGGTTAGGCCCGGCTTAATGTCGCTCTCATAAAGATCCGCTTGCAAATGGTCGGAAACCAGAACCATCATGACGTCGGCTGCCTTGGCGGCTTCGGCAGTGGTCATCACGCGCAAACCGGCGGCTTCGGCCTTGGCCCAGCTCTTGCTGCCCGGGTAGAGTCCAACGATCACACTCACGCCCGAGTCGCGCAGATTCAAGGCATGCGCGTGTCCCTGGCTGCCGTAGCCGATAATCGCCACGGTCTTGCCCTTTAGCAATCCCAGATTGCCGTCTTGTTCGTAATACCTGTTAGCCATTCGTTTGAAAACTCCGTAGTGAAATTGGACGTTATTGAAATCAGATCTTAAACTGCAACTTCTTCTTTACTCACCGGCGGCGCCAGCTTGAGCTTCTTGTTATCCAGCGAAACCACCACCAGGCCGGAGCGGGTCACTTCGATCTCGCCATAGCTGCGCATTACGTCGATGAACTCATCCAGCTTTTCCGGATCGCCGGTGGCTTCGAGCGCGAAACCTTCGACCGATGAATCCACTGCGCGCGCGCCGAAAATCTCGGCTTCCTTCAGGATCGCCGTGCGGTTCTGCATGGTGGCGCGCACCCGCAGCAAAACCAGCTCTCGACGTACCGCGGGGCCTTCGGTCGAGTCAGTGGCCTGCAGAACATTGATCAGCTTGTTCATCTGCTTGATCACTTGCGCTCGTTGATTAGGCTCGATATCAACCACGATACTCATGCGCGAGAGCTCTGGATCGAGCGTACGCGCGACCGTCAGGCTTTCAATGTTGTAACCACGTGAGCTAAGAAGACCGGTGACGCGCATCAGCGCGCCCGGCTTGTTCTCCATTAATAAAGAAATCAACTGCAGCATAAAATTACGCGACCTCCACGGGCTGAGGCGGACCCAGCACCATCTCGTTGACTGCGCCTCCGGCCGGAACCATCGGATAGACGTTTTCGAAAGGCGTGACCTGCACATTCAGCAAGTAGGGACCCGGCTCCTTCACAGCTTCCTCCAGCGCCTGGCGCAACTGGCTAGGGCGCGACACCGTGCGGCCCGGGAAGCCATACGCGCCGGCCAGCTTCTCAGGATCCGGGAAAGTATCGAGTTGCACCTGGCAGAGCCGATTGTTATAGAACAGCTCCTGCCATTGCCGCACCATGCCGAGGTAGCCGTTGTTCATGACGATGATCTTGATCGGCAGTCCCTGATTGGCGATGGTCGCCAGTTCCGGAATCGACATCTGGAAACCGCCGTCGCCGCAGATGGCAAACACCAGCTTGTCGGGACGCGAATACTGCGCGCCTAGCGCCGCCGGCAACCCGAAGCCCATCGATCCCAATCCGCCCGAATTAATCCACAGGCGCGGGTGGTTGAACTTGATCAACTGCGCGGCCCACATCTGGTGCTGACCGACGTCGCTGCAGACGATGGCTTCGCCGCCCGAGAGGCGATCGATCTCGGCCATCAAATGCTGGGGCTTGATCTCGTCAGTCGAGAACACCGGCTCCAGCGGATGCGCGCTCTGCCATTCTTTGATTTGCCCCCACCAGGCGGCGCGGGCCGTGGCGTTCTTGCTCTTCATTTCGCCGGCGGTCGCTTCCAGCTCTTCCAGGATCTTCTGGATCACTTTCTTAACGTCGCCCACGATCGGAACATCGGGGGTGCGGATCTTACCCACTTCAGCGGGATCGATATCCACATGGATCACCTTTGCATGCGGCGCGAAGGCGGCGAGCCGTCCAGTAACGCGGTCGTCGAAGCGCGAGCCGAGGGCGATCAGAAGGTCGGTTTCGGTCATGCCCATGTTGGCGGCGTAGCTGCCGTGCATTCCGGGCATGCTGATAAAGTTCGGATGATTCGCGGGCAGGGCGCCCAGCGCCATTAGCGTGGTGACGGCGGGAGAGTCGATCATTTCCACTAATTGGCGCAGCTCATCGTGCGCGCCGGCGTGAATGATGCCGCCGCCCGCGTACACCATGGGACGTTTGGCTTCCCACATGGCTTGCGCCGCGCGCCGGATCTGGCCGGCGTGGCCTTCGGTATACACGCGGTAGCCTGGCAGATGAATCGAACTCACTGGTGCGTAGTGGCCGTTGGCCTGGAACGCGTCCTTGGTGATGTCGACCAGCACCGGACCGGGACGGCCGCTGGAGGCGATGTGAAACGCTTCGTGAATCGCACGCGGCAGTTCGGCCAGCGTCTTAATCAGAAAGTTGTGCTTGGTGCCGGAGCGCGTGATACCGAAGGTGTCGGCTTCCTGAAAGGCGTCGCTGCCGATCAGTTTGCTGCTGACCTGGCCGGTGATGGCGACGATGGGAATTGAATCCATCATGGCGTCCACCAGACCCGTCACCAGGTTGGTGGCGCCGGGACCCGAGGTCGCGCAGCACACGCCTACCTTGCCGGTCGCCCGCGCGTAGCCCTGGGCCGCGAACGCGGCGTTCTGCTCGTGGCGCACCAGCACATGCTTGATCGGCGAATCATAGATGGCGTCGTAGAACGGCAGTGTCACGCCGCCCGGATACCCGAAGATAACCTCCACCTTCTCCCGCGTTAAGCATTCGAGAATGATCTGCGCGCCGTTCATGAGATTTGTCGACATAGCCCTTACATTCCTTCCCGGAAATTGCTCCACAACCAAACGAACCCAAGCGGCCTTCAGCCAAAACAGCCGCCCTAAAACACAAAAACCACTGTCCGAGGGTTGTTCCCTCGCCCAGTGGCCAAGATCCTTCTTTTAAGAATCAGGCCGTTCAGGCGAGGCCGGTTACTACACCGACCCCAATAATAAGTACTACCGCCTGGACGACCAAAATGATTGCCGAAGAGAGCGCGACGCGCTTGCGGAGTGCCTGGTTGGGGTCCGTGAGGTTCATGTCGTCTCTTGTGTATGAGCATACAGGTAAAAGGATGCAAATGCAATGGTGATTTTATATTAAAAATAGTTATTCGACGATAGCTACTTTCCGGCGGCGATTCGCGGACGTGATATGATCGCCTAAAACCTTGAATACGATCAACTTGGACATCAGCGTCTGGGTCGCACTGGTGCTCGGCTTGGGGATGGTTCTGTGCCTATGGCGTTCACACCGGCACTACCGGGCTTTGCTCGAGATACGACCGCTCGCCCAATCCGAGGCCAGTTCTGTCGCTCACCCTGATTGCATGGTGGTAATTCCCGCTCGTAATGAGGAGGGAAATGTCGGTCTCGCCGTCCGCCGTTTGCCGCCGGATTCCGTTATCGTGGTGGACGATTTTTCAGACGACAAGACTGCGGATGAAGCTCGCGAGTCCGGGGCGGGGGTTCTGCAGGCGCCCGAACTCCTGGATGGCGCGGTTGGGAAATCCAACGCGTGTATGGAAGGCGCACGAGTTCTGACGTCGCGCTGGATTCTGTTTGCCGACGCCGATGTCCGTTTCGAGCCAGGAGCGGTCAACGCGCTGGTCGCCGCGGTCGAAGGCGGGCAGTTCGACTTTCTTTCCGTCTATCTGAAGCCGGAGTTCCTAACGATTTCGGAATCCGTAATAGCGCCCTATGGCGTGGCGCTCTTTTTCAGCGGAATCAATCCGGGCGCCAACCCGGCTTCCGCATTCAACGGCCAATGCGTCCTAGTAAAGCGCGATGCCTACGAATTTGTAGGCGGACATCGGGCTTTGCTCAGCCATGTGTGTGAAGACGTCCAGATGGCGGCGCTGGCCGAGAGGCACCGCATGAAATTCGCCGTGGCGCGGGCGACCATGCTGGGGAGTGTTCGAATTCGTCCCGACGATTTCGAACGCAATGCCAGCCGTTTCGTACTTGTGAGTTTGTGGACGGGCGCGTGGGTGGCGTTGATGGCAGCGGCGTGGGCGCTGTGGCTGCCGGCGCTGGCGCTCCTGATCGTAAATAATGAGACGGCGGTGGCGCTCGCGTGGGCAGTTATCCCCAGCGTTTTGCTAGGCCCCTGGTACGGCTGGAAGCGCGCGATTCTGGCTCCCATCGGTATTTACGCCATCTTGCCCCGTTTATTCCATGGCGCAGTCGGTGCGATGACCAACCGACACTTCGAGTGGAAGGGTCGGGTAATCTAAGCTAAACGGACTTTTAATGCCAGAAGCCATTCAGGGAGTGATTGCATCCATCGCTATTCTCGACGACGATGCGGATTTTCGCACGTATTTAGAAGACTTTCTATCCGACGAGAGCATGTACACCGTGCGCGCGTTCGGCAACGCGCGCGAGTTGTTTGAAAGCTGCGAGGAGAGCCTGCCGGACATCGTGCTTCTGGATATGAAGATGGGCGACGCGAGCGGGGACAAGGTGCTGGAGCAACTGATCGCGCGCTGGCCCGGACTGTGCGTGATCATCATCACCGGCTACCCGTCGCTCGAAGACATGCGGACTACTTTCAAGCTGAAAGTGTTCGATTATTTGGCCAAGCCATTTTCGCTGACGCAGCTCCGGCAGGTACTGAAGAATGCGGTGGTGGCGTTCGGACTGGGCAAATCACCGCAGGACCGCCTGCGCGAGCGCCTGGGGCATTCGATCAAGATGCTGCGCGTCGAGCGCGACTGGTCACTGAAAGACCTGGCCACCCAAACCAAGCTGAGCGTGTCGCAGATCAGCGCGATCGAACGCGGGACTAATTTGCCGAGTATCGAAAGTTTGCTGGCGATTTCGAAAGCTTTCGATAAGAAGCCGAGTGAGATATTGCAGGGGATAGATTTTTGAGAGCAAAGAGAAAAGCGTTGTGGAATCTCTTATCCAAACTAAGGGCGGCGCATTCCTCATCATCCTTGCGATAACGTTTGGCGTCGCGGCAATCCTTTTCTGTTCGGGAACGTGGTTGGGGTCACGGTTCTCCGATCCGAAATGGCTTAAGAAGTATG
>JBDTTL010000058.1:0-18644 GCA_039930665.1 Acidobacteriota bacterium
CATTTTCAAGGTTTTCAATAACTTGGGGAATCTGCTTTTCGCTCAACAGCAACCCGAGTAGTCTCAACAGCGAGGGATTTGTCACGGTTTTGCCACGGTGGTGTGCACGAGCCAAGCCGACCGACCAGTGAAAGTCCAGACGGCGTCTGGATTTTGATAGCCGACGGATCTCTGACCACCTGTAGTCCGAGCTGCTGACACGCCGCTCTCCTATCGGAAGGATTATGCACGAACCTGCGAGGACCTCAAAGCCACTAAGCGAAGCACAGCCGGGGGAAATTAAGATGCGGTTGTAGAGTTGCCGGAGAAGTTCGATCTGGGCGATCAGAACGAGGTAGTCGATCGGCGATGTGTCGGCGACGACAACCATTCGAGAGCCAACTCAGCGCTGACCCTCTTTGACCCGAAGCTGACGAAGCGTTTCACGATCCTGCTCGAAATCCGCAGCCGTAAAGTCGTAGACCTCGTGCTCCTTCAAAAAGGCATCCACCGGCATCCGCGTTTCGAAAACTAGAAGCCGACGAAGCTGAGCGGCTGTGATGGCATGGGACCTGTACGCTTCAAGCGCCAGACTTTCGAGCGCGGCTCGGGGAAGGTCCTTCCACTTGGACTCCATTCCTTGCGCTATGTCCTCCGGCAGTTCCAACTTTATCTGCATGGCAACGCCCCTTGCGTCCATTATCTCAGGGCGTAGCGTATTCGGCGAGGTCTGCCGTCAATATTGAGTTTTACGAGCCGGGTAACCGGGAAAATCTATATGGCTCCGATGCGCAATGGGCATGGCGCCGGGTCGGTGTTCGAGCCGAGTTCGTAGCTGGGAACATGCCTTCCACACTGCTTGGCTTGACGCCCGACTTTGCCCCGCATTCTCGGCCGGGCGGTCATTCGGCGGGTGCTCCCTATTCTCAAGTTTTAGAATTACGCCATCGGACCAACTCCATGCACGCTACGATCAGTTCAATGGCGACCCGGTCTCGGGACAGAATGTTCGCGCCTTCAATATCGGATACCTGTGGCGTATAAGAGAAAAGTCCAGGTTCGCCATAGGCTACCAGTTCAAAAACAAAGCCTCTTTCAACGATGACCTTTTGAACACTAAGCTGCAAATCAGGGACATTCACCTCAGATGATTCAGACACTGCGTTTTAGGCGAAGAGCTGCCCGATTCAGAACGGTACTGGCAGGTTGCTTCGCCCGCCAATTCTACGCTGGACCAGGGCTGGAATCCAATGGTCTGATTTGCATCCGCGGTGACGGCCTAGTTTTGCTAGGTATAGCAGCCTTGCAGGAGCCGTTCATTCACGTCCATCCGCAACTGCCCCGAACAGATGCCTGGACCGATGAGCAGAGGCGGCTGTCCGCTGATGATTGTGTGGCGGCACTCTTTGCGGTACCCTTAGCTTGGATGCGTAGGCTGCTCGCCTTACATACGAGCTTGGCGTTGTTATTGGCGCTTTTTACGGCGCCATTTCAACACGTCCATGAAAATGCGCTGGGGGAACACGACCATGTGATTTTGGTCCACTCCCATGTCTATCATCTTTCTGTCGTCCCATCTCACAGTTCACCCTCTTCCGAACTAGAGTCTCCCGATGACCATGCGGGCGTACGATCGCTTGATACCTTCACCATCGAACTCAGCGACCACCTACCTCCTTTCCTCCCGCCGCAGGCACTTTTCGCGGCTTTTACGCGAGCGAGTTCCATAACACCTTTTGCTGTCGCCGAAGAGCGCGGCCACGATCCGCCGACGCTTGATCGTTCCATCCCGCGCGCCCCTCCCGTCTAATCCGTTCCCACTCTACAGAAGTGTTGTCACGCCTCGGCGTTTGCCGTCTGGGCCTAGGCAGGCGCTTCGTCTGTTCAGCAAAAGAAGTGTGGAAAAAGGAGGACTGTTTGTCCAGATCTCATGTTGTGAGCGCAGTCGCGCTAATTCTAGTGACATTGGTTCAGTCAGATGTATGTAGCGCTCAATCGAAATTGAGTCTGGATGAGGCTGTTGCTAAAGCGCTGAAAGCACGGGCTTCGCTCGCGGCTGAAGGCGAACGAATTTCGGCCGCGAGCGGCTTGAAGTTACAGGCTGGACTCCGGCCCAATCCGGAATTCCAGTTTCAGAATGAAAACCTCCGGCCGGGCCAGAGCTATGGCCAAAATGTCGATACGTTGGCCCTCTTGAACCTGCCACTCGACATTTCGGGGAAGAGGCGAGAAAGGGTTGCGCTTGCCAACAAGGTGATCGCACGAACTCAGGCAGAATATGACCTCGCTCGATGGCAGGTGAGTCAAAATGTAAAGCTCGCCTATTGGGCCGAGCGAGGCGCCCAAGAGATCCGCGACACGCTGAAGACCACGGTCAACAACTTTCAAAAGACTCTGGACTATCATGCCGCTCAGCTCAGCGCGGGAGCCATCCCCGAGGTGGATTTTCTACGGGTCCGCCTGGAGGGGGAGCGCTTGAAAATTTTCGCCAGTCTGGCGCTCATCGAAGCGAATCGGCTGCGGGTAGAACTCCTGAAAGAGATGGGTCAAACGGACTTTACACCCTTTGTTTTGACTGAACCGTTGGCCGTCAACATCCCGTTGCTTCCGATCGGTATCGATCAGGTACTCGCGCAGCGCATCGAGATGCGGGTGGCAAGAGCGTCGATTGAGCAAGCCCTTGCCAATACGAAATTGCAGGATGTGCTCGCCCGTCCCGACGTGAACCTCACGTTCGGTTACAAGCGCACACAGGTATCCGAGGTATTGGGAGGGCCCAGTATAGGAGCAAATACCGCCGTGGCCGGATTTCGCATCACCCTGCCAAGCAGCGACAAGAACCAGGGGAACAAGATCGCCGCCCAAGCCGATACTCGCCGCGAGCAACAACTGCTGGTGGCGACCGAAGCCGCCGTGCGGGCCGACTACGCCGGCGCGCTGCAAGACTACGAATTGCGCCGCGCGGAATTTACCGAAGCGCTACAGCCGCTTCGAGAGCACGCCGCGAACATATCCGAAATAGCCGCCGCCGCGTATAGAGAAGGCGGCACTGACCTTTTGCGCTTGCTTGATGCAGAACGAGCGCGACTGGACGCCGAGTTGGCGTGGGCCCGTGGAATGGTCGACTATCGCCAAAGCATTGTGAGGCTTGAAGCCGCTGAAGGAGTAAACCCGTGAAATACCTATTGATCCTATCACTTACGCTTGCGTGCCTGGTGTCGCCGGGCTGCCAAAGCCCTAAGGGTTCATCGGAAGCTGCACGCGACACCAAAGCCGCCGGAGCGAAGGTGAGCAGGGAGGAAGTCGTCATGACTCCCGAACAGCAAGGCGCTGCTCAGATGAAAACCGGTGAGGCTCGGCTGTCCCGGGAACCAGAGATGTTGCGCGTGAAAGGGCATGTGACCTTGGCGGATGAACGCACATGGCGCGTCGGTGTGCGCACCCCAGGGTTGGTGGTCGAAATGAATGCAGGATTGGGCGATTACGTAAAAAAAGACCAGGTCCTGGCTCGGTATTACGCGGACGAAGTACGCGATCAGCGCGCCGTGTATCGCTCAGCCGCTTCAGAGGTCGAACGCGCGAAGTCGGCCGCGGCGCAGGCGAAGCGAAACCTCGATCGCGCGCAGAAGCTGTTAGATCTGAAGGCGGGATCTGTCCAACAGGTGGAACTGATGCAGCAGGAATTGGTCACCGCTCAGGCGGCCATACAACGAGCGCAGATCGAAGTAGAACGCGGCCGCGAACTTCTTGAACATGACCTCGGCGTGCCGGCCGAAACGACGCCGGGCCGCACGGACGATGCAGAAGACGAGGTGCAATTTACGCTCCGGCAGACGGATTCATTATCGAAAAAAACGTAACGATTGGAAAGGCAATCGACACTTCCACTGTAACTTTTGTGATCGCCGATCTTTCCAGGCTCTGGATGATGGCATCCATCCGGCAGGAAGACCTCGGAAAATTACGAGTCGGCCAATCGGCCACCGTAACACTGCCTGGCGATTCCGCGGCCCGCTTTGCCGGTAAGATTACGAATCTGGGGCAGGCGTTTGATCCGACGACGCGAGTCATGCAGGTCCGAATTGACGTAGGGAATGCAAACAACCGACTGCGGCCAGAAATGCTGGCGAACGCAGATATTCCCATTGGCGGGCGCAAGCCTATGGTACTTGTACCATCCGATGCCGTGCAGCAGGTCAATGGACAGGATGTAGTCTTCGTCCAAATCGCCCCGGACCGTTTCGCGATGCGCGCGGTGCAAGTTGGCGAACCGGTGGACGGTAAAACGCCTGTCCTGGAAGGACTCAAAGGTGGTGAGCCCGTCGTAGTGAGCAGCACCTTTATTCTGAAGTCGCTGATCCTGAAGTCGACACTGGAGAGTGAATAACGTCATGCTCAACCGTATTATTGATGTCACTCTCCAGTACCGATGGCTGGTTCTGGCCGCGATCGTGGCTCTCTTAGGGGTCGGCGGCTATGCCCTTTACACCATTCCAGTAGAGGCATTCCCGGATCTAACCAATAACCAGGTGGTGGTTATAACGGAAGCCACAGCCTTCCCTCCGACGCAGGTTGAGCAACTGGTGACGTATCCGATCGAGCGGGCTATGCTGGGATTGCCGAAGAAGCTCGAAGTCCGGTCCCTCTCAAAGCTCGGGTTGTCGATTGTCACGATCGTGTTCGACGATTCCGTTCCGATGTATACTGCCCGGCAACTCGTCGCCGAGCGTCTGCAACAGATTTCCACTAGCCTGCCCGACGGGATTCAGCCGCTTCTAGGATTGCCCGCCACCGCGTTCGGAGAGCTTTTTCAATACACGATTTCCGGCCCGATGAGCGCGATGGAAATCAAAGATCTGCATGAGTGGGTCATCAAGCCCCAGTTGAGGACGATCTCGGGAGTCAGCGAAATCAACGCCTGGGGCGGGCAGACGAAGCAGTTTCAGATCATCGTCGATCCGGCTACCCTCGAGCAATACGGTTTGGCTCTCCGCGACATCTCCACGCGGGTGAAACAAAACAACACGAATTTTGGAGGTGGATACATAACTCACTCCGCGGAGCAATACACATTGCTCGGCAGTGGACGCGCCACCACCGTGGAGGAAATCGGAAACATCGTCATGGTTTCCAAAGGAGGTACGTCGATCCTATTAAAGGATATTGCCGAGGTCCGGATCGGTGCGGCGCCTCCGGAAGGAGCCACATTACGGAACGGGGAGACTGTTTCCGGAATGGTGATCATGCTCAAAGGTGAAAACGGGAAGGATTTGATTGCGCGGGTGAAAGAAAGAATCGCCAGCCTAAAACTTCCCGAAGGCGTCAAACTAGTGCCGTTCTACGATCAAGCCTATGTCATCGACGGCACGATTCACACTGTCGAAAAGAACCTGCTGGAAGGTTTTGTCCTAGTAACGATCGTCCTTCTCATATTCCTTGGCAATATACGCGCGGCCCTGATCACTGCCGCGATCATTCCTTTCTCGATGCTGATCAGCTTCCTGGGAATGCGGCTCTTTGGCGTGAGCGCCAATCTGATGAGCCTCGGCGCGAGTGATTTCGGAATGATCGTGGATGGCGCGGTCGTGATGATGGAAAACTCTGTGCATCGTTTGGAGGGACGGCGCCCTCACGAATCTCCGCTGGAGGCGATTCGCAGCGCCGCCCGCGAAGTCGCCCGGCCGATGACATTCGCGGTAACGATCATTATTGCTGTTTACCTGCCCATTCTGTTCCTCCAGGGTCTGGAGGGCCGAATGTTCAGGCCAATGGCGATTACCGTCTGCGCGGCGCTTTTCGGATCCCTCGTCCTTGCGCTTACGATGATCCCTATGATGGCGTCCTTTAGCTTCCGCCGCCATGTTCCGCTGCCTGGGGCGGCGGGTGGGCCGAAGTGGCTGCAGGCCATCACTCGTGTTTATGTTCGGCTGCTTGGTTGGACTATGAACCACCGTTTTCTAGTAACTGGGACCTCGGTGTTGATACTTGGAGCGTCGCTCAGTTCTTTGTTCTTCATTGGAACGGAGTTCATGCCAACACTCGATGAAGGCTCCATTCTGATCGAGACTCGAAAGTTGCCAGGAATTTCCCTTGCGGAATCGGTGGAGATCAGCAAGGGAATCGAGCAGCGGCTTCGGAAACTGCCAGAAATCGAAGACGTGGTGGTCAAGATTGGCCGCCCGGATTTCGCGACCGAGGCCATGGGAATCAACGAGGGCGATACCTACCTGATCCTCAAACCCATGGAGACATGGACCCGCTTCCACACGAAAGAAGCTTTAATCGATGCCGTCGACAAGGAACTCGCGGATATCCCGGGCATCGCCTATTCGTTCACCCAACCCATGGCCATGCGCATTGAGGAGACGATCTCCGGCGTCAAGGCCGACTTGGCGGTCAAGATATTTGGCGACGATTTTAAAACTCTCAACACAATTGGCGAACAAGTGCTGCGCACCGTTGCCTCAGTTCGGGGTGCTGCGGACGAGCAAATGGAAATTACCCAGGGCGTGGCGGAATTGTCCATTAAGGTTGATCGGGCGGCACTGGCTCGCTATGGCTTGAATGTCACCGACGTTCAGGAGGCCGTAGCCAGCGGTGGCTCAGGTGACGTCATCTCCGAGGTGATCGACGGTCCGAAGCGTTACACGATTGCGCTCCGCTTACCCGAACGCTACCGAGGAAGTCCGGCGGCGATGCGTAGGATTCTTTTGCGCGCGCCGGGAGGTGAACAGGTTCCACTGGAACAGGTCGCGCGGGTGGAAGTGACTCGCGGTCCCGTAAAAGTAGACCGTGAAGATGGACAACGCCGCATCGTTGTGATGTCGAACGTTCGAGAACGTGATTTGGGCAGCTTCGTCGAAGAAGTTCGGTCCAAGATCGATCGCGACGTAAAGATTCCTACCGGCTACTTCGTTGAGTACGGCGGGCAATTTGAGAACCAGGAGCGAGCCACGCGCCGGCTGATGGTCATCGTACCCCTTGCGGTCTCAGCGATTTTCGTGCTGTTGTATCTTACCTTCAACTCCGCGAAACTCTCCTTCCTGGTCGTCGGCAACATACCGTTCGCCCTCGTGGGTGGGATCGCGGCGCTCTGGCTTCGAGGAATGAATCTCAATCTTTCTGCATCCGTAGGATTCATTGCGTTGTTCGGAGTAGCCATGTTGAACGGTGTTGTCCTGGTGAGTTCCATTAACCAAATGCGAGCTTCGTCGGCCGACATCCGTGAAGCCGTTCTCAACGGTGCCCAGCGTCGGCTTAGGCCGGTCTTGATGACCGCGTTCGTTGCCAGCTTCGGCTTCATTCCCATGGCATTTTCCACATCCGTGGGCGCCGAAGTCCAACGGCCGCTGGCGACCGTCGTTATTGGCGGTCTCTTCAGTTCGACGATTCTTACCCTCTTCCAACTCCCGCTTTTATATGCGTGGATCTGCCGGAATGAAAAGAAGCCAGAACCGGAGTCTCAGACCGCCGGAAGCCTTGTAGAGTCGGGAGTACATTAAAATGCCGAAATCTGAAGCCGGCCACTCGCAATCCTCATTACTGACACTCCTGACCACGGAGCGCTGGATTGAGATCACTAGGATTGTTGTCGTAGGCATTCTGACAATCCTGTACTGGCGCGAGATCGTCGGATTGCCGGTACTCCTGGTGACCATCGCAATCGGCCTATACCCACTGGTAAAGGAAGGCCTCAGGGCACTGGTCCGCGAACGCAAGATCGGGACGGAAATATTCGTTACGATCGCGACCATCACGGCGATGCTCGGCAAGGAGTACGTCGCGGGCGCCGTCCTGATGTCGATTATTCTGATCGCCGAGTTCATTGCCGCACTCAATACCGATCGCGCCCGCGCTTCGATCAAAGCGTTGATCGGCTCGGTCCCTCAGAGCGCGCTACTGCGAGAAGGCGGCAAGGAGCGGCAGGTGCCGATCGCTCAACTCAAGGCGGGCGACATCGTGCTGGTAAAGGCGGGCGAGAAGATTCCTGTAGACGGTACCGTCACGGGGGGCGAGGGTTCAGTAAACGAGGCCTCCATCACAGGGGAAAGCCTGCCGCTCGATAAACAAGCGGCGTCCAGCGTCCTCGCTGGTACTCTGGTCGAATCCGGCGCCCTCGACATTCGCACTGACAAGGTCGGGGGCGAGACAATGTTCGCCCGCATCATCGCTTTGGTCGAGAATGCGGAGGAGCATCAGGCGCCCGTAGAAAAGCTAGCCGACAAAGTAGCGGGCTGGCTCATCCCCGCCGTCTTTGTATTCCTGATTGCCGTCTATTTGATCACCCATGACATACGCAAGATCGTGACGCTCCTAATTTTTACGTCGCCCGCGGAACTTGGATTGGCGACGCCGTTAGTGATGATCGCAGCGATCGCCCGCGCCGCCAAGAACGGGATCTTGATTAAGGGCGGACTCTATCTGGAACTTCTGGCTAAAGTCGACGTAATTGTCTTTGACAAGACCGGAACTCTGACGGTGGGCAAACCTACGGTCGTAGCGATCCGCCCCGTTGAGGGCGAGTTGACCGAAGAAGAGGTTTTGAAATTCGCGGCTGCGGCGGATCGCCGGTCGGGTCATCCTCTGGCACAAGCGGTGGTCGAGGCCGCCACTGCGCGTCACTTTTCCGTCCTCGAGCCCACGGACTTCGAGGTGCTTAAGGGTCGGGGCGTCCGCGCAACCGTGGATGGAAAAACAATTCTCGTGGGGAACCAAAAGCTTCTGAGTGAGAACGGTGTGGTACTCGGGGCAGAAGATGGCGCCCCAGCCGGAATGATGATCCACGTCGCTGTGGACGGGCGCTTGGTGGGCTTCATCGAACTGGCCGACGAGGTGCGTCCTAACGCAAAAGTTGTGCTTTCCCAACTGAAAGCGAACGGCATCCAGAAGGTCATCATGTTGACCGGCGACGGCCCTGAGGCAGCCGATCGTGTCGCGAAAGCCATCGGCGTCGACGAGGTGCAAGCCGAATTGTTGCCCGAGCAAAAGGTCGAAGCGATTGTTCGCTTGCAGCAACGAGGCCACGGCGTCGCGATGGTCGGCGACGGTATCAATGATGCCCCCGCACTAGCCACCGCGGACGTCGGGATCGCGATGGGAGCGCGTGGCACTCAGGCGGCACTCGAAGCAGCCGATATTGCTCTGATGACCGACGATCTCTCCAAGATCGATCTGGCGCGCGCGATCGCGAAACGCTCTTACAGAACCATCCAGGAAAATCTTTTCGTGGGCGTCGGAGTGGTTCACGTACTGGGCATAACTGCCGCTTTGCTCGGCTGGATCGGACCCATTCAGGCTGCGATCTTGCATCTAGATTATCGTTCTGTTGATGGGTGGCCAATGACAATTTCATTCATATCGTCCAATTTGTATTTCCAGCGGAAGATCACCGGGTCGGAGTTAACTTCGGCAAAGTAGAGGTGAATGCGATCGATCAGTTCCTGTTTGCTGGCAACGCGAATGCCGCGCAGCATGGTTCGGGCCATCTTGCTGAACATGGTCTCGACGATATTGAGCCACGATCCGTGTTTCGGCGTAAATACGAACTCGAAGCGCTGTGGGTGAAGACCGAGGTAAGCTTGGGTCTCCTTTGAAATATGTGCGGAATGATTGTCGAGCAGGAGGCGAATCGGGATGTGAGCGGGATACTCGGCATCGATCTTGCTGAGCAGCGCTATGAAGTCTGAACTAGCGTGGCTGTCGCGCACGATTTCGGTAACTCGACCGGTATGCAGGTCGAGGCCAGCCAGCAAAGATACGGTCCCCAATCGCACGTACTCGTTGTCCCGTAAATGGCTGGCGTGGCGATTCGGTACTGGTGGCCGGTCGGGCGTGGTGGTAGCCAGAGCTTGAATGCCAGGCTTCTCATCATAGGAGATGGTGACCGTTGTGGGTTCCTTGAGTGTGCCTTCCACCAATCCGGCGTTGACAATCTCAACTTCCTTGTAGACATGGAGAACCTCGATCATCTTGCGTTCAAACTCGGGATCCCGACGTTCCACATAGTAGCGGACCTTGTGGGGCTTGATCTCCCCCTGAGTCAACAACCGATGCAGTTTCGACCGGCTCAGCTCGAACAGACTCGGATGGCCGGCAGTCACGCAATGCTTCCGGATATGAGTCTGCAGCAAAGCATAAGTCCACAGTTCATAGGAGTAGCCCAGATCCTTGGGCTTTTGGCAGGACAAGTCCCAAACCCACGCAATGGCGTCGTCAGGAATCCGGCGACTCTGTCCGGGCCGCGGCAGATCTCCCACGGCCGCTTCCATTCCAAACCGCAGGAACTTGCTGGCACACAACGCAACCGTGTGACGATTCACGCCATTGGCCGCGGCCACTGCGCCGTCGCTCATACCGCTGGCACAATCCAAAAGAATTGCCGCATGAACCACTGACCGTTTCTCTGCACTTCGTGATCGTCGCAGATATTCCAACCGTGCACGATCTTCCACCGTCAAAATCAAGCGCTGTCGTTTAGCGACGAATGGCATAAACCATTCTGGCACAAAAATGTTCTGGTAGTATAGCTATCAACAGAACGATGATCTAGGCCCAGACGTCCTCGTGTTCGTGAATTCGGTGAAACTTCTCCGAGTTCGTTTTGAGGGAGCGAGTTAGGCCATGTCTCCGGTTCACAGTCGTCGACGCGAAACCCCGGCTTCCTGCGTCTTTTTGCCGTTTCCCTTGCGGGGAGCGGCATCACGACTGTGGCTCTGGCGCTCCTCGTACGTGACCTCGCCGGGTCTGTCGCGGCTGCCGCGATCTTAGGCTAAGCCCTAACAGGATGTTGAAAAAAGCCTAAGTTTCGGTGACCTAAGGGAGATAGAAACGCCAATAGGATATGCGCGGAAACGATCGCCAAGAGAACGAACTATTCCTATACGGGACGCTGGAGGAACGAGTGCCGCAAGATCATCCGTTGCGCCCGTTGCGGCCGATGACGGATGCGGCATTGGAATCGATGTCGAAACGGTTTGACCAGATGTACGCAAAAGCCCGGCGTCCGTCGATTGCGCCGGAGCGATTAATGCGGGCGCTGTTGTTGCAGGCGTTGTACTCGATTCGCAGCGAGCGAGCGAATGCTGGTGGAACAACTGGAGTACAACAACCTCAAACGCTCAAGCCGCAATGCCAGCAGGCGCTGGAAACCATTGACATTCAGGAACACAGCCTGGCTGAACTCGCCGACCAAGCGCAGATTACCTCCAATAACGCAGCGTACGCGTTCACCGTACACGCGAAGCGCTCCGCAAGCAGGTGACCGTCACTTGCGGGATCTGCGCAACCCACGGATGCCTAGATTGCACCTGCCGAGCCAAGGTCTAAGAAATAACACCATCCGTCTGGTGTAAGGTTTCGAAGCCGTCCGCGTCAGCACTAGCGAAGGGCAAATTGGCCCTCGAAATGGAGACAACCAAATGACCAACACTCTAAATAAGACTTCCGAAACGATCAACCCCAATACGAAACGAAGCGACCTGATCGAACAGGAAGAGCTTTCAAGTGGCCCTCGGTGAGACTGGTGAGAAGCAGAAGGCGGGCGACGCGGTCGCTAGTGCGCTCGGGAAGCCAGTGCGGTCTTGTTGCTGCGGTCACTGATTTCGTGTGCTAGAGTAAGAGCGGAGAGTTTGTTGGGCAAAATTGCCATTCTGATGGTAGCAGTTATTGTCGCGGCGAGCACACAGTGCATCGCGGCATGCGGTATCGCACCGTGCGGTGCACCGCTTCAGCCATATTCCTCCACCCCGATCGAAGATTGCCATCATCCGGCACCTCCGGCGGATCACGATCACACCCAAACCAATTGCCGCCATGCCACATTTGTAAGCGAAGCCGGGCCTCAGGCACCTTCGATAGGCCTAGACTCCCCTGTCGTTGCGCTGGTCGAATTCCACTTTGTGGAAGCTGTCCCGGCGGCGGCCGTTCTTGTTGATTTTTCTTCCGATCGATCACCGCCGTTGCACTCCGACCTCGCCTCTTCAACAATCCTTCGAGTCTAGACCTCCAGCTCTCGTTTTCTGTTAACAGCAGCGATGCGGACCTACGTCCGTCGTCGAAGCGTAAGCGCGTTGAGCTGGAGGTTTTTTGTGCGCATCAAACAATCCGTCGTTTGGGTCGGCGTTTCGGCGGTCGTTGCCGTGCTCGGCTGGGCTCTCTGGACTGTAAAGTCCCATGGGTTTAGCGCCAGAGAAAAGCCCGCCGCTTACGAAATTTTCCTGGCGCGCCAAGCGCGCCGCCTAGCGAGCGAACCCGGTGCTACTGGCCTCAAGAACCCGGTTGAAGCCACGCTGTTGGCCGTAGCTGAGGCGAGGGATCACTTCGCAGACCACTGCGCGACCTGTCATGGCAATCGAGGCGACGGCAAGACGCAGATCAACGCCGGCCTGTATCCTCCCGCGCCGGATATGCGGGAGAGCGCGACTCAGGAACTCTCCGATGGCGAGTTGTTCTACCTCATCAAGAATGGCGTTCGCTTTACTGGGATGCCTGGCTGGGGTGGAAGCGACGAGGACAACTGGAAGCTAGTGCTGTTTATCCGTCACCTTCCGAAACTGACCGACAAGGAAGTGGAGTTTATGAGGGAAGTGAATCAAATGCCCGTTGAAGCAGAGCAGGGTCATTAAGGACTGGATATGGATACCGATCGTCGAGATTTCTTCACAAGAATTGCAACTCTGGGTGCTGCTATCGCGGCTGGAGTGAAGTCCATTACCGGACAATCGCTGCCCGCTGCCCAGCCTATGCCGGCTAACCCCTCGATGCCGGGCATGGATCATTCCGGACACGCGTCAATGCAGGTTTCGCCAGGTGCCCCAGCCAAGATCTCAGGCACCACTAACCCCGCGATCGTGGAACCGTTCTTTCCTTTGGTGACACCGGATATTCCCAAGCTGCCCTACGAGCTTGTGAACGGCGCGAAAGAATTTAACCTTGTCGCCGAGGTCGTTCAGACCAGCCTGGTTCCAGAGAGACCGATGACGGCGTGGGGATACAACGGGAGCGTACCCGGCCCAACGATTGAGGTACAGGAGGGCGATCGAGTGCGGATCGTCTTCGAAAATCATCTGCCGGAGCCAACCGCACCGCACTGGCACGGCCTCGAAATCCCGATTGACATGGACGGAGTACCCGGCGTCACGCAAGACCCCATCATGCCTGGTGGGCGATTCGTCTACGAATTCACGTTGAACCAGAATGGAACGTACTTCTATCACTCACACATGCCCATGCAAGAAATGATGGGCATGATCGGTCTTTTCATCATTCACCCGAAGCAGCCGTTTCAACCCAGGGCGGATCGCGACTTCGCGTTTGTGCTCCAGGAATGGGCACTCCTACCGAACAACAATGTTCCCAACACGTTGGCTATGGAGTACAACTGGCTCACGATGAATGGCAAGACCGGGCCAGCAACTACGCCAATGCTAGTGAAGCTCGGTGAACGGGTTCGTATTCGGTTCGTGAATCTCGGGATGGATCATCACCCGATGCATCTTCATGGCATGCAGTTTGTTGTGACGGGTTCTGAAGGCGGCCGGCAACCCGAAACGACATGGGGGCCAGGTAACACGGTTATCGTCGGAGTCGCGCAAGCTAGGGACATCGAGTTCGTGGCTAAGTCGCCTGGCGATTGGATGCTGCATTGCCACATGCCGCATCACAACATGAACCAGATGGCGTCAATGGTTGGTCCGGTTATGAGCATGGGGCATGGAATGAACACTGGCGGCGGTATGCAGGAGGGAATGGGAATTGTCCTTCGCGGCAACGCTCTGTCGGAAGATCTCGGGCCCTCGCTCGGACGCGGACTGGGTGTGAGCGCCGACCGCGAACGCCTGACGTCCAATACCATCGGGCCTATGGTGGATGTGAGCGCGATTCTCAAGGACTTGGTCCCAGGTCAACAATCGCAAACGCCAGCGGGTCATGACGGCCATCCGGGCCATGAAAGCGAGCCCGGGCAATCCGAGGATGCTTTGACCACCATGTACCCGAAGGACGATCCAGAGAAGAAAAAAGTCGCCGGCTATCCGCAGGACATGTGGATGGTGATGGACGAGATATACAAGAAAAAGCCAGAGACCTTTGGCCTACGGCCTGGCTGGACCGGCGGAATGATGGGGATGATGACACTGGTGCGAGTACTGCCGCCAGAAAAGTTCGACCAGATCATGGCGATGATGCCATCCCAGGCGCAACAGACAAAAGCCGTACGAAAACCGGCCGGGTATTCCCTGTTAGGCCGTGTCCAAGCGGTGAGCGAAGGCACTGGCCGCATCACCGTGAATCACGGGGCCGTCGAGGGCTGGATGGGCCCAATGACAATGGCTTATCCCGTGGACAATCCGGACAGTTTAAAGGGAATCAAAGCGGGTGACCAGATCTCTGCGACGGTCTATGACGGAGACTTCACGTTGCATGACGTCAAAGTCGTCAGCGCCGGGAATCGATAAGGGCAAAGGATGAGACACCCACTCTATCGATTCGCGCAACTCTTGACAGTAGCTGTGGTCGCTACGGCACAGACTCCTCCGATGATCACGCTCGAAGACCTGGAGAGGATGGCGATTGAACGCAATCCCACTATCGGACAGGCAAAAGCCGACGTCGAAGCAGCGGCTGGGTTCGCCAAGCAAGCCGGCCTTTATCCGAACCCCACCTTTTCGGCGGTTGGCGAGGAAATTTCGCGAGGCCCTATCATCCGCGGGGGTGAGATCGGCGGGGGTATCCAGCAACGGATTGTAACGGCAGGCAAGCTCGGACTTAGCCGGAAAGTTGCCGATCAGGAGCGAGCCATTACCGAGGAGGCCACCAGAGCCCAGCGGCAACGTGTCCTCAACGCTGTGCGAACGCTTTTTTACCAAGCGCTAAGCGATCAGTACCGCATCCGCGTGCGAAGCAATCTCGCCCGGCTCGCCGCCGAAGCCGTAAGAATCTCCGCCGAGTTAGGAAACGTCGGGCAAGCGGATCAGCCGGATCTACTCGCCGCTGACGTTGAATCCGAACGAATTCAGCTGGAGTTGGTGGATGCCGTGAACCGCCAGGAAAGAACTTGGCGCCAACTTGGAGCCGTGATCAATGATTCAGCTCTGCAGCGTGGCCCGCTGCTGGGGGATTTGGAAGCCGTGCCTCGGCTTGATGTGGATCAGGCATTAGAAACCATCTATGCGGAGAGTCCAGAGCTAAGAGCGGCCAGCCTCGATGTCGGCCGTGCGGAAACGGCGCTGACACGCGCCAGGAAGGAAATGATCCCGGATTTGCTTCTCAGTGGCGGCGTCCGCTACAACCGCGAGTTACTCAGCGACGTCGGCTTGCAACGGCCAGTGGGAATTGAGGGTTTCTTCGATGTCGGTATACAAATTCCGATTTTCAATCGCAATCAGGGCAATATCGCGGCCGCGCGCGCAGGCGTTGACAAAGCCAGACTCGAGGTCCATAGGACGAAGCTTGCCCTTCGATCGCGGCTCGCTGAAGTCTACCGGGAATATCGCACGGCCCTGACCCGCGCCGATCGATATAGAGCGGAGGTTCTTCCGAAAGCTCAGAAAGCATACGAGCTGTATCTCAACAACTTCCGCCAGATGGCGGCGGCTTACCCGCAAGCCCTGATCGCCCAGCGTAATCTTTTCCAGCTTCAGGATTCTTACGTAGACGCGCTTACCAGCGTCTGGCAACGTTCGGTAGAAATTCAAGGTTTGCTGCTCACCGGCGGAGTCGATCTCTCCGTTGGAATGCCAAATCAGTTTCAACAACAAAGGGGAGAAGCCGGTGCGATCCCGTAGTCTCCACTCCGATCAATCGAACAAACAAAGGAGAAACACCATGTTCATTCGTAAATTTCAGACGATGTTGCTTTTGGCAGGCATGATGGGGGGGACGCTGCTCTTCGCTCATGACGAGAAGCTGCACGCCGGCAAGGCGACCCCGGGAGAGATTGTCTCGATCTCGGAAAACGCGGTGGTTATGAAGACTGCCAGCGGAAATGTCAGCGTCGTGCTCAGCAAGGACACCAAGTATGAAATGGGCGAGCAGGCCGTTGACTTGAAGCATTTCAAGAAGGGCGACAAGATCAGCGTCATTGGAACGAAGTTGGCGACCGGCGAACTGGCGGCCAAGGAGGTCATGATGACAATGGCTCCGGGGAAGCCTGTGACCCATTCCGAGGGAGAACACAAACACTAGGTGGGAATTTATTCGAACCTGGAGCGCGAGCTGAAATCAGGAAATCGCGCTCCAGCAGGTTGGAGTAAGACGGGAGATTTCGATGAATCGGCAACAATTCCTCTGGACGCTATTGGCAACATCCCTGGTTGCAACCGTCCGGTTGCGCGCAAGTGGTTCAAATAGTGTCAAGGTTTATAAGACACCGACCTGTGGCTGCTGCGGCAAGTGGGTGAAGCATCTGCGCGAAAACGGCTTTCAAGTTGAAGTGCTAGATGTGGAAGATACCGCTCCGTATCGCCGCAAGTTCGGGATTCCAGATCAACTGATGTCTTGCCATACGGCAATCGTGGATGCCTATGCCGTGGAGGGTCACGTTCCGGCCAGCGAGATACGCCGGTTGCTCCGCGAGAGACCGAGCGCCAGGGGGCTTGCCGTTCCGGGGATGCCGGTAGGTTCTCCAGGAATGGAATCAAAAAGGAGCGACTCGTACTCGGTGATGCTCGTGAACGCCGATGGACGCTCCACGGTCTCAGGCGGTATCCGAGCAGGTAGTCGAACGCTCTTGTCGGAACAGTTCGGCCAGCGATTCGTACCTTCCGGGAAGCTCGCTCGAACTATGTTTTGTGTATCGCCGGTCGGCGTTAAATACTTGAAAAGTAACGAAACGAGAGCGCTGTTTCCCGGTTCTAAGTCAGTAGGGTGCGAACCCAGTGCACCCGACGGAATCACCACTTGAGGCCTTTTAAGATGAACTACAAAAAACTATCGAGGCGTCCGTTACTAAAGGCAATGGGAGCAGCAAGCACTTTGGCAGCGGTTGAGACACTGTTTCCTCCGTGGTCTCGCTTGACTGCCGCGGACGCTCCATCCGGCGAACTCAGTGGGAACACAATCAACCTCACCATTGCAGAGACGCAGGTTCAAATCGGCAATAGAACAACAACAGCGAAAACCATCAACAGCATGTTGCCCGGGCCAATCATTCGCCTCCGCGAGGGACAGGATGTCACTTTAAATGTGACCAACAGACTGAAGGAAAGTTCTTCGATTCATTGGCACGGCGTACTCTTGCCGCCCGAAATGGATGGCGTGCCCGGGGTGAGTTTTGCAGGAATCAAACCCGGTGAGACCTTCGTTTACAAATTTCGGATCAAGCAGTACGGGACCTATTGGTATCACAGCCATTCGCCCGGCCAAGAGCAGGCCGGCGTTTACGCACCTCTCATTTTCGATCCAATCAAACCCGATCCGGTCCAGTACGACCGTGAATATGTGGTTGTTCTCTCGGATTGGAGTTTCCAGCCGGAGGCGGCAATGATATCGAGGCTCAAAAAAAGAGCTGGATACTTTAATTTCCAGCAACGGACGCTTCGGGAACTCGCCTCGGACCTAGCTGAGTATGGTTGGAAACCGACAACGGATAACTACATGATGTGGGCCCGGATGCGCATGGAGGCGACGGACTTGGCCGACGCAACGGCCAATGTGTACACCTACTTGATGAACGGACGTACGGCTGAGAGCAATTGGACCGGCATCTTCACACCGGGAGAGCGGGTTCGTTTGCGTTTCATCAATGTTGGCGCAATGACTTTTCACGATGTGAGAATCCCCGGTCTGAAGATGACGGTCGTCCAAGCGGATGGCCAGAATGTGCAACCAGTCGAGGTAGACGAGTTTCGCTTCGGACCTGCCGAGACGTATGACGTGATCGTCATGCCCAGTGAGGATCGCGCTTACACGATTTTCTCAGAGACCCTGGACCGCAGCGGATATACGCGCGGAACGCTCGCTCCTCGTCCGGGAATGAGCGCGCCAATCCCAGAACGCCGCCCCCGCCCCCTGCGGACGATGACCGACATGGGTATGGTCATGCCGGAAGGCAAAGAAATGCCCGGCATGAAAGTCGCCATGGACAAAAACATGAAGGCAGGCGGAAAGATGGCTGGGATGGAGATGAGTCACGATTCGCACGAGGGACATGACACCGGGAAGATGCCGGCGCCGGCACAGCACGACATGCAAAAGATGGCCGGCATGGAGCATGGCGGAATTCCGGGCAGTGTACCCGTCCGGCACGGGCCGGACATGCATGGGTCGGGCAACCAAACCATTCCGCAAGTCACCCGCGCTCGCCTCGACGACCCTGGAATCGGTCTCGGCGGTAGCGGGCGGAGGGTTCTCGTCTATACCGATCTAAAGGCTCTGGAGCCGTTTAATGACACCCGTCAGCCGCAACGAGAGCTCGAAATCCATTTGACCGGACATATGGAACGTTTCATGTGGTCCCTCGATGGTAAGAAATATTCGCAAGCCCACGAGCCCGTTCGTTTTCGCCTGGGTGAGCGGCTTCGGTGGACGTTCGTCAACGACACGATGATGGAGCATACGATGCACTTGCACGGCATGTTTATGCAGCTTGAAAATGGCTCGGGCGATTTTCTACCTAGCAAGCACACCGTTCTTGTAAAACCCGCCGAGCGAGTTTCCGTAGCCATCAC
>JBDTTL010000059.1:0-18557 GCA_039930665.1 Acidobacteriota bacterium
GTATTTAGCCAGCCGAATCCTTATAGCGCCAACGATCACTGGGCTCAGTTCCCGGCCGGAAGAAAACTGGGGTCGGTGAGCGCCATCGACATCGACCGCCGGACTGGAAACATCTGGGTCGCCGATCGATGCGGCGCCAATAACTGCGTCGGCAGCATGGATAACCCGATTTTCGAATTCGACCCTTCCGGAAAGCTGCTGAAGAATTTCGGTGCCGGGCTTTTCGTAACGCCTCATGGGATGTTCGTGGATAAAGACGGCAACATCTGGATGACTGACCAGGTGGCCCGAGACGGAAAAGGCAACGACGTGATCAAGTTCAGCCCGGACGGTAAAGTCTTGATGACACTCGGCAAGGCGGGGGTGACCGGCGACGGCCCGGATACTTTCAATAGCCCCTCGGATGTCATCGTCGCGCCAAATGGAGACATCTTTGTAGCCGACGGCCACGGCGGGAATACCAATGCTCGCATCGTCAAATTTTCCAGCGACGGAAAGTTCATCAAGTCGTGGGGCAAGAAAGGCACCGGCCCCGGCGAGTTCGATACTCCTCATGCGCTGGCCTTCGATGCCCGAGGGCGCCTGTTCGTGGGCGACCGCGCCAATCGCCGCATTCAAATCTTCGACCAGGATGGAAAATTCCTTGAAGAATGGAAGCAATATGGCAGCCCCAGCGGGATTTACATCGATCCCAAAGGCATCCTTTATGTGGCGGATTCGCAGTCGAACAAAAAGAACAATCCGGGTTATACGCGCGGCATACGCGTCGGCAAGGTGAAAGACGGCAAGGATGGCAAAGTCACGGCGCTCATTCCGGATACTTTGACGACTCCGGAAAGCGACGATCACTATACCAACAGCAGCGCGCTACCCATGTCGGATACCAGCGGCGCGGAAGGTACCGTCGCAGATCCAAAAGGCAATATCTACGGAGCGGCAGTCGGCCAGCAGACGCTCACGAAATACTCGCCCGCGAAGCATTAGAATACGGGGGCCAATTCCGGTCAGCCATCGAGCGATAAGCAGAAAAACCTGAATGATATAGCGGAGCCGGTATTGGCCCAGGCCATGCCGGCTCTATTCGTCTTTGCGAACCAGCTCTTCCACCTTTACTCCCAAGCAATACTCGGAGGATTCGCTCGTACAGTACCTGACCTCAGCGTGCGCCACGGATTCCGACATATGTATCCGGACAAGTGAGCCAGGAGACACGTAGCAAGGAACGGCAAGTTTAAGACTCGCGCTCGCGATGTCCAGGACGCGGACAGGAATGGCGGTTTGTATTTTGGGGCTCAAGACATCCATCACGGCCTCACCGGCGCAAACCTCGCGTAGTTCGGTTCGCCGGTCTGCTCCATAGTGCGCTTTGCGTGACGGGCTAGGGATCTCCATGTCAGTTAGTATCGGAATGTTGCGATGCAGACTTGCTACGTGGAACACCTTAGCGACAGCTTTCAAATGCAAGTGCTTCGCCGAGGTGCTGGTATCACGGCGCCGCAGTCACGGGCGGTGGCAGTGCGGGCGCCAGGAATAACGAATACGCTCCTGACTGCCGTGTCCCCGTCCCCACCATCACCGGCACGGCCGGATTGCTCACGGTTGGATCCAATACCAGCGTCGCGGGAACCACGAAGCTGACGTAGGCGAGGTCGGGCGGCGGCGCCGTCGAGTTGGGATCGGCGGGGACCTGGGTGACGGCAGTCACCGGATAGATGACGCCCTCGATATTCATCCATACGGCGTCCGCGCTGGGCAAAACCCCACTGGGCGACGAAAGTCCGTAAACCATCACTACCACGCTCCCGCCGAGCGGAGCCGGATTCGAGGCGCTCAGCAGCACCGGGCCGCCACCCACGACTGGCGTGTCCACTCCCCAAAGTATCAAGGGAGGCGCCGGGTCCAGTTGCAGGATCACACGGGGAACGGCGGCTACAGTTGAATTCGGAGGCGCGTTCAGTTGCACGGGCTGCTGCCCGACGGCGAGTTGGCTCGGCACCTGAACCGTCAGCACGCCATTCGCATCCGCCGTGAAAGCCGCCGGCAGCGATCCCACGGTGAGCGTCCAGCCGGTCAGATCGGCTGGCAAGCCCGCGGTTCCGATCCGGGCGATGCCTCCGGCGGGAATGCCGGCCAAGCCGGTGACGGCGTTCCGTATGGGCACTCGCAGGCTGGTCTGATTAGGACTGGCCGCGGCGATGTTCAACATGTAGGGAGCGGTGACGATCTCGAGACCCGTGGCCACCGTAATGTATGTGGTGCCAGGCTGCGCCGCGGGATCCACCGTCAAATTCAGAATCACCATGCTGGAGTTCACTACCCATTTTCCGCGCACCGAGATATCGCTTGAACCAAATCCGACGACCGTCCGCCCCTCGGCGAAATGCGTGTCAATCCCGCTGATCACCAGTAAAGTGTCGGTCCCCGCAGTCACCGTATTGGGAGTTTGGAAGATCTGCGGTGGATTCGATTGCGGGAATGTGAACATCGGGGCGGGAGTGGAAACCAGAGACTGTAACGAGGTCTGTCCATCCGGGTTGACCGCCTCTACCGTGGCCTGCATACCGCTCAAGGCCGGAGGCTGAACGATGTCCAGCGATCCGTCTTCATTGGCGGCGAGCACTTGCGCCGGAGCGCCATCGAAGAGGATGCGGGTGCTTGCCGTCAGATTGGCGCCGGTTACCCTGGTTGCCACCGGAGAGGCGCTCGCGGGCGGCGTCACGCCGAAGATGGAAGGCGGGCCGCCCGGCACTACCGTAAACGCCGCGGGAAGAACGTATAGATCCCCATCGAGCCTCACCGCCAGAGCCACCGGCGTTTCCACTTTGATGTCGGCCGTGTCCACCCACGCCAGCAAGAACCCGTTGGCGAAATATCGCGGGCTTCCCGGCTCCAGGCTGGCCGCCGAACCGATAATACTCGCGGTGAGCCCGGGAGCCATCGCGGATAGATTATTCACCGTCGCTCCATTGGCATAAAACACCAAGCCATTGCGGGTCTTCGGCGTAAACGGCGGCGCCGGAATCGCCACGCCCTGCGGATAGCCGTAAGTTTCCATCGCGTAGACTGCGGGCCCCGCGCTCGCCGTCACCGCGAAATTGACTTCACTCACCGCCTTGCCGCCCGCGACACCTACCGGAACGGCCTGGGTCCAATCCTGTGTGCCGGGGAAGAACTGCGTGACGAAACCGGTGTTCGCGGCAAATGTATCGTTCTGCGGGTCCGCCGGAGTCACGATATTGGCCGGGGTCCCTTCTCCGGCGAAAGCCGGCGGCAACGGATGGGCGTAAACATAGTATTGGCCCGGAGGAATGCCGTCAATCTCATAGGTGCCGTCGGGACGAGTCATGCCGCTGATCGCCACGCCGTTGGTCGAAAGCGCCACCACGCTGGCGAGATTGATCGCCGCACCGTTTGGCGCCTTCACCTGCCCCATAATGCTCCCGGTGACGGCGGCGTACCCTCCCGCCGGATACAGCAGCGAAATCCCGCTCACGTCATCGGCCGCGAGCGGCGCACCTCGTGTGGTGGCACGCGTAATCGCCGTCGACATCGTAGCCGATGTGAAGGTATGCTGCAAACCCAATGAGTGCCCAAATTCATGCACCAGCGTCATGAAAAACGCATCGGTATAGCTTGCCTGCTGATAACCCGCCGCCGTGAGATCCTTGCGCATTTGCACTTTCGAGCGCAGAATCGGCACGAAGGATGTGCCCTTCGCGCTCAGAAAGGTGAGGTCCGCCGGGAAAATGACTTTGGTCTGGGCGACGATTCCCGGCGGCATGTTGTCATCGAACACCACGTCGATCCCTGGCACGGCCTGGGGGCTAGCCATGTTCCGGGCGCCACCGAAGTGCAGGCGCAGCGAGGAAGTCGCGATATTATTCCAAACTTCCGCCGCCTGCAGGATCTGGCTGTAGATCGCGGTAAGATTGTCGCCAGGCATCAGGGGACCAGGCGTCTGATCCGAAATAAAATACTGGACCGTATTGTCCTGGATGGCATTCAGGTCGAAATGGGCCGCTAGTGGTGCATAGGGACCAGTGCCGCTCGCGAAAAACACGTAGTAGTAATACGCGGATACCAGAGGGGACATGGCGGTGAGACCCACAGCCAGAAGGAAGACACGCCCCGCTCCGAGAACCAGCGTTCGCATCATTTCCCTGCCCTCACAGCCAGACTTGCCGGCGGCACGGCGTTCGCGGCGGTCGCCAAAGCCTTGAACACCTTGGCCTTCAGCTCCGGCAAGGACATGGACAGAGCCTCGTCCCGAACGGTACGGCCCGCTGCGTCCAGCATCTGCTCGCCTGTCGCTCCTCGTGACACCCGGCGGTCACCAGACGTGGTTTTTTCGACACGAAACAGCCCCTGCGACATGCCGATCACTTGCGTCAGCCCGGAACCGCGGGTCCATAGGAACAGCACGTATTCCTGGCCCGCTCGCAGCAGCGGCGCGCCCGCCACCACTTGCCGGATTCCTCCCGTAACCCCTCCCGGAACAGCTACTTCCCGAGTGCCGCGTCCGGGCTTTAAGCTCTCAAGCGTCGCAAGCGTATATACGGTGAAAACATCGCCGGTCCGGACCACGGCATGCGATCCGGTCACCCGAGCGCGGACGATCGAGGTCGACTTTTGGGCCATCTCGTCCAGCGTCAATTGTTGCAGGATCGTCGCGCCTGCTGGAATACCGACACAGGCAAGGAACACAGAGATAGCGACGAACCGCATAAGCTGTTTGGCCAAGGTCGAAGGAGCACGGGAAGCGCCACTTTATAGCGCTGATACCAAGGGTCTTAGGGGTTCGCCAGCCTCTCGGCCCGTAGACCTTTGACACGCCATTGAGACACAACGAAACAACCATGTGTCCGGCTTCTGCCCGTTTCGCGCGCTATACGGTAGTGCAGTCACAAGCTTATAAAACCGGTTCCGTGCCCGAAACTGGCTCCCTCAAGGGAACAAATTCGTGCCGCCAAAGGATATTACAACGTACTGAAACTTATGTGGAGTATGGCGATCTAATAGGCCCTGGAAAGATGTTCGGTGGCCCTCTAAAAGCTGTTCCGGGGGCTGTCGGCTTGTGTACGGCTAGTACCGATATGGTAGGATTCTCGGCGTGAATTAACGATGCAGGAATGAGAGTTTTTACCGACTGGCGCAACCCTTTTGGCGGTGGCATGATTGGGACATTTGTAAGACATTGGTTTTTCGCACTTGAAATTCGCGGGTGGCGGGGCAGTTCAAATCCGCGGATCGAATATGCTCGTAATGGTTTATGGCAGTGGAGCCGATAACTAAGAATCGCATATTGGGGGTGGCCCCCCACGGTAGGAACCAATTGGAAGCTCGAAGATGGCATTGCGATTGCTTGCAAGGTTGAATAGTCATGTGCTACTCTATTTCAAAGTTAGCAGGAGGTAGCCGGGCAAAGGCGCCCGGTGCCCTTTTCGTCCGCGCTTTCGCGTCGGACAATCCCCTTGAAGCGGATCGCATTGAGTGAACCTTTTTGGTAATCGCTGCGTCTAATGCCATTGACGGACGATACCGGACACAGAGAGAGACAACGGGACGAGACGAGACGTAAGGACAAACACAAAAGAGACGAGAGACAGGAGAGACGAAAATGACAAAGAACGAATTAAAAAAATTCAAAGAAATACTGGAGGCGAGGCAAGCTGAGCTGGAGTTGTTCGTGCGCAATCGCGAAGGGATTGCCATCGAGAAGAGCCCGGACGCTCTCGACGAAGTGCAGCATGCCGCAGAGCGCGAGCTGGCGATCCGCAATCTCGATCGTGAATCGCAGTTGCTGCGCAACGTGCGAGGCGCCTTGCGCCGTATAGACGAGGGCGCCTTCGGAGTTTGCCTCCATTGCGAAGAAGATATCAGCCCCAAGCGTTTGGCTGCGGTGCCCTGGACACCCTTCTGCATCCAGTGCCAGGAAACTGCTGATCGCAATCAGGCCGACGGCTCGGAAAGCTTCGACGACTTGATGGTCAACGCCGCTTAAAACTACTCGCTCTAGTCTCTTAGTCGGGCGCGGAGTCAACGATGGCTGCCGCGCCCGATGTGTTTTTGCGGCCGTGAGCCCGCTGCTAGTTCGTGAAGTAGTAAACCCCGGAGAGCGCGGCCAGCAGCCCCGCAAACTGGAAGAAGACCACATTGTCGGGCAACTGGGGCGCATCCTTCGCAAAGCAACGCCACACCGCCACTAGTGCCACCAAGATCAGCATGGTCTCCGAAGTCCACAACCACAGCAGTCCGGACAAAGCCGCGATGTAGATGCGGTGCTGTCGCGTTAGCGCTCGGAAGCCGCGGCTGCCGTCCAGCTGCCACACCGGAATCAAGTTGAATACGTTGACCCAGGCGCCCACTTTCGCCAGCGCCGAAAATAAACCGGAGCCCGTGATCGCACCGATCCCCATGCAGGCCAGCGCTGCCCCCAAGCCCCACAGCGGACCCGCGAGGCCCACGCGCGCGTCTTCACCGGGCGAAGCCGGGTACGCCTTCAACCGCACAAAGGCGCCGAAACCGGGAATGAACATCGGCGCGCTGGCGGGGATGCCGTAGCGCGCCAGCGCCATCACGTGACCCATCTCGTGCACGTAGATCGAAAGCACGAAGCCCAGTCCGAATTTCCAGCCGTAGAGCGCCCAATAAAATCCGATCGAAACCAGCATGGAAAGCAGAGTATTGAGTTTGGTCAAGCCCAGCAGGACCAGCTTGCCCTTGGTGAGGATCACTAATCCCAGGGTCTTAAACTTGAACAGCAGTGCGGCGACGGTTGCAATGACGCCCAATTTCTTCTTGCCCTCGCCGCCCGAGGCGCCGGCCCCGGGCGGGAGTTGCGGTGGGGCTTGGGGAACACGCGGCAGCGAGACGGTCGGGCTATTTTCAGGTTGCATTGCTACGTTCCGGGACGTCCTGCTTCCATAATCGCAGGAAAATGACGCGCAGCGTCGCGAGCAGCGGAATGGAAAAGAATATTCCCGGGATGCCTGCAAGCTCGCCGCCCGCGAGCACTCCGAAGATAATCAGCAACGGATGAATCCGCATCCCCGAACTCAACAATAGGGGCTGGAGCACGTAGTCCTGCGCCAGACGATAGATCACGAAAAACAGCAGCAGCAGAACCCAGTGCGTGTATCCGGTGAACAGGCCTACTCCTGAGATGATCAACATGGCGACGAACGGCCCCACCGCCGGGATAAACTCCAGGGTGGCGGCAATGCCCGCCAGCATCACCGCGTAGCGAGCGCCCGTGATGCTGAGGAACACGGAGTAGAACACGAAAGCAACCATCGCCAGGATGACCAAAGCGCGCAAATACTGGGACAGCACCCGGTGCAGGTCCTGCAAAATATGATGCAACAGTACTTGATGCTTGCGGTCCACGCTGTGAATGAAGCCATCGCGCAGCTTCTTGCCATCCTTTATGAAAAAAAAGGCCAGAATAGGCACCACAATCGCGCTGACGGCGGCGCCCAGCCCGGTGGCCAATTGGCGCAAGGCCTCGCCGGTAAGCGATAGAGCGTTTTTGCCGAGTTCATCCAACCGGTCGCGGAGCCAGAGGCCCAGGCGTTCGCGCATGGGATCCAGCCAGGCGGGCAACGGAAGGCCACTCAGCGGGTCGCCGTCCAGGCCTTGGGGTAGCGTTCCGGAGATTGTGCGTGCATCCGACGCGACTGCCGAAACGACGCCGATGAGGGCCGCGGCAAATCCCGCGATCAGCAGGACATAAACCACCGTCAAAGCCACGGTTCGGGGGATGCGCACGGAGGTGGCGTGATCGACAAGTCCAACCAGGGGTGACAACAGCAGCGCCAGAAATACCGCAAGGGTAAAGGTGATCAACGCACCGCGGATCGCATAGAGTAAAGCGACAGCCGACACAAACAGGAACACCGTCCAGACTATCTTAAGAACGCGCTGATCTACGCCTAGCAAATGGACACCCGCATGGCCTATAGAATAAACGAAGTGACTACAGCGGCAGATCACATGCGCGGGCTGGTGGCGGAATTGCAGGATCTGGAAGAGAAACTGCGGCTGGGCGGCGGCCCTGCGAAAATCGACAAACAGCACCGAGTGGGTAAGCTAACGGCGCGCGAGCGCGTTGCCAAACTGATCGATGCGGGCACGATGTTCCTCGAGATCGGGCTGCTGGTGGCGTATGACAAATACGACGGTCAGGCGCCCGCGGCCGGAGTGATCACCGGCGTGGGACTGGTGGAAGGCCGCGCGACCGTGATCGTTGCGAACGATGCCACCGTGAAGGCCGGCGCGTGGTGGCCGGAGACTATTCCTAAAATTTTGCGCGCGCAGGAAATCGCCATGCGCAACCGGCTTCCTATTGTTTACCTGGTGGATTCGGCCGGCATCAACCTGCCGTATCAGGGCAGCATTTTTCCAGGGCAGTACGGAGCGGCACGGATTTTCTACTACAACTCGCTGATGCGGCGAAAGCTGAAAGTGCCGCAGATTGCGGCGGTGATGGGCATGTGCATCGCAGGAGGCGCGTATCTGCCGGCGCTTTCCGACGTCATCATCATGGTGGAGGGCACCAGCTTCATGGGGCTGGGCGGTCCGAATCTGGTGAAGGGAGCCGTGGGGCAAGTGGTTTCCGCCGAGGCGCTGGGCGGAGCCACGCTGCACACCCAGACCAGCGGCGTCGCGCACTACAAAGCGGAAAACGACTTGGAGGCGCTCGCGATCATCAGGACAAAGCTGCGCGAGCTGCCGCTGGGGGCGCCCGCGCCGCCCGCGCCTAAAGGCACCGCGCCCGCCAAGCCGGCCGAGGGACTTTACGATCTGCTACCCGCCGACCATCGGCTGCCGTATGACATGGAAGACGCGATCGCCCGGATCGTGGACGCGGATGAGTACCTGGAATTCCAACCCGAGTTCGCGCCGGAAATGCTCTGTGCGCACGCGCGACTGCAAGGGAGAGTGATCGGCGTGATCGCGAACCGCCGCGGATTTCTGAAGACTGCGGGTGGGCCGCGCATCGGCGGCATCGTATATGCGGAATCGGCGCGCAAGGTGGCGTATTTTGTCGAAAACGCGAATCGGCGCGGGCTGCCCTTGCTGTATCTGCAGGATGTCTCCGGCTTTATGGTCGGCACCGAGGCCGAGAGCGAAGGTATCATTCGCGCGGGCGCCGAGATGGTGGAGAGCATGGCCTGCGCCACCGTGCCCAAAATCGTCCTGACTCTGAATCACGCGAGCGGCGCGGGTTACTATGCGATGGCGAGCCAGGGCTTCGATCCGCACTTCGCGTTCGCGTGGCCTACCGCACGCATCGGCGTGATGGAGGGCGACGCCGCGGTGCAGGCGGTGCACGGTCCGGAACTCGAAAAGCTTAAAGCGAGCGGCGCGGCTGTTCCCGACGAGCTCGAAAAACGCATGGCGCAGACACGTGCGGATTACGAGCGCTGGCTGGATGCACGCTATGCGGCGGCGCGCGGTCAGGTGGATGCACTGATCGATCCGCTGGCGACTCGGCGCGTGCTGGCATTCGCTTTCGACGCGGCATGCGCCCACGGCCATCGCGAACATTTAATCCTTGAGACTTTATGAACTGGCGAGACTTTATGAACCGGCGCGGCCAATGAGTTTACGCATCGAGCAGGACGGGCGTTTGCGCCGGATCGCGCTGGCGGCGGTGGAGAAGCGCAATCTGCTGGACGCCGCGATGTGCCGCGATCTGCTGGGCGAATTGCGCGACGCCGTTGCCGACGACTCGGTGGGCGCGATTTTGCTGGAGGCCGACGGACCGATGTTCTGCACCGGCGTCGATCCGGCGGGCGAAGAACTGTTCACCATCGGCCGCCGAATGGCGAAACCGCTGGTGGCGGCGGTCCAAGGGGTAGCGGTCTCGGGCGGCGTGGCGCTGCTGGCCAACGCGCATGTTGTGCTGGCGGCGCAAGGGTCGAGCTTCGGGCTGACGGACATTCGTGAAGGCAAGTGGAGCGAAGCGATTTACTGGTCAGTGGCCTCGGCTATCGGCGAACGGCGCGCACTGGAGCTGTGCCTCACCGGGCGCATTTTCTCCACGCCGGATGCTCTGGCATGGGGTTTGGTACACATGGTGGCTCCGGCGTTTGAACTGGAGGAGCGGGCGAGCGAGGTGGCCGGCGCACTGGCGAATGCGAATCCGGACGCGGTGCGCGCCGCGCTGCGGCGTTCGTAAAATTATCCCGAACGCTGCGCCAGCACCTTCATCTGTTCTTTGCGGACCGGCTTGGCGAAGTAGCGCAGCATCCGGTCGCTACCGTCGGTGAATAGTGCCGCCAAGCGGCTATCGGTGAAGCGCAGCGTCTCCAGATCGCGGGCGATCGCGCGATGCAGGCGCTCGGCTGTGGCCCGGTTCCAGGCCTTGTCACCGGCTTTGGCGTAGGCCCGCAGAGACCTCACCCCCAGCGCCTCGACCAAGCTCACAGCGTCTTCGCGCGAAAAACCCGCGGCGCGAAGACTCTCCGCGGCCCCGGCGATCCAGGGCATTAAAAGGTGCGAACCCATATAGGCTCCCGCAAAGTACAGCGGCTTGGTGGCCGGCCGGAGTTCAATCAGCTTCCGCCGGTCTCGCGCCAGCAGTTTCCGCAATTCCGTCAGCGCGGCTGCATTTCCTTCCGCGACAAATTTGCGCTCCGCCGATTCCGGCACGCAATTCAACGTAACCAACCGCGCGCCCGCCGTTCGCAAAGGGCTGGGCCGAAGGCTGTCGCGCAGGGAGTCGCACAGCACCACCGTCTTATCCGCCAGCGGGATCGCGGACGCTAGTTCGCCGGCGATGAAATCCAGCGTGGTTTCCGGCGCCACAATCCATATGAAGCCGCAGGATTCCAGTGCGCGATAATCGTCGATACCGAATCCGGCACGCAGTCCGTTAGCGATACGGCGTGAAACTTTAAGGGAAGAACCTTTGACGGGGCCAAGTTGCGCCAGCAGTGCCGGCAAGCGGCCTAGGAACGACCGGTTGACGCCGCCTGCGCCCACCAGTCCCGCCGGTCTTTGGACTTTCATGTCGTCGTTGGAGTCGCACTGATTCCTATCAGAGCCTTGCTCTTCAGCTCTTTGATGCGGTCGCGGAAAGCGGCCGCTTGTTTGAAATCGAATCGCTGCGCCGCGGCGCGCATTTTGGCTTCGAGTTCAGCCAGGTATTGATCCATCTGTTCCGGCGCCACTACCTGCTCGTCTACCTCTTCCGCATCCAGCGGTACCGTCACGTAATCCCCTTCCGCGATCGCCACCAGGTTCATGTCGATCGGCTTAATGATGGATTGTGGCACAATTCCGTTGGCTTCGTTATAGGTCCGCTGCAGCGTGCGGCGTCGAGTGGTTTCCTCGATCGCGCGCCGCATGGAGTCGGTCATGACATCGGCATAGAGCAGCGCCCGCCCCTCCAGATGGCGCGCCGCGCGGCCCATGGTTTGGATCAGCGACCCGGTGGAACGCAGGAACCCTTCCTTGTCGGCGTCGAGGATCGCCACCAGAGAAACTTCCGGCAGGTCCAAACCTTCGCGCAGCAAGTTGACGCCGATCAGCACATCGTAGGTGCCGCGCCGCAGATCGCGCAGAATCTTCACACGGTCAAGCGTCGAAACTTCCGAATGCAGATACGCGCACTTCACGCCGGCTTCGGCGTAATGCTCCGACAGATCCTCGGCCATGCGTTTGGTCAGCGTGGTCACCAGCACGCGCTGGTCGCGTTCGGCGCGTAGCCGGATCTCGTGAAGCAGATCGTCCACCTGTCCTCGAATGGGGCGAATCGTGACCTCAGGATCGACCAACCCCGTGGGCCGCAGGATCTGCTCGATCACAGCGCCACCCGTCTTGGTGAGCTCGTAAGGGCCGGGGGTCGCGGAAACATACACCGCCTGATGCACGCGGTTCTCGAACTCCTCGAAGGTGAGCGGACGATTGTCAAGCGCGCTGGGCAAACGGAATCCGTACTTAACCAGTTGCTCTTTGCGCGAGCGGTCCCCGTGATACATGCCTTGCAGTTGCGGAATCGTCTGGTGGCTTTCATCCAGAAACATCAGCGCATCGTGCGGCAGGTAATCCAGCAGCGTGGGCGGGGCCTGACCCGGCAAGCGGCCGGTAAAATGGCGTGAATAATTCTCGATCCCATGGCAGTAGCCGATCTGCTTGATCATCTCCAGATCGAACTTGGTGCGCTGCCACAGCCGCTGCGCTTCAATGCGCTTGCCTTCTTTTTCGAGCTCGCCTTTCCACCAATGCAGCTCGTTTTCGATACTGCGCAGAGCCTTGTCGCGCGTTTCCGGCTGCATCACATAGTGCGTCTTGGGATAGATGGGCAGCCGCAAGTAGCTCTGCTTCACCTGGCCCGTGAGCGGATCGATTTGCTCCAGCGATTCGATCTCATCGCCCCACATCTTGATGCGATAAGCGGAGTCGTCATAGGTTGGAAACAGCTCAATCACGTCGCCACGCACCCGGAAGGCGCCGCGCTTGAAATCGCCCTCGTTGCGCTCGTAAAGAATGCTCACCAGATGCGCGGTGATTTCCTCGCGCGTAATCTTTTGTCCTTTTTCGAGCATCATCAGCATCCCGTAGTACGCCTCGGGCGATCCAATGCCATAGATGCAACTAACACTGGCGATGATGATGCAATCGCGCCGCTCAAACAGGGAGCGCGTTGCCGACAGCCGCAGCTTATCTAGCTCATCGTTGATGGTGGCTTCCTTTTCGATGTAGACATCGCCCGCGGGAATGTAGGCTTCCGGCTGATAGTAGTCGTAATAACTGACGAAATACTCAACCGCGTTGGAGGGAAAATAGCTCTTGAACTCCTGATACAACTGCGCCGCCAGCGTTTTGTTATGCGCCAGCACCAGCGCCGGGCGGCCAGTGGCCTCGATCACCTTGGCCATGGTGAAAGTCTTGCCCGAGCCGGTGACGCCCAGCAGAACCTGGTTCTGATCGCCGTCGCGCAGACCGCGCAGCAACGCATCAATGGCCGCCGCTTGATCGCCTCGCGGCTGATAGTCGATCCCGAGCCGGAAGGCCATACTTCATTATAAAAGATGCGACAAAATGGAGCTGCCAGGAGAACGTGGGCGGCGCGTGCTAACGTTTCCAAGTGGGCACCCCAGCCATCGCGACCACCTTCGATCTCTATCCGCTGCGCTTCCGTTTCGCGAGCTGCAAACTGCGGGATTTTTCGACCAACACCGTGCGCGGCGCGTTTGGAAGCGCGCTCAAAACGATCGACGCCGGCGCGTACGCACGATATTTCGCGCCCAGGGCCGTCGCCGGTACCGGGCCCAGTGGACTCGCCGACCCGCCGCGTCCTTTCGTGTTCCGCATGCTGGGTCCCCTTGAAGTCGGCCTGAACTTGTTCCTGCCGCGCGAACCTGCAGTTGGATTATTCACGCGACTGATGGAGGAACTGGGAACCCTCCGTTCTGTTACAGGCGAGGAACCCCTGCGCTTTTCGCTCTGCGCCGGGAGCGCTCCGATCCACCGAGTTCGAGTCCGCTTCCTCACGCCAACCGAGCTCAAGGGTGCGGAGCAACCTGAGTTTGGAATCCTGCTGGCACGCATCCGCGATCGCGTCAGCACTCTGCGCGAGTTGTATGGCGACGGGCCGCTCGAGATCGATTTCAAAGCGTTTGGCGAGCGCGCCAGCCGCGTGGCAACGACGCGTTGCGAGTTGCTGCCAATCGCCGCCGATCGCACCAGCCGCAGCACGGGGCAGCGCCATTCGCTCGGCGGATTCACGGGCGTCGTCGAATATGAAGGCGAGCTCACCGAGTTCCTGCCGTATCTCGAAATCGCGCGCTGGACCGGCGTCGGCCGCCAGACCGTCTGGGGCAAAGGAGAGATCGCTTACGAAACGTTTTGAGCGCGAATTCATTCAGGGATGGCTGCACGATCCGGCGTCTACTCCGTCCGGCAAGGGCCTGGTGATCACCCACGGCGCGGGATCGAATTGCGATTCGCCGTTATTGCGCGCGGTGGCCGAGGCGTTTGCCGACGCGGGATTTTACGTTTTGCGCTGCGATCTTCCCTATCGCCAGTTGCGCCCGACGGGGCCGCCGCCTCCCGGAGCCGCCGCGCGCGATCGCGAAGGTTTGCAGCGAGCCGCCGAAGAGATGCGCGAGATCACGCCAGACTACGTCATACTTGGCGGCCACTCTTACGGAGGGCGGCAAGCCACTTTGCTGGCGGCGGAAACTCCCGCTGTCGCCGATTCCCTGCTGCTGCTCTCTTATCCCCTGCATCCGCCGCGCAAACCGGAGCAGCTCCGCACCGAGCATTACCCGAAACTGCGTACCCCGGCGCTGTTCATACATGGGACGCGCGATCCGTTTGGCTCCATCGAAGAAATGACCCTGGCGATCGCCGCCATTCCCGCGCGGCGCCAGCTGATCGCCGTTGAAAAGGCGGGTCACGAGTTGGGCGCCGCCGCGGCTGCGGTTATACTGCGGGAAACAGAGTGCTTCGCGAACGCCTGAATCAAGTCGAGGAACGTATCCGCAGCGCGGTCGAGCGCACGGGACGCCGCCGGTCCGAGGTCACGCTGATCGCGGTCACCAAGAAATTTCCCGCCGCTGTGACGATCGAGGCATACGCCCTTGGCCTGCGCCACTTCGGCGAAAACTACGTGCAGGAATTTGAGGCCAAGCACGCGGGGCTCGCGACCCTGGCTGGACCCGGCGCCGACGCCCAGTTCCACTTAATCGGCCATCTCCAAAGCAACAAAACCCGCATCGCCGCACAATTGTTTCAGGTGATCGAAACCGTCGACTCCGAAAAACTCGCTCGCCGTCTGGATCAAATCGGCACGCCCCTCGAAGTGATGATCGAAGTGAAGCTGAGCGAGGAAGAATCCAAAGCCGGCGCGGCTCCGGACGCGCTGCCGTCGCTCATCGACGCGATTCGCAACTGCGTCAACCTCAATCTCACCGGCCTCATGACCATGCCGCCGTGGAGTGACGATCCCGAACAGACCCGCCCTTATTTTCGGCGACTGGCTACTCTCGCGCGCGCTCACGGCCTTCAGAAACTATCGATGGGGATGTCCCACGATCTCGAAGCCGCCATTGAAGAAGGGGCCACGCACATCCGTGTTGGCACGGCCTTGTTCGGGCCGCGACCCAAGGTGATGATTTAAGACGGCGATGGTCTAAGACGGCGACATTCTAAAACGGCGAGGCCGGGCGCGTCTCCGTGCCGGTCCACAGCGCCGGCGTGATGTACTCCCACGGCGGCAGAGAAACCAGGCGCGGCTTCAGCACGATCAGCGTATCGCTGCGGCTCTGCGCATGCACATGATGCGTGAACAATCCGCCGATCCAGGGCAGATCGGATAACCAGGCGATCCCGGTGGGTGTTTCAGCATCGGTGGTCGACAGCATTCCGGCCACCACCGCCCACTCGCCATCCTGCAAACGGACTTTCCCTTGATACTCACGGCTGTCGATCACCGGAATCCCGTCAAAGCTCCCGCCGCCTAGGGACTTGAACGCCGCTTCCACATCCAGCGTCACTTCTTGATCTTCGTGAACCGTGGGCGTAATCTTCAGCACCAACCCCAGATCCACGAATTGCGTGGTCGGCGCGAAGGCGGCGGCTTGCGACGCCTGCACTCCGCCGCCGGAAAAGCTCGATGTGATGATTGGGTAGCGGTCGCCGACATGCAAAGTCGCGGCCTGGCCATCCAGCGCCACTATCTGCGAACTCAGCAGGGTGTCGGAGTCGGACTTACTCAGCGTGGCGAAAAACGTGGAGTTGACGACGCCCAACCCCATCAACGTCGCTCCCCCGCCGAAGGTGAAAAAGCTCCCGCCGAGCGCAGCCGGCAGCACGTTCTGAAACGATTTGGTCAAGGGGATGATGGCGATCGGGACTTGGGGCAGCGACAGGCCATAGCTGAGGTTCGAAGTCTTCCCTACCGAAAGCAGTTCCACGTCGACTTCGATCTGCGCGCGGCCGCGCGAGAGATCCGCGAACATTTCGCGCGCCGCCAAGGCCTTCGGCACAATGTCGCGAAAATACACCATACGTTTAGCCGAGTCCATGCTGATGCGCCGGATCTCCAGCGTCTGCTGCACCGCAGTCGAAATCTCCTGCGCCTCTTGTGACGATATGCGTTCGGGAATCGGCGCCGCAACGGCCATGACGGGCATCAATTCGGTGCGTTTCTGAGGGTTGTCGCGCGCCACCATTGCGGAGTAGACGCTCAAAGGAACCACAAAAGAATCCGTGGCGGCTTCGAGCGAACGCAGCGCCTCGGCGGCAGTGGCGTCCGCTATTCGGAACGTCACCGGGACGGCGAGGGGCGCGTACCCTGTGTCAAACTCCACCTGAATTCCGAACGCTCCGCCAACCTTGTCGAACAGTTCCTGCGCGGTCCCCTTCAAATCGAAGCTCTGCTTGCCGAGGGCGGGATCGAGAACCGGCGGAGGCTCCGCCGCCAATACGCCGCTCTCCACTATGCCTTGTTCCTGAAGTTGGGCAGCGACGGTTTCGATGGCCGGGTCGGGCGCCATCACTGCCTGCCGGGATAGAACCCCATTCATGCGCAGGGCCGCCCGCCTTCGCGCGTATAAAACGTTACCGGGCTGCAGGCGCGCCGCCTCCGAATAGAAGAGATACGCTTGTAAGCTGTCACCGGCCCGCGTGGCTTTTTCGCCGGCGGCAAACAGTCCTGCGGCGTCATCCTCGGCCGCGCAGATGGCCGCAATGGACAGGACAAGACACAGCATCTGAAGGCTCTTCACCATTGCAAGCTCAACCTAACTAAGTATGACGCGGACCACGCCGGAATGGGCAGGCTTTCCAAAGAAGTTCTCGAAAAATCAAGTCCCGGGAGGTTAAACTCTCCTTCCAGTCCTGCCGATAGTCCACGTAAGGAGTTTTCCCAAATCATGGCCACGTTTGCACCGGTTCGAACCGCTTTCAGCCCCGCGATCCCGCAAAATTTCGTGGAGCTCGGGATCTCAGAGAGCCTCGTGCTGGATCTGGTGCTGCGGCGCATGGTGATTGAGGGAAACTGCACCCTCGCCAGTCTGGGCCGTTCGCTGCGTTTAGCCATCCCCATTGTCGATGTCGCGTTCAAGCACATGCGGCAGCAGCAACTGGTGGAAGTGAAGGGCATGTCGGGCAACGACTATAACTTCGTGCTGTCCCAGGCCGGAAAGCAGATGGCCAACGAACGCTTCCAGGTCTCGCAATACGCCGGAGCGTGCCCGGTCTCGATCAAAGACTACGGTAACGCGGTGCGTGCGCAGGCGGCCAAGGTCCATGTTGACCGCGAGGTTCTGCGCAACGCTTTTTCGGATCTAGTGGTATCTGACCACATGCTGGATCAGCTTGGCCCGGCGATCATCTCGCAGACCTCAATCTTCGTCTACGGCCCCACCGGCAATGGTAAGACCAGCCTCGCGGAACGTATGCTGCGGGTCTATAAAGACGCGATCCTGATCCCCTACGCGGTGGAAGTCGACAACCAGATCATCAGTCTTTTCGATCCGGTGGTGCACCAGCCGCTGGATAATGATGAGACCGATCTCGATCCGCGCTGGGTGGTATGCAAGCGGCCCTGCATCCTGGTGGGTGGCGAGCTGGTTCCCAGTATGCTCGAATTGCGTCTGGATGATTCCTCCAGCATCTATGCCGCGCCCCTGCAAATGAAGGCCAACAACGGCATTCTGCTGATCGACGACTTCGGCCGCCAGTTGATGTCGCCGCGCGACCTGCTCAACCGCTGGATCGTGCCCCTCGACCGGCGCGTGGATTACTTGACCCTGCGCTACGGGGTGAAGTTCCAGATCCCGTTTGAAACCATGGTGGTGTTTTCGACCAACCTCGAACCGTCCGACCTGGCTGACGAAGCCTTCCTGCGCCGCATTCAGAATAAGATTTTGGTGGATGCGGTGGACGCGCAATCCTTCGACGAGATTTTCGACCGGGTAGTCAAGGCTCGCCGCATCGAGGCCGAACACGATAGCGCCGAACAGTTGCGCAAGCTATGCCTGCGCCAGGGGCGCACTGAACTGCGCGCCTGCTATCCAGCCGACATTTGCACCATCCTGACTTCCATCGGACGTTATGAAGGCCGCGGCCCTGTCATGTCAAAATCGGAACTTGAACGCGCCACGGCGCTATATTTCGCCAAAGGCTGAGCGCCGCGCCACCGGGACCCTTCTAAGGTTGCGGCTGCGCCACGGGCTCACGGTCTTCCGGCAGTGGCTCAGACCCGCTCTTAACCGCTTGCGCCGCGGATTCGCCTCGCTTGGGGCCCAGTCCCAAGGCCATCAGCGCCAACGCCCCGATCTTGCCGTCGGGATCGAGGTTCTGGTCCTTCTGAAAGCGCTTAAGCGCTTCGACCGATCCTGCGTTCCAGGCACCGTCCACTGCTCCCTGGAAATAGCCCTTAACCGCGAGCGCCTGCTGAATCTCCTTGTAACGTTCGTTGCTCGGCTGCTGTTGCGACGGCGGCCGGCGCGCCGCGGTCCTACGGGGCTTCGCGCTGGTTCTGGACGCGGCCTTTGACCCGGTCTTGGAAGCAGGCTTTTTGGATGCCGCAGACTTTG
>JBDTTL010000060.1:0-18487 GCA_039930665.1 Acidobacteriota bacterium
GGTGGTGCCGGTGTTTGCGCACCGCGTCCTCCTGGCCACGCGCTCCGCTGCCGGACAGCGGTGGGCCGGCGCCGCCGAGAAGGTCCTGGAAGAGATCCTGACGCTGGTGGACGTTCCACTCTAGCCGGCAAACTAAAAATGAAGACAGCCATTATCGGCCTGCCCATGGTAGGCAAGACCAGTTTGTTTACGATCCTGACGGGCGTGCATGAAGCCGCGCGCATGGGCTCGCTCGAAGCACGGGTGGGGATCACCAAAGTGCCCGACGCCCGCGTGGACGCGCTGGCGGGGTTGTATCAGCCGCCCAAGATCACCTATGCAACGGTCGAGTATTTCGATTTCCCGTCCATTTCAAAAGAAGCTCTGCGCGACCCCAGCTATCTGGCGAGTCTGCGCGTCGCCGACGCGCTCGCCCACGTTCTGCGAGTATTCGAGAGCGATACCGTGCCGCATGAGAAAGGCTCAGTAGATCCAATGCGCGATTTCGAAGACGTCGAAGTCGAGTTGATGCTCAGCGATCTGGTGGTGGTGGAGAAGCGCATGGAGCGCGTCGACAAAGATCGCAAGAAGATCAAGAGCCCGGATTTGGATCAGGAATTCGCCCTGTTGGAGCGGCTCAAAACCGAACTCGAAGCCAATCGGCCGCTGCGCGGGCTGGAGTATAACGCGGAAGAAGAGAAGCGCATTCGCGGTTTTCAATTCCTGTCGCAGAAACCGATGCTGTGCGTCCTCAATTTGGGCGAGAAAGATGCGGGCCGGCTGCACGAGGTGGAAGAAGAGTATCGCAAGGGGCCGTTCGCCGGGCGCAAAAATACCGCCGTCACGGCGATCTGCGGGCAGATTGAAGCCGAGCTCGCCGAACTCAAGCCGGAAGAAGCCAAGGAGCTTTTGTCGAGCTACGGACTCAAGGAATCCGGCATGGAACGCCTAATTTCGGCGACCTATTCGCTGCTGGGCCTCATGTCCTTCCTGACTGCCGGCGAGACGGAAGTACGGGCGTGGACCATCCCGGTCCACAGCCGGGCGGTCAACGCGGCGGGAGCGATCCACAGCGATTTCGAGAAGAAGTTCATCCGTGCCGAGGTGATCAACTGGCAGACGCTGATCGATCACGACGGTTACCCGGGCGTCAAGGAAAAGGGACTGCTGCGCCTCGAAGGCAAAGAGTACATCGTCAAGGACGGCGACGTGCTTGTGATCCGCCACTCATAATCTCGTAGCCGCTCAGAGCAAACCCGATCGCAAAGCAGGCCCAAGCGAACCAGTCTCCGTGCTGCGTGTACGGGGTCTCACTGCGTTCGTAATCGTAGGGCAGCAAGGCCGAAGTCTGCACGTAAGGTTGCATGCGTTCGACGACGTGACCCGCCGGGTCGATGGCAGCGCTGATGCCATCGTTGGTGGCGCGCAGGATCCAGCGGTGATTTTCTGCGGCACGCATACGCACAATTTCGAGGTGCTGTTCATGCGCGGCGCTGTGACCGAAGTAGCCGTCGTTCGAAAGATTCACCAGCACCTCGGCGCCGTCGCGAACGAATTGGCGGACCAAGTCGGGAAACACCGATTCGTAACAGATGAACGCTCCCAATTTATGTCCGTCCAGAGGGAACAGCACGAGGCGGCTGCCGGGGACAAAGTCGCCGATTTCACGGGTGATCCGGTTCACCCATCCGAACATCGGAGGAATAAATTCTCCGAAGGGAACCAGATTGATTTTGTCGTAACGGTCGACGATCTTGCCGGAAGGGTCCATCATCGCAGCGGAATTGAGCGGCTCACGCTGCGAAGTGAATCCTACCGCGCCGAACAAGAACGGCGTGCGTGAGGTTTGCGCGATGCGGGCGGTGTAGCTGCGAAAGGCGGCATCACCCACATAGAACGGGGCCGGCACTTCGGGCCAAATCACGATATCGGCGGACGGGTTGCGGGAGAGCGCCGCCAACTTCTGTTCCGTTTCGCGGAGATTGTCTTCGGTCCACTGCAGTTCGGTGTCAATGTTCGGTTGAACCAGCAGCGCCTTCCGGGCGCCCACGTCTGGACGCGGCGCGCGAGGGAGCGCGATCAGCAATAGTAAAGGTGCGAGCCAGACAAATTCTCGCTTGGGCCGACGCAGGAATATCAGCGCTAGCGCACAACCAAGCATCGCGAAAACAAAAGACAACCCATAGACGCCGGTGACAGGCGCGAGCCGCATAGGCAATGGCATATCGATCCCGGCGTTGCCCAGATCGAGCCACGCGAACCCGAAGAAACCATGGGTTCGTTCGATGCCGGTCCACAGCGCAGCCACTGCGGGGATGGCCCACCCGCGTGGCAGGAGAAAGCCGGCGAGCGTAGCGAACACCGCCATGTGCATTCCCTTGTAGAGGCCGAACAAGACAAACGTGCCCCAGCCGCCCCACGGCCCCATGCCGCCGTGCACGTCCATGACGAATTCAATCCAGGGGCAGACGCCGCACCAGAAGACAGCACCCGCCGCCCATCCATGAAACCAGCGGCGCTTCCAGGAAGGCTCGCGCGCACAAGCGATCAGTATCGGCGAGAGCGCGACCGGCGCCAGCCAGGTGAGGTTAAAACCGGGGAACAAAAAGACAAGTAGTAGAGCAGAGACGAGCGAGAGAACAAGATTCACTAAAACGTCCGTCGAATGGCCGCGTTGCCCGGGAACCCCGCGCCTTGCAGGTCCGCGCGCATCTTGTTGGTGGTGGAATCGGTGATCGGTCCCACCAGCACGCGGAAGGTTCCCGGCTTTTCGTCGATTTCCGCCGCCATCGCCCGGAAGCTTTTCTTGAGCAAGACATCTACCATGATGTCGGCTTCGTGCCGGCTGGTCGCGGCCAGTTGCAGATAGGTCTGTCCGGCGGCCGGACGGCGGCCGGTGGACGCGCGCGCCTCCGTTTTAGGCTCGCTCTTCGCCGGCTCGGGATCGCTCTCGGCCACGGGCGCTGCCGGCTGCTGCGGTGCAGTCTGCGCAGGGGCCGACGGAGCCGGTACGGGCTCGCGCGTTCTCGCTGGCGCCTCGGCTGATGGGCGAGGATCGACGTTCGGAACGGGTGTCAATTCAGCCGTCGCCGTGCTTGAATTACGCCCGACGATGTAACCCATCGTGAAAAATACTCCGAGCAGAATCACGACGATGAAGAATACGCTGAGTAGCTGTCGGTTCCCCAGGATCAACTCGAATTCGCCGTCTTCGTTTTTGGGCAAAACAATTTCCTCCGCCTGTCTGCTCCTTCCGTTATACTAGCGGATACTATTCCGCGTGTGCCAGCGTCTCTCCTATCTATTCTGGTTCCTCTCTTCAATGAAGAAGAATACATTGCGCCCATATTGACCCGGGCACTCGCCGCTCCGCTCCCGGAAGGTATGGAACGCGAGATCGTCGTGGTGGACGACGGTTCCACCGATGGCTCCGATCGCATCGTCGAAGAATTTGCCGCGCGTCATCCGGGCCTGGTGCGGCTTTTTCGTCACGACCGGAATCGCGGCAAGGGCGCAGCGATACGAACGGCCGTCGCCGAGGCGCGCGGTGAGTACTGCCTGATACAGGACGCCGACCTTGAATACGATCCCTGCGAGTATCAGCATTTGCTGAAGCCTCTGTTAGATGGCGACGCGGATGCAGTGTATGGTTCGCGCTTCATGATCGTAGCCGAGCGGCGCGTCATGTATTATTGGCACTCGCTCGCCAACCGCTTCATGACCGAGTTCTGCAATTTGGTGGCGGATCTCAATCTCACCGACATGGGCACCGGCTACAAGGCCTTCCGCACGGCAGTGCTGGCCGAGACGCCGCTGCGATCCGACGGCTTCGGCTTTGAGCCCGAGATCACCATTAAACTGGGACGCCGCGGCGCGCGGGTTTACGAAGTTCCAGTGAGCTACCACGGCCGCACTTATGAAGACGGCAAGAAGATCCGCACCCGCGATGCGTTCGTGATTTTTGGGACCATTCTAGGTTTCTCGTTTACCGGAGATCTTTATAAAGACCCTGGCGCACGAACCCTGCACGCGCTCTCCGCAGCGCCGCGCTTCAATCGCTGGATGGCCGATACCATCCGGCCGCACGTGCGGGAGCGGGTTCTCGAAATCGGCGCCGGCATCGGGAACTTGACGCGCGCCCTAGTGCGCGGACGGAAACGCTATGCCGCCACCGACATCAATCCAGAACATCTGGCGCGGCTGAAATCCCGGTTCGTCCATCGCATGAATCTGGAATCGCACTTTTGCGATTTGACCCGCGCCGAAGATTTCCAGCCGTTCCTCAACGATATGGATACCGTAATTTGCCTCAATGTTTTGGAGCATATTGAGGACGATCACGCGGGGCTGGCTCATATTTTCTCTGCACTCACTCCCGGAGGCCGCGCGATTGTGCTGGTACCGGAGGGGCAAAGCGTTTTCGGAACCATCGATGAAGCTCTGGGACACTTCCGCCGCTACTCGGAAGCGGAGCTAAAGGGCAAGATGGAGCAGGCCGGATTCCAAGTGGAGCAGATCATTCGCTTCAACCGAGTCTCGCGGCCCGCTTGGTTTGTGAGCGGACGCATTCTAAAGCGCCGCAGCCTGGAATGGAATCAGATGCGGCTCTACGACCGCTTTGTGTGGCTATGGCGCCGGATCGACAAACTCCTGCCGTGGCGTCCGACCTCAATCATCGCCATCGCCCGCAAGCCTTAACCAGAACTGGCCGGCGCTGACATCACGAATTGGCCGGCGTAGCAGGAGCCCCCATCGCGGATTGCGCCGCTTTGAATTCCTTGAATGCTGCGCGTGCAGCGTGAATCTGCTGCACGTGTTTTTCGGGATGCTCGGCGAATATACGGAGCAAATCCAGGAGGGTGATGGTTCCGCGCTTGCTATGCTGGCCGCTACGCGCAAATGTTTCTCCCGGCAGATCCTTCAAAAGTTCGTAGTTCTCGGCCCGTGTCCGGCGAAACGTCTCCAGCGCCTGTGATAGTTTCCGCTTGCCGTAGTCCAGCCGCTCGGCCCAGGCGTCCTGATCGATCGCCGGCAGCACTGGATTCTCTTCGGCAATCACCTGCCGGAGCCGCATCGAGAGAACCCCCTCGGTATCGGCAAGGTGGCAGACGATCGTGCGCACGCTCCACTTCCCTTCCGCCGGGCAGAAATCCAGCATCGCTCCAGCGGCGCCGGTGGTAGCCACGGCCACAAGTTCGGCTCCGCGACGAAATCTTTCGAGTAGATCCGCGAGTTCGCTCATTTCAGGAAGTTGCCTCTGGTCTCAATAGTAGTCGGCGCAGGACATGAAATAGCCACACTGCTCGCAGTAGAGCTTGCATTTGCGCTCGGCCAGCCGTCGGCTGCAAACGGGACAGAAAAGCATAGGCTCGTGTTCGCCGCGAGAGCCGGATTCCGTCGAAGTATTTTCCTGGGAGTTTTCGTTCACTAGTTAGACCATTATAGAGCGATCCGCTCTGAGATCACTCTGAGAGTCCGAGTCCGGAACCTGCTGCGCCGTGACGGGTATAATGAAGCCAGCTTGACGTTAGGAGCCTCATGAAGCGAATCAGAGTGTTGATCGTTTTTGCGCTGGCGGCTTTGAGTATGGCGCAATCCAGACGTGAACCCGAGCGTCCTTTGAGGCAGCCCGTGCGCGGCGTGCACGGTGCGGTGGCCGCCGGCAGCGAATGGGCCACCGAAGCCGGGATGCGCACCTATTACCGGGGCGGCAACGCAGTAGATGTTGGCATCGCTACTATGTTCGCGGGCTCTGTGAGCGAGATCTCGCATTATGGCTTCGGCGGCGAAGCGTCTATTCTCATTCGCACCAAAGACGGCAAGGTGCACTCCATCGCAGGTGTCGGAACCATGCCGAAGATGGCCACTGCCGAAATGTTTCGCAAGCGCCCGTTGCAGCCTTTTGAGGTTACGGAACGCGATCCCGGGGGCCTGAAAGGAATCATCCCTGGAGCCGGTCTCATGCCGGCGATTGTGCCGGGAATGGTGGACGGCGCACTGCTCGCGCTGCGCGAATACGGCACCTTGAGCTTCGAGCAAGTGATCGCTCCGGCCATCGAGTTGGCGGACGGTTTCGCGCTCGATGATATGCGCGCGGCGTCCATCGCCTATAGCCAGCCGTTCTTCAACGTGTGGCCGACATCAAAAGCCCACTTCCTTCCCAACGGCCGCCCCCTGCGGACCGGGGAAATTTTTCGCCAAGCGGATTTAGCCCGTACTCTGCGCGCGATGGCGGAGGCGGAGAAGAAAGCCCTGGCCGGCGGCGCGACGCGGGAGGCGGCCATTGACAAGGTGCGCGACTATTTCTATCGCGGCGAGATCGCCCGCAAGATTGACGCCTTTAGCAAGGCCAACGGCGGCCTGCTGCGCTACGAGGATCTGGCTGCATTCAAGCTGCAGGTAGAGGAGCCCATGTCCACCACCTTCAAGGGTTATCGCGTTTACAAGAACGGATTTTGGAGCCAGGGGCCGGCAATGCTCGAGACCCTCAACATTTTGGAAGGCTTCGAGGATCAGCCCTCGTACAATTCGGCAGCCTACATACACCGCGTCGTCGAAGCGTTAAAGCTGGCATACGCGGATCGCGACACCTACTATGGAGATCCCAAATTTAGTCACATCCCCGCCGATGTTTTGCTTTCGAAAGAGTACGCCGCGGAGCGCCGCAAGCTGATCACCGACAAAGCGTCGCAGGAATTTCTGCCCGGCGCCATTCACGGCAAAGCGGGGCATCATCCCTCCGAAGAAACGCTGGCGCACGTGCCGCTCGACCCGGTGTTGATGGCGCATGACACCACCTGCGTGGATGCCATCGACAAAGAAGGAATGATGTTCTCGGCCACTCCCTCCGGCGCGTGGCTGCCCAGTGTCATCGCGGGCGACACCGGCATTCCCTTGAGCGAGCGCGCGCAGAGCTTCGTGCTCATTCCGGGCAGTCCCAATGAATTGGCTCCCGGCAAACGGCCGCGGGTGACGCTGAGCCCCACTCTAGTGACAACGGCCGACGGCAAGCCGGTAGAAGTGCTCTCTACACCCGGCGGCGATACCCAGGAGCAGGGATTGCTGCAGGTGATGTTCAACTCCCTCATCTTCCACATGAACGCGGAGAATGCAGTTGAAGCTCCCCGCTTCGGTACGCGCCATCTGGTATCGAGTTTCGACAACCACGCCTGGGAGCGCGGAGATTTGCAGCTCGACGACCGTATTCCGTCCGCCGTGGCAACCGACCTTGCTGCGCGCGGGCACCATGTGAGCACCATGTCGCGCTACTCGAATGGGACCGCGCCGGTCTTGATTCGAGTGCTGCGCAGTGGGGCGATCGAGGCCGGCGCAGATCCCTATTACAACCGCTCAGCCCACGCTTGGTGAGGGTACGGAGTAACGAAACTGACGCTCCCGCTTTTCGATCTGGCTCCGTCGTTTGATCGATTGGCTTTAGCGGGACGACTGCGGGCACTGGTTTCGCAAAATATTTGGATCGGGACCAGTTCGTGGAAGTATCCCGGCTGGCTGGATCAGATTTATTCGCGTGACCGCTATGCGACGCGCGGCAGGTTCTCCCATAAGCGTTTCGAGGCGGACTGTTTAGCCGAATACGCCGAAATCTTCCCGATCGTTTGCGGCGACTTCTCCTTTTATCAATTTCCCACGCCGGAATTCTGGCAACGGCTGTTTGCCACCACACCCACGGGACTGCGCTTCGTCCTAAAGGCACCGGAGGAGGTCACGGCTGAGGTCTTCCCCAGGCATGCGCGTTACGGTCCGCGGGCCGGCATGAAGAACGAGTCGTTTCTGAACGCCGATGCGCTCGCGGCGCTATTCCTGGAACCGCTGGAGCCTTATCGCGACCGCGTCTCCACACTGATTTTTGAGTTTGGGGCGCGATCCACCCCGCCGCGCGAATTCGTGGCGGCGCTCGCACCATTTCTGGACGCGCTGCCACCGTCGTTTCGCTATGCAGTCGAAGTGCGCAATCGACCTTACCTGATCCCTTCGTATTTCGATTGCCTCACCGAGCGCCGAGTGGCCCACGTGTTCAATGCCTGGACCAAAATGCCTTCGCTCGCCGAACACATTGCCATTCCGGGGGCGTTTACCGCCGATTTTACGGTGGTGCGAGCGCTGCTCCGCGAAGGCCGCGCCTACGAGCAAGCGGTGGAGCAACTCTCGCCTTACGACCTGGTGCGGGATGAAAATCCCGAGGGCCGCGCGGCGTTGCGCGCTTTGGTCCGCCGCATGCGTGAGGAGCGGCGCGCCGCTCTCATCTTCGTCAACAACCGTTTTGAAGGGAACGCACCCACCACCATTCAGGCGATTGCCGAGTGACCTTCCACCACGCAAGTCCATTCGCCACGCTCATCCTGGAACCCCGATAAGATCCGCTGCGGGGCCACGCGTATGAATTCCGGTTTCAGGTCGCCGATCACGATTTCGCTGATATTCGCCACCGCGACATCGAACGCGCCGCTGCGCACCGCGTCCACGCTGCCGATAAAGAACGGCGCCGCGCGCGCCGCCTCAGCGTCAATGTCGCAAGCGACAACCGTCGCCGCACCCAGCATCTTGGCAGCGATCGCCAGGATACCCGAACCGGTGCCCACATCCAATACGCGATCCCCCGGCTGGATGAGCCTTTCCATCGCCTCCAGGCACAGCCGCGTACACGGATGCTGGCCGGTGCCGCACTGCATGCCGGGATTAATCTCGAGACGGAAGCGTCCAGCCGGCGTGGGCTCCCTGCGCCATGGCGCCACCACAAAGAATTTTTCGCCCACCAGAATCGGCGGCCAGGCATCTTCGGTCTCCCGCACCCAGTCGCGGTCGGCAGCCGGTATTGGAATACCGAACCGCTGGCCGGCTGCGAAGTCCTCAAAAAAAGCCTCCACGAACCCATCGCCCTCGATGACTCCGGCGGTGCCCGCTTCCCATAGGTCGGCGAGCAGCGAGTCGACGCGCTCGGGCTCCACTTCAAGGCGCAAGTGATACATCGGGTTCTACCGAATGGCCGGTTTCGATTCGCTGCGCCTGACCGTCGTCCCTCGCCGCGCCCTCGCTGTCACCGGCGTTACGCTTGGCCGCAGCGCGCGCGCGATAGGCGACGGGCCCCTCGCGAAACTCCGAGATCGCGACATCGAAGTCGGCAATCGCCTTGCGGTGCTCGCCGAGTCTCTCATACGCCTGGCCTCGCTGGTAGTAAGCGTCGAGGGTGGGCGCGACGGCGAGCGATTTACTGCAATCCCGGATGGTCTTCTGCATATCGCCATCCTCAAGATAGATCTGACCGCGGGCGTTGTAGGCCTGGGTCAAGCTAGCGTCCAGGTCGAGCGCTTTGTCGAGATCGGCAAGCGCCTGCGCCCGCTGGCCGGAAGTGTGCTCCGCCAGGCCGCGGTTTAGGTAGGCCTCGGCGTAGTCCGGCCAGATTCGGAGCGCGCGGTTGAAGTGGCGCATGGATTGATCGTATGATCCCGCGCCCAGCAGTTGCACTCCCAGCGCGGCCTCCGCTTGGGCCCGGTCTGGAGCACTGGCCCAATAACCATAGATCCATCCTCCGGCGCCGACGGTCAGAATAACGGCCAGGGTCCGTTGGATCAATCTTCGCTGTCTGCGTTTCAGTGCCAGTAGCGCTGCGCTGGGGGCCTCCCGCGGCAGGGGACGAACCGCCTTGCGCCAGCGGGTTAGGAACGACTCCACTGCCATAAGGAGCACCCCGATTATAGCAATCGCAGCGGCTACAATTGAGCCACGCGCCGTTGGACTACCAGAAAGTACAAGCCGAGCAGTGCCAGCAATCCGCCGCTCCAGCCCATGATAACCGGCGCGCTGTAGATCGGAATCAGCTTGCCCATCAGCAGGCTGCCCACCGGCATACCGCCGCGAAAGGCCACGTTATAGACGCTCATCACCCTCCCTCGCATTTCATCCGAGGCCACCGCTTGCACCAGCGAACTGACCATCGACATCGAGATCATCATGGCGCCGCCGGACAGGAAAATGAGCAGCAGCGAGAGTGGGAAATGCTTGGACTGGGAAAAAGCAAAAATGATGCAGCCCATCAGCACCAGCACCATCAGCGCCGACTTGCCCTGCCCATGAATCTTGCCGAACGCGGCTACGATCAATCCCCCGCACACCGATCCGGCGCCGGAGAAGGCCAGCAGTTGCGTGAATCCCTTGGCTCCGCCATGCAGAATGTCCTTGGCAAACACCGGGAGAAACGTCAGCAGCGGGATGCCCAGCAGCGTCATGCCGAAGGCCAGCACGATCAGACCGTCCATCCCGGGCTTCTGGCGAATGAAGCCGATGCCTTGCCGCATACTGTCGAGAAAGGGCTCGCTCGATTTGGCGGGAATATATTTCACATTGATCATGTACAGCGAAATAATCACCGCGATGAAGGAGAGACTGTTCAAACCGAAGCACCAGGCCGCACCCACCGTCGTGAGCGCGATGCCGCCCAGCGTCGGTCCTATGACGCGCGCCAGGTTGAACTGGATCGAGTTCATGGCGATGGCATTGGGAATGTCTTCTTTGCCCACCAACGTGGGCAAGAGCGCCTGATACGCTGGCCCGCCGAAAGACTGCGCGACGCCAACGATAAACGATAGACACAAAATGTGCCATACCTGAACTACCTTGAAAAGCACCAGCAGCGTCAGGATCAGCGCGGTGCTCATCTGCACATACTGCGATATCAGCAGCAGGTTGCGGCGGTTCATACGGTCGGCGATTACGCCCCCCACCAGCGAGAACAGAATGATGGGAACCTGCGCCAGAAACGTGTCCAGCCCGAGATAAAAGGAATCTTTCGATAAGTCGTAGACCAGCCAGGCCTGAGCAGTAGATTGCATCCAGGTACCGATGGTGGAGGTGCAGGCACCGAACCACATCAGGCGGAAATCGCGATGTCGGAAGCTTTTGAAAACGCGGCTAAGCAAGAAACCCCAAGGATGCCAAAGACTCGATTCTAGCAGACGAGCGCGGAGTGAAACCGCGCGAGGTTGCTCGCTATTGACTGTCCAGCACAGCGCTAATACACTTCGAAGCAGAATACTTTGTCGGAGTCGTTTGGCGAAAGTGAATATTCCCCGTTTTCGAGCGGCTCGGAGGCTTCGACGCGATAGAGCCTGCCCTCCACTTTGTTAACGGAAAGATGCAGAGGACGTGCCGTTCCTTTGCGCTTGCCCTTCCCGGTGGCGAGTTCACGGCGGCCGCCCTTGACTTCCCAGCGATAGAGCTCCAGCCGCTCCGGAAGTATTTTGTCGCTCTCGATCAGGAAAATCGGTTCCGCCAACGGCGTGCGGGCGGAAGAACTGGCGCCCGGCACGGTATAGAGGCCGGATTCGTCCTTCGCATCCAGCGCTTCTGTTGGAATCAGGTTGTCGGCGTGCACCAGGTACGCCACATCGGGCTTGGGAGGTAGCGGACCATCGTACTTTTCAGCGGCCAGTGCGGCCAACGGGAGCATGAGGAGAACAGCAAGACGTTGCATGGCGATTTTATTTTAGTTCACTACAGGGCTTAATTCACTCCAGCCCTAAATTCACTATAGAACCTGGACGAACTCCGCGAGTATCCGGTAACGGTCTTCTTGGGGGTCGAGGTCCCAGGCTTCAAACGCGGGATTTAGGGGCTCCAGGGAAATGCGCTCATGCGACCACTCACCCGCGTCGATTTGGCGCTTCTCACTGCGATAGCGTTTCACCGTATAACGATCGTTGCCGGGTTCGTCCAACGCCTCCACCAGCACCAGCCGTCCCTGTCGCGATCCGGTCACGCCCTTGCGGAACACGCATAAAGAGCCGTCCGGAATCAGAGGTTCCATCGAATGGCCCACAATTTCCGCCAGGAACATCTCGCGCGTCAGCCGCAGCCCGGCCGGCGCCTCTTCCCAGGCTTCCTCTTCGATGGCTCGGTTCTCCAGAAACGGCCCCGCTGCCACCGCCAGCGAGTAACGCGGTAAATGCGTCACGAACGGCTGCACCTCCGCCCGCACATGCTCGCGATAGAGGCGCGCCAGCGCGCGCGGAAAGTCCTCCACCATCGTCTCGCGGCGCTCGCTGACGCGAACGGTGTTGGAAAGCGTGTCCTCCATGCGGGCGAAGAATTTCATCGCTCCCTCTTCGGAGGCCGTTGCCGACAGGTCGTCTTCCAGTTCCGAGAGGACCTCGGCTTCTTCTGGCGCAAGGCGCTCCCAATCGCGCCGCAGGCGGAGGTAAACCCTGTCCGTGGCCGGGTCTTCAAGCAACACGCCGGCGGTCACACACTCTCTTCCCGGGAGTTCGACCATCAGCAACGAAAAGCGGGCAGCGCGGGTATTCGCAAGCGTTGGGTTCTTAGCCGATGTGCTGGTCGACCCATTGATATTGGCCGCGGAAGTGATCGGGAGAGGCATGCAGCAGTTTCTTACCGGCTGTCATCTCAGCCGTCATTTCTTTTCTCAACAGGAGGCCGGGCCTGCGCCCAATGAGCCGGCCGCCCGGACAGAGCCACCCTAATGGCCCACCGGATAGTAGCCTTTGCGGGCGCGCACCTTGACTTCCGGCAGTGAAACTTTAACGTTCAATCCCCGGAATGCCTTGTCGGAAGCCTCCGAATCGTCGGGAATGTAGCGCAGGATATACTGCGTCGTAATCTCGCCCGTGATATTCGCCACTGCACGGAACAGCGCCGTCGCCAGCGCCGATGCAAATCCGCCGGTGCCCGCCCGAAGGGCCAGATTTCCCTCGTCCGACGGCGTCGACAGATACCCGGCAACGTCCTTGTAAATATCTTGCAGCGGATATTCCACGCGGCCCCCGGTTTCCTCGGCCAGCCTGGTGAGATTCTCGCTGCCCTCGCTAGTGAACCCGTAAGACACCGTGCTGATGCCATAGATGGTCACCAAGTTTCGTTGCGCCACTTCCAGCGCCTCCTGCAAGGTCTTCTTACTGGAATTGTCGTTGCCGTCGCCGACGACGATCAGCACCCGGCGCGGCTCAAACGGCTCGCCCGGCAGGAGCGCGCGATTGGTGCAGGCCATGTAGATCGCATCATAGAGCGCCGCTCCGCCGCCCGGCTTCAGATCGCGCAGCTTCGCAACCATGTCCTCGGGATCGGTTGTGGTATTCACCATCAGCTCGGCCTTGTTACCGTAACCGATTAGATACCCCGAAAACTTGTCCTTACCGGGAAGCAAGGTCAGGACCAGTTCGGTGGCCGCCGTCTGAAAATTCTTCCACTGCGCCCGGCTGGAATTACTGAGATCGATCAGGAAGCCCGCTACCACCGGCTGGCTGCGCTCGCGCGAAAAGAAGCGGATGTCTTGCGGCTTGCCTTCGTCCAGGATCTGGAAATCTTTCTTTTCGAGATTGGAGATGAAGCGTCCTTTATCGTCGGTGACGGTGACCGGAACGATCACTTCGTTCACTTCCACCTTGATGGAGGCCGCCCCTGTCTCCGGCTGCTGCTCTGGCTGTGACGGCTGCTGCGGCGCAATGGCCGCGGGCGGCGGTGCGGTGGCGGCCTGCGATGTGCCTTGTTGCGCGAAGCCCTGAACCGCCAGAGCGAACACCGAGCAGCAAACGAAGACCCTATGTACCATAAACAAATCCTGCCCACGATTATAAACTACGCGGGAGGCGCAGGATAGCAGACGTTTCCGCAGACGTTTTCGCAGGATACACGATCCGGGAGAAGTCTCCGCCGACGCGATCGTTTCGTTAATGCTGCGTCTGGAGTTGAACCTTGGCCTGTCGAGGGTGCTGCAAACGCTCCAACTCCGCTACTTGAACCGCAGGTTCGGCATTAAGCCCGGCTTTCTGATCCATCAAACGCAGGAGGCTGATTTGAAATTGGAGGTGCGATACTGCATCGCTGGCCGTTCCAGGTCGATGCGACTGATTTAGTTCCATAATCAATGCTATCGGCCATTCTGAGGACTCCTAATAGGAGACCTGTCAAATGGCTCAATCTTTTTTAACCCTAGAAAATTTGGGCTAAGGCTCAAGGACCCCGTGCGGGCGGAGATTAGAGGATTCAGAGGTTCGCAGAGTGGGAAAAAAGGGAAGCAATTTGGGGAGACAGGGTTCCTTGAGCCGTGATCTTTCGCATTACGGTTCTGGGGAATGCAATCTTCTCGCCAATCGCTAACACACTGAAAACATGCCGTGCAAAATTTTCCAAGCGGTGTTCGAATAGTAAAGGCTATCCGGATTTTACCGGTTGGGTGCAGCCGCTGGCAGGGTGCTGGGGGGCCGGGACACCTGTCCTGTTTTCGCCTCGTCGAACTCGACGTTGTTGTTAGACAGCGTCGAACCGGTGGCCACATCCAGCTGCACCCGTGCTCCGGCATAGGTGGCCTGCGCGGTGACCTCGGCGGCAGCGGCCGTAGTAAGGTCGCGTTGATCTTGAATTACTTGATAAACCGTGGTCGCGCCCAGAGCCAGCTTTTTCTGATCGGCATCGAGCGTCTGCTCCTCCAGTACGCGTCCTTTCACGGCGGCCTGGTATTGGGCGCGGGCCTGGTTGAGGGCGATGAGGGCATTCTGCACGTCCACCCTGATCTGGTTGATCTGGCGTTGCAGCTGCAATTGATTCTGCCGCTGGTTCAGCGTGGCGGTGGCCAGGTTCGCCTGCGCCGCCCGGTTTCGCAGGGGGATCACCAGATTAAAGCCGACGGAGTAGGTCGGGAAATTGCGCCCAAACAGTTGCGCCAGAATGGTGCCATAGCCGCCGACGAAGAACGGGTCGGCGATGGGTGGAGTTGCGAACAGGCCAGTAGTGGCGTTGGGCGGCCCGAGAACCGAATTCTGCGACCCCACCAGAGCATTACTGCGGAAATCGCCAAACGCGTTCAGCGTCGGGAGCAGAGCATTGCGCGTGCCGCTTACGACAATATCGGAATTGTTCAGCTGGATTCTGCTTTGGGCCACGTCTGGTCGATTTTCCAGGGCTCGCGTAATGAGATCCTGAACCGGTTCGATGGCTTCCGTCTCCGGGATGCGGATGGGGTCGGTGGGAACCACGTGCGCTTCTAAAATCGCCGCGCTGGCCAGCCCATTCCGGCTGAGTGCGCTTTTGAGCACGGCCTCCAGTTGCAGTACCAAGGATTGTGCCGCCACCAGCGCCTGCTGGGCCGAGGCCAACTGCGCTTCCGCGCGCACCACTTCGATGGGCGCCAGGGTTCCAATCTCTACCTGCTTGGTATTGTCGTCATATAACTTCTGCGCGACCGCCACCGCCTGCTGGTTGACGTTCACCTTCGAAATCGCGGCCACCAGATTCCAGTACAACTGCACTACGTTGGCCACCGAATTGATGAGTTGCTGGCGGAACACATAATCCGCCGCTCTGATATTGTTCTTGGCAATACGGATGTTGCGGTTGCCGAGCGCCAAACCGAACCCCTGCAGCAGCGGCTGCGTGAGCGTCAGGTCCAGGCTGGAGTTGGTGAACGGATTGACGGTTGAACGAAACGAGTTCTGCTGCTGAGAAATGTTGTTATAGTTCAACGCGATGGAACCGCCGGTAGCGAAGGCCTGCGTAACGCCGAAGTTCCCAGTCTTGTTGGTGGTGACCAGCGCGTTAGTCCCGCTGATCACGGTGTTGGATTGGGGGACCGTAGTATGGCCAAAATTTACCGTGCCGGTGACAAATGGATCATAGCTCAGCCCGGGGCCCAGCGGGCTGGCTACGCCCGATGATCCGATCCCGGTGCCAGCTCCTCCCAGTATTGGAATGCCCCCGCCATTTGGCACGCCCGGTAGCACGTTGGTCGGGATTCCTTGAATGGATGCCCCGGACTTGGCGCGCAGCAAATCCGTATCCGCGATCGAAAACTCATAACGCTGGATTTCGACGTCCAGATTGTTCTCGATAGCCAGCGCAATGGAATCCGAGAGCGACAGGTACAGGTTGCCCGCCCGCAAAAGCGCGTCGATACGGCTGCTATTGGATACATTCACAGGAGGCACCACCACCGGCCTGTAAGGCAGCGTGATCCCCGAATACCAATGCGGGCTCTCGGCGCCCACCGGCCCCCGGGAATCCACTCCCGGGTTCTGCTGGCCGAATGTGGCAGGCGTTGCCACCAGGACGGCGCACAGTACGGCTGTGTAAGTTTGAAACTGTCTCATGGCTTGTTTAGTTAAACGATAACGGCTACCAAAATGTTTCCGCATTCGCCATTTGGCGGCGAGCGCCCCGGCCCGCGCGGAACTCCCATCAACTGTTTAGTTTCTCATGCCTTGCGAACCGGCGCAGAGAGGTGGAGGCGGGCTTTCCTATAGGCCTCCCGCCTAACCCGGCGCCGCCCAACCCATTGCCGGCGGAAGCGAACGGCGCGGGCACTCCCGGCGGCTTGCTATATTTGAATTCGTGTCTGAAGCCGTCATGCAGGTCTTCCGGGAAACGGGAGCCTATCTTAATGGTCATTTTCGCCTCACCAGCGGTCTCCACTCTAATGAGTACTTACAATGCGCGCAGGTGTTACAGCATCCCCAACTCGCCGAGCGCTTCGGCCGCGAGCTGGCGGCCCAGCTTCCCGCTTGTGACGTTGTAGTTTCGCCCGCCATCGGCGGCTTGCCCATCGGCCACGAGGTCGCCCGGGCCAAGGGGGCCCGCTTCATCTTTACGGAGCGCGATGCCTCCGGCAAAATGATCCTCCGCCGCGGCTTCATCCTGCGGCCGGGAGAAGCCGCCCTGGTGATCGAAGACGTCGTCACTACCGGCGGGACCACCCGGGAAGTGATCGACGTTGCCCTGGCGGCAGGCGCGCGTGTTCTGGCAGCCGGCTCTATCATCGACCGCAGCGGCGGTCGCGTCGACTTGGGAGTGCCTCGCGTCGCACTGGCGACCCTCGATGTGGTCGCCTATCCGCCCGACTTCTGCCCCATGTGCCAGGAGGGCATCCCCGTCGAGAAGCCTGGGTCGCGCCCGGCATTGTGATCTCGGTATAAGCCCAGCATGCGCCGCATCCGCATGACCGTCAGCTACGATGGAACGGAATATCACGGCTGGCAGGTTCAGCCCGGCCTGTCAACCATCCAAAGCGTTCTTGAAGCTGTCCTCGCAGAGATCGAAGGCGGGCCGGTGAGGATCGCCGGCTCGGGACGCACCGACGCCGGGGTGCATGCGTTGGCGCAGGTGGCTGCATTCACGCTCGTCAACCCCATTCCTGTGGAAAATTTACGCAAGGCCATCAACCGTTTGTTGCCGCTGGACATTCGTGTCTTCGACGTGACCGAAGCCGCCGCGGATTTCCACCCGCGCTATCAGGCGGTAGCCAAGACTTACGAATATCGCATTCATCGGACGGAGATTTGTCCGCCCTTCGAGCATCGCTATGTGTATCACTACCCGTACCCGTTGGACGAGGACCGTATCTCTGAACTAGCGCCGCTGCTCGAAGGTGAGCACAATTTCTCCGCGTTCGCCGCGTCTGACGATAAAGACGAGCTGGGCCGTTCGAAAGTGCGCCGCGTGTTTCACTCCCGGGCCAGCCGGTCGGGGGACGTGTTGATCTATAACGTGCGCGGCAGCGGGTTCCTGAAACACATGGTCCGCAACGTCGTTGGCGTGCTGCTCGAAGCGGGCAAAGGAAACCTCACGGCCATCGATATCAGGCAGCGTCTCGACCCCGCGTGTGCAATCCCGCCCGGCCCTTCGGTTCCGTCCCGCGGCCTGTTCCTGGTTAGCGTGGAATACTGATCTCACTTACGGGCGTATCGGTAGACTTGCGCGAGCGACGCTCGACCAATTCGACCATTCCCTCCGCCAGTTTTTTCCCGACATTGATGCGATACGGAATCCCTATCAAATCGGCGTCTTTGAATTTGACTCCTGGCCGTGCATCGCGATCGTCAAGCAGCGCGTCGTGCCCCGCCGTCAACAAGCTCTGATAGATTTCGCGGGCGGCTTCCAGGCGTTCCGGATGCACCGGCGTAACGATCACACTGAAGGGGGCGATGGCGTTTGGGAGCACGATCCCGTCGGCATCCCGATTCTGCTCGACTGCTGCACTCAAGACGCGCTCCGCCGTATCCAGCAGCATGACTTTCGAAAATTGCAGCGGCCTGCCGTCTGCAATGGATGTATCCCCCTCGACCACTTGCCGGAGGTCGGCGAACTCGGCCGCGAAGTCCTCACCGGGGGTTACGTTGCGCAAATGATAGTCGTTCTTGTTCGCGCCCGCGATCATATTCTTCCTTCCGCGCAGCGCTTCATCGGCGATAATCCGGACGCCCATAATACCCACTGGACCAATAGAGCCGAGATTTGCGCTGAACCGCTCCCGGATTTCCGCCGGCTCCGCCTGCGTCGCCCCGGGAAGTTTCGACTCACTCAATTGGTGATCGCCGCGCAAGAGCACGAGCAGCGGCTGGCCCTCGCGGAACATTACCAGGCTCTTCATTTGCGAAGTCGCCGGCAAACCCGTGAATTCTGAAATCTGCGCGATCGTCTTGACCGCAGGCGTGTCAAACTCTTCCGGCTCAAAATCGCCTTCCGGATCGGACACGCCAGGCAGCTGTGG
>JBDTTL010000061.1:0-18466 GCA_039930665.1 Acidobacteriota bacterium
CGCAAATAGCGGTCTCGAGTTCCACCTGACCGATAACCCGCTGCTGCTCTGCTACAGCAAAGCCACCAGCGATCTTTCAAACGTGCTGGTGATGGTAGTGAACCTCGATCCCTTTCATAAACAGTCGGGCTGGGTGACCCTTGATTTGGATCTTTTGGGAATTTCTAGCGATCAATCCTATCAAGCGCACGATCTCATTACTGATAGCAGATTTGTCTGGCATGGCCCGGTGAACTTCGTGGAGTTGGATCCCGAGAGTTGCCCGGTGCACATTCTCCGCCTGCGAAAACGTGTCCATACCGAGGAAGACTTTGATTACTATTTGTAGATCGGGAGCCTGCCTCTGAAGATCCGCCACGGCAACCCGTATCCGCTGGGTGCAACCTGGGATGGTTCCGGCGTCAATTTCGCAATCTTTTCCGAACATGCGCAGAAAGTGGAATTGTGCCTGTTCGATTCGCCGGAGGATCGGGCCGAATCGATCCGGATTTTGCTCCCGGAACAAACGGATCAGATCTGGCACGGATATCTGCCTTCGGTCCTGCCAGGGCAACTATATGGATACCGGGTGCACGGACCGTACGCTCCGCACCAAGGGCACCGATTCAATGCTCATAAAGTCGTATTGGATCCTTACGCCAAGGCGGTAGGGCGCACGATTCGCTGGGGCGATCACATGTATGGATATAAAATTGGCGACTCCCATGCGGATCTCTCCTTCGATACCTGCGATAACGCCGCTTCGGCCCCGCTGGGGGCGGTGATCGACACTTCTTTCACCTGGGGCGCTGACCGGCGCCCCAAGACACCTTGGCACAAGACCGTCATCTACGAAGCTCACGTGAAGGGCTTCACGAAATTGCATCCGCAGATTCCTGAATCGCTTCGCGGAACTTATATGGCGTTGGGATCGGAGGAGGCTATCCAGCATCTCACCGATCTGGGCGTGACAGCGGTAGAGCTGATGCCGGTGCATCACCACTCCTACGATCACTATTTGGTGAGCAGAGGGCTCTCAAATTATTGGGGTTACAACAGCAGCGCATTTATGGCTCCCGATATGCGCTATTCCCATGCCGGCACCCCTAGCGGCACCACCCGCGAATTTAAAACCATGGTTCGGAACCTGCACCTTGCCGGAGTCGAAGTAATCCTGGATGTGGTTTACAACCATACGGCCGAGGGGAATCAATTAGGTCCAACGATTTCACTGAGGGGCATCGACAACGCATCTTATTACCGGCTGGTATCCGGAAACCAGCGCTATTACATGGATTACACCGGCTGCGGCAACACGCTGAACATGTTGCATCCGCGCGTGCTGCAGCTCATCATGGACAGCCTGCGCTACTGGGTGCTGGAGATGCACGTGGACGGGTTCCGCTTCGATCTGGCCAGCGCGCTGGCGCGCGAGCTGCATGAGGTGGATAAACTGGGAGCGTTTTTCGACATCATTCACCAGGATCCGGTGCTATCGCAGGTGAAGCTGATCGCTGAGCCCTGGGATCTCGGTGAGGGCGGCTATCAGGTTGGCAATTTCCCGGTTGGATGGACCGAGTGGAATGGCAAATATCGCGACGACATCCGGCGGTTCTGGAAGGGTGACGGTGGGCTGGTATCCGATCTGGCGACACGCCTTGCGGGCAGCAGCGATCTGTATGCGCGTAACGGCCGGCGACCTTATGCCAGCATCAACTTCGTTACCGCCCACGACGGCTTCACGCTCAACGATCTGGTGAGCTACAGCCACAAACACAACGAAGCCAACGGTGAGAACAATGCGGACGGAACCAACGACAATTTGAGCTGGAACTGCGGTGCCGAGGGAGGGACTACCGACGCCGGGATCGTGCTCTTGCGCGACAGGCAGAGAAAGAACTTGCTGGCCACACTCCTGCTTTCGCAAGGCGTTCCTATGATCTGCGGGGGCGATGAGGTCGGCCGTACGCAGAAAGGCAACAACAACGCCTATTGTCAAGACAGCGCCCTCAGTTGGACCCATTGGAATCTAAATCCCGCGCAAAAAGATCTGCTGGCGTTCACCCGCTATATGATCGGGCTGCGTGCTGAATACGCGAACTTGCACCGGCGCAAATTTTTCCATGGACGCAGCATTCGCGGCGAAGGCATCGATGATATTAAGTGGTTTGAGCCTTCCGGCCAGGAAATGAGCGACTATGCCTGGAGCGTCCACTTTGTGCGCTGCCTCGGGGTTCAACTGAATGGCGACGACGCTGATGAAACCGTAGATCCCAGAGATCAGACTCGACTCGATCCGCTTTTCATAATGTTTAACGCGCATCATGAGCGCATCTACTTCGTTATGCCTGACGAACCGGGCCAGGAGTGGGAGCGGCTACTGGATACATCGCTTCGAATATGGAATGCGCCTTACACCGCGCGCAACCGCATATATAGGCTGGCCGGCAGGTCGGTTGCCGCGTTCCGCTTGACGAAAGCCCCTAAGAAAACCCGCTCGAAAGCTCCGGCGAAGAAAGCGAAATCGTGAAAACTCCATTCCTCAGCGATTTCGACCTGCACCTGATCGCCGAAGGCAGCCACTTCCAAACATGGGAAAAGCTTGGCGCTCATGTCGCAGAATCGGATCAGGGGAGCGGCGTACATTTCGCGGTGTGGGCTCCCAATGCGGACCGTGTTTCGGTGATCGGAGATTTTAACCGGTGGGATAAGACGGCCCATCCCATGGAACTCCGCGAGGAAGCGGGGATATGGGAGGCGTTCGTGCCTGGAATCGGCGCCGGTGCGCTTTACAAGTATCGAATCAGCAACGGGGTAACGCGCTATCAGGCCGACAAGGCCGATCCCTATGGTTTCGCGGCGGAATTGCGGCCGGAAACCGCATCGAAGGTATGTACTCTGGACGGCTACGATTGGGGCGACCGGGATTGGATCAAAACGCGGGATCAGCGACAGTCGCTTGCCTCGCCGATTTCGATCTATGAGGCCCACTTGGGGTCTTGGATGCGCGTTCGCGAGGACCACTCCCGTTGGATGACTTACCGCGAGATAGCTCCGCGGCTCGCCGACTACCTTCATGAGATGGGATACACGCATGTCGAATTGCTTCCCATGATGGAGCATCCTTTCGACGGGTCTTGGGGATATCAGACCATTGGTTACTTCGCGCCTACCAGCCGCTTTGGGTCGCCGCAAGATTTCATGTTTCTGGTGGACTATCTTCATCAGCGCGGCATAGGCGTGATTCTCGACTGGGTTCCGGCGCATTTTCCACGGGATGAACATGGACTGGCGTATTTCGATGGCACGCATCTGTATGAACATGCCGACGCGCGCCAGGGCCAGAATCCCGAATGGAATACTTTTGTCTTCAACTATGGCCGCAACGAGGTCCGGAATTTCCTGGTCAGCAACGCTTTGTTCTGGATGGATATGTATCACGTGGACGGCCTGCGCGTGGATGCGGTGGCTTCCATGCTGTATTTGGACTATGCGCGAAGCGACGGCCAATGGGTTGCCAACCGCTATGGCGGAAGAGAAAACCTGGAAGCCGTCGAATTTCTGAAGCTCCTCAATGACAGGGTCTACGCGAAGTTCCCCGGCGCGATGATGATTGCCGAAGAATCCACCGCGTGGCCGATGGTTTCGCGCCCGGCCAGCGACGGCGGCCTGGGCTTCGGGTTCAAATGGAATATGGGCTGGATGCACGACATGCTGGAGTATATGTCGCAGGATCCGATTAACCGCTCCTATCATCACGATCGCCTTACATTCAGCATGGTGTACGCGTTTAGTGAGAACTTCATCTTGCCGTTCTCTCACGACGAAGTGGTTTATGGGAAGCGATCGATGATCGGCAAGATGCCGGGCGACGACTGGCAGAAGTTTGCCAATCTGCGACTGCTTTACGGATTCATGTTCACCCATCCCGGCAAGAAGTTGCTATTCATGGGGAACGACATCGGCCAATGGTCGGAGTGGAATCACGACAGCAGCATAGATTGGCAGTTACTCGAGTTCGCGCCGCACTCCGGTTTGCAGCGCTGGGTGCGCGACCTGAACACTGCTTACCGCGGGACACCGGCTCTCTACGAGAAGGATTATGATCCGGGCGGATTCGAATGGGTCGATTGCGCCGATCGGCAGCAGAGCGTGATCAGTTTCTTGCGGCGTGACATTTCCGGCGATCAGGTTCTCCTGTGTGTCTGTAATTTCACTCCGGTGCCGCGCTGGAACTATCGCTTGGGAATTCCCTATGGCGGCTACTGGAAGGAAGTCCTGAACAGCGATGCGGCTCTCTACGGTGGCAGTGGTCTCGGCAATCAGGGCGGGGCAGAGGCTAGTCCCACGCCGCTGCATGGGCGTCCATTTTCGTTGAGCCTGTGCCTTCCCCCTTTAGGGATTGTTGTTCTCAGCCGGGAGATTACTTCGTGAGTTACTGGGAAAATGATCTTGGGACTATCGTCAGTGGGGCCATCACGCGCTTTTGCGTGTGGGCGCCAGAGGCGTCCGTGATAGAGGTCGTGATTGAAACGCCAGGCCGGCCCGCTGAATCTCACGCCATGCTCCGCGGCGCCGACGGGTTCCATCGAGCGGCGGTAGGTGGCGTCGCGGATGGAGATTTGTACCGCTATCGCTTGGACGGCCGAGGCCCGTTTCCCGACCCTGCCTCACGGTATCAGCCGCAAGGTGTCCACGGCCCGTCGCAAGTCGTGGATTGGTCGCGCTATGCATGGTTTGACGCGGGCTGGGCTGGGATCGCACTCGAAGACACGATCCTATACGAGCTGCACATTGGCACATTCACACCGGAGGGCACGTTCGCGGCGGCGGCGGAACGGCTTCCCTATCTCAAGGAACTGGGAATCACGGCCATCGAGTTGATGCCCGTGGCAGATTTCCCTGGCCGCTGGAACTGGGGATACGACGGGGTCGCGCCGTTTGCGCCGGCGCGTTGTTATGGCACGCCGGACGACCTGCGCCGATTGGTGGACCAGGCGCACGGGTTGGGTCTGGCGGTCCATCTCGACGTGGTGTATAACCACTTGGGTCCGGATGGCGCGTATCAATCCGTGTTTAGCCGTTTTTATTATTCCCAGACACACCATAGCCCCTGGGGCGCGGGAATCAACTTCGATGGCCCCCAAAGCGAAATGGTGCGCGACTACGTCATCAAGAATGCGCTCCGCTGGATCCACGAGTATCATTTCGACGGCTTACGGCTGGACGCGACCCACGCCATCGTGGATGACAGCCCGCGGCACATTCTCGCGTCGATTGCCTCGGCGGTGCAGCATTCGCTCGAAGGCAGCGAGCGCCGGGTTCACGTCATTGCCGAAGATGTTCGCAACATGGCCGGCATGATGAATCCGGAATCTGAGGGCGGTTGGGCGCTTGCGGCCGTGTGGTCGGACGATTTTCACCACCAGATGCGGCGGGCATTGGCCGGCGATTCCGACGGTTACTTTCAAGACTTCGACGGATCCACCAAGAGCATCGCAGCCACTGCGCGACAAGGCTGGTTTTATACGGGACAGCATTCGCCCTATTTTGGCAAGCCGCGGGGAACGGATCCGTCTGGAATTGCCGCCTCTAGTTTCGTTTTCTTTTTGCAGAACCACGATCAGGCCGGCAACCGGGCGTTCGGAGACCGGATTCATCATAAGATCGAACTCGCTGCCTGGCGCGCCGCATCGGCTCTGCTGTTGATGCTGCCCGAAACGCCGCTGCTTTTTATGGGTCAAGAGTGGGCTGCGACTACGCCCTTCCTGTTCTTCACGGATCACAACGCGGAACTAGGCGCATTGGTGACCGAAGGAAGGCGCAAGGAATTCAGCCGATTTGCTGCGTTCGCCGATGCGGCGTCGCGAGAGCACATTCCCGATCCACAGAGCCCAGAATCCTTCCGAGCCAGTCAGCTTTGCTGGGCGGAAAGAGAGCGAGAGCCATACGCCTCAGTGGCAAGGCTTTATAAGCGTCTGTTGACATTAAGGAAAACATTGAGATACTCCGTTGAAAACGCAGATATTACACCACTTAGTGAATCCAGTGTAGTCATGCGCCGCACTGCTTTAGACGGATCGGATTTGTTGGTAATCGTTCGCCTCAGCGGCGCTGGACGCGAAGCTTTTTCGGGAGCTGACGTCATCGACGATTGGGAGGTGGTCCTGACCACCGAAGATTCGCCGTTCGCCATCGACCCGCAGCGGATTCAGATCGATTCTTCCGCCCGTGCAGTCGAATTCGCGCGGCCCGGAGCCGTGGTGCTGCGGGTTGCTCGCGGAGCAAAGGAACAAAGGGGATAGAGGAATGCGAGAGACCAACCTGAACCGCATTCCAGTCAGTACGTATCGGCTGCAGTTGAACCGTAGTTTCCCGTTCGCGGAAGCGCAGCGACTGGCTCCCTACCTGACGAGTCTGGGAATTACCGAATACTACTGTTCGTCATTCCTGGCAGCTCGCTCCGGCAGCACGCATGGGTATGATCTGTGCGACCACTCCCGGATCAATCCCGAATTGGGCGGACGAGAGGCGTTTCAGCGCTTTTCCGATACCTTGCGCGAAAACGGGTTCGGCCTGATTCTCGACTTTGTTCCGAATCACATGAGTACCGACCCCGCGGAGAATCTGTGGTGGCGAAACGTTCTCGAAAACGGTCCGTCGTCTCCTTATGCGACGTCTTTCGACATAGATTGGGCGCCCGTCAAAACGGAGCTGAGAAATAAAGTGCTGCTCCCGGTGCTGGGCGAACAATATGGGGTCGCGCTCGAATCGGGAGAACTGCAAATCGTTTTTGAAAACGGACAGTTTCATCTCCGGTATTTCGATCTGAATCTGCCGCTGAATCCACGCCGACTGCACGCGCTCTTGAGCCACAATCTTGAATCTTTCGTTGCCAGTGTGGGCGGCGAGAACCAGCAACTGAATGAGTTTCAAAGCATATTGTTTCATCTGAAGCATCTTCCGGCCTACACGGAAACCGGCGTCGAAATGATGGAGTCGCGGCAGCGGGAAAAGGAGGTGGCGATCCAGCGAATCACACGTCTGGCCCAGGAATCAACGGTGATTCGTCAGCACATCGAAGCCAATGTACACCGATTCAACGGCAGCGCTGGCGACCGCCAGTCTTTTGATCTTCTGCACGAATTGCTTGAATTGCAGCCCTACCGCCTCTCTTACTGGCGAACGGCTATGCATGAGATCAACTACCGCCGTTTTTTCGACATCAACGAATTGGCGGGAATCCGTATGGAGGATACTGAGACATTCCGCCGCGCTCACGAACTCGTCTTCGAGTTGATTCGCCAGGGTGAGGTGACGGGCCTTCGTTTCGATCACATCGACGGCCTGTACGACCCCGCCGGTTACTTGGACGCGGTCGACTCAGCCAGTGAAACGAACCATCTCATATACCGAGTTGTCGAAAAGATCCTGTCCGCCGGCGAACAACTGCCGGTCCATTGGAAAACTCACGGAAGCAGCGGCTACGACTTTCTCAACGATGTAAACGGGCTCTTTGTCGATTCGCGCTACTCTCACCACTTCCGTGAACTGCATCAGCGTTTCACCGGCGAAGAGCAAGAGTTCCGGGAAGTGGTCTACACCAGCAAGAAACTGATCATCGGAACTTCCATGGCGAGTGAATTGAATGTACTGGCCCATGAACTAAACCGTATTTCCGAACGCCACCGGCGATTTCGGGACTTCACGCTGGATAGCTTGCAAGAGGCTCTGCGCGAGATTGTCGCGTGCTTCCCGGTCTATCGTTCGTATGTCGTGCCCGGCGGATGGCACGAACTCGACCAGCGCAATATCGATCTGGCGGTATCGAGCGCCCTGCTTCGTAATCCTGCATTGGAGCCCTCTATCTTCCATTTTATCCGTCAAATGCTGCTTCCGGAACGAACGCCCGACCTTACGGAAGAGGAATTCCAGCGCCGCTTGCGCTTCTCGATGAAGTTTCAGCAATACACGGGACCGGTTCAGGCCAAAGGTGTCGAAGATACCGCCTTCTACCGCTATGGACCGCTGCTCTCGTTAAATGAAGTAGGCGGCGACCCGAGCCGTTTCGGCCGCAATCCGGAAGACTTTCATAACGCAAACGGGCAGCGGCAGAAATTTTGGCCGCTGACCATGCTGACCACTTCGACGCACGATACCAAGCGCGGAGAAGACGCCCGGGCGCGGATCAATGTGCTCTCCGAGATTCCCGCTAAGTGGAGCTCCGCCATTTCTCGCTGGGCGCGGGCGAACGCCTCGGCACGCACCTTGGTTCGCGGGAAATACGCGCCTGATCGCAGCGATGAATACTTGTACTATCAAGCTCTGCTTGGCGCCTGGCCTCCTGAGGCGACGGGGCCGCCCGAGCGCGCTTTCATCGACAGGATGAGCGATTACATGCAAAAAGCAGTAAAAGAGAAAAAGACCCACTCGAGCTGGATGCACCCGTCCGCCGACTACGACAATGCAGTCTCCAAGTTCGTGGAGCGCTCCCTCACGGGCAGAAACGCCTGCGTATTTCTTCCGCTCTTCCTGCCATTTCAGGAACGCGTTGCCAGTATCGGCATGATCAATTCTCTTTCCCAGTTGATCCTCAAGATCGGCTCGCCGGGCGTTCCCGATTTTTACCAGGGCTCGGAATTGTGGGATCTGAACCTGGTGGATCCCGATAACCGGCGCGCAGTCGATTTCGGTCTTCGCGAGCAATGGCTGGAGAGTATGCGGCCGTTACTGGAGCCGCAATACGCAGCGGATGTGCAGATTCATGCCGTCCAGGATATGCTCCAACATTGGCAAGACGGGCGCATCAAGCTATTCGCCATGGCCGCCGCTTTGGGGGCGCGCCGGCGGTATCCGGAAGTGTTCGTGGGTGGCGAGTACATTCCACTCGCTCCTAACGGCCCGGCAGCTCAAAACGTAGTCGCTTTTGCGCGCGCAGCAGGAAATCAGCGCGCTGTGATCCTCGCACCCCGGCTCGTGGCCGGTCTCTCCGGCGTCAACGCGAGCTTTCCTATCGGCGCCGCGATCTGGCAAGACGTACACGTACCGTTGCCGGAGAACTGGGGCAAGGAATGCTATCGGAATATATTCACGGGGGAAGCAGTGCTCCCCACAGCCACGACGGAGCCACAGGCGCTCCCGCTTGCTGATATTTTCAAAGTAATGCCTATTGCGGTGCTGGTAAATGAGAGGGAGGGCGCACTTTGAAGAAATCCGGCAGCGCGCGCGACCCTCTCTGGTACAAAGACGCGGTCATCTACGAACTGCATGTGAAGGCGTTCTTCGATGGCAACAACGATGGCATCGGCGACTTCATCGGATTGTTGCAGAAGCTCGACTACTTGCAGGATCTCGGCGTTACTTGCATATGGCTTCTCCCTTTTTTCCCATCGCCCCTTCGCGACGACGGTTACGACATCAGTGACTACTTGAGTGTCCATACCAGCTACGGAACGCTGGATGACTTCAAGAATTTCCTGGATGCCGCGCACGGCCGGGGATTGCAGGTGATGGTTGAGTTAGTGGTCAACCATACTTCCGATCAGCACCCCTGGTTTCAGGCCGCGCGGACCGCGCCCCCCGGCTCTCCGGAACGCGACTACTACGTGTGGAGCGATAGCGATCAGCTGTACAAGGACGCGCGAATCATCTTTACTGACACCGAGAAATCCAACTGGACGTGGGATCCGGTGGCCAAAGCCTATTATTGGCACCGTTTCTTTTCGCACCAGCCCGACTTGAACTATGACAACCCGGCGGTAGTGCAAGAGGTCATCCGGGTGATGCGCTACTGGCTGGACATGGGCGTCGACGGACTGCGGCTGGACGCCATCCCTTACCTGGTCGAGCGCGATGGCACGAATTGTGAAAATTTGCCGGAAACGCACGTCGTTCTGAAACAGATTCGCGCAGCCATGGACGACGGATACGAGGACCGCATGATTCTGGCCGAAGCCAACCAATGGCCCAGCGACGTGCGGCCTTACTTTGGCAACGGAGACGAATGCCACATGGCGTTTCATTTCCCCTTGATGCCTAGGATGTTCATGGGGCTGCGCCTGGAAGACCGTCTCCCTATCGTGGAAATTATGGGCCAGACGCCGGATATCCCGGAAGTATGCCAATGGGGTTTGTTCCTGCGCAATCATGACGAATTGACGCTAGAGATGGTGAACGAAGAAGAGCGCGACTACATGTATCTGGCCTACAGTGCGGATCCTCGAATGCGCATCAACATCGGAATCCGCAGACGTCTTGCGCCTCTGATGGATAACAACTTGCGGCGCATCGAGCTCATGAATAGCCTGCTGTTTTCGTTCCCCGGCACGCCCATTCTTTATTACGGCGACGAAATCGGCATGGGAGACAATATCTATCTCGGCGACCGCAACGGCGTACGCACTCCTATGCAGTGGAGCGCGGATCGTAACGGGGGCTTCTCACGCGTCACACCCGCCAAATTGTATAGTCCGGTCATCATGGATGCGGTCTACGGTTATGAAGCAGTGAATGTGGAAGCCCAGGTCGGGGAAGCTTCCTCGCAACTGAATTGGATGCGAAACATGATTGCGCTGCGCAAGCTGTTTCGAGTATTCGGCCGCGGTACCATCGAGTTCCTTCACCCGGTGAATCGCAAAATCCTGGCCTATCTTCGCCGCGGAGAAGACAGCGAGATTGTGTTGTGCGTGGCTAACCTGTCCCGATTTGCGCAGCCTGTCGAACTCGATCTAGCAGGTCTGCAGGGAATGCGTCCGGTGGAAATGCTGGGATACGTTGAGTTCCCCGTCATTCGGGCGGAGCCTTATCCGCTCACTCTGAGCCCCTACGGATTTCTGTGGTTCGAGCTACAGAAAACTCCGGAGCAGATGGAACGGCTTGCGGAACAGTTCAGTCCCTCTGCGGTCACGCTGAGTATGGACTCCGGGTGGCGAGGAATTTTTGAAGGGCTGAGCGCGAATACGTTGGAGCGCGAGCTTCTCGATTATTTGCCCAAGCAGCGGTGGTTCGGTGGAAAAGGGCGGCGCATCGCCAGCGTCTCGGTTATCGATTGGGCCGAACTGCCGGGAACGAATTCGGCTTTGACAATTGTGGACGTGCAGTATCAAGACGCCACTTCTGAGCGTTACGTATTGCCGCTGACTGTCAGCTATGGGGCGGCCGCCGGCGCCATCCGGACGGAAACCCCTTCGGCGATCCTGTGCCCGGTGGTATCCGCCGAAGGGAGCGGATCGCTTCACGATGGACTTCTTGACGAAGGTACATGCAGGATGCTCCTCCGCTGCATAGGCTCGCAAGAACGGATTGCCACCCGCCAGGGCGCCATCCTGGGCGTTCCGAGCACGCTGTTTCAAGAGCTGCGCGGTTCCCCTGAGAGCGATCTGCCGCCGAAGCGGTTGACGGGGGAACAGAGCAACTCGTCCATCCTTTACGGAAAACAACTCATCTTGAAGCTATTTCGCAAGATCGAACCAGGACCCAATCCGGATTGGGAGATCGGCCGGTATTTGACCGAGGAAACCGACTTCCGTCGTGTCCCTTCCTTGGCTGGAGCGATCGAATATGCGCAAGAGGGTTCAGAAGGTACTACGCTTGCAATGCTCCAGGGGCTGATCCAGAACGAGGGAGACGGATGGAGTTGGTTCCAGGAAGAGCTGGCCCGTTACTACGAGCAGCATGCGCCAATTCTCTTTCCGCCGGATGCCACGCTGCCGGAACGCACATCCCCCACTTTGGACGGGCCTCCGGCCAGCGCACTGGCGCGTGAGCATCTGGGAATCGACTTGGATTCCGCCGCTCTGCTAGGCCGCCGCACCGCCGAAATGCACTTGGCCTTGGCAAGCGCGAAGACAGATCCGGCGCTCTCTGTCGAACCCATGCACGTCGGCGACTTTCAGGAACTGGCCGGGAACTTTCGCTTCCACGCGATTCGTGTGCTGGACAGGTTGAAAGAGAATCTTGCAAGATTGCCCGACGATTTTGTCGAACAGGGAGGTCTCCTATTAAGCCGGAGACGCGAATTGCTCGGTGCGTTTCAAGACCTCGCGACCGCGGAAATTGGGGGTCAGAAGACCAGGATTCACGGCGACTATCATCTGGGGCAGGTTCTGCTTGTAAAGCACGATTTCGTCATCCTCGATTTTGAAGGAGAGCCGGCCCGCTCGCTGGCGGAGCGTCGCGCAAAGCAATCGCCGTTGAAAGATGTCGCGGGAATGCTGCGATCCTTCAGCTATGCCGCTCACAGCGCCCTATTCGCGTATCTGGCCCGCCATCCCGATCATGCCGATCGTTTGTCGCCGTGGGCCAGGTTGTGGGAATATTCCACGATGACCGACTTCCTCCGAGCCTATCGGGAGACGGTTGCCAGCGCTGTTTTCGTGCCCTCGACTTCGCAAGGATTTCAAACCCTATTGGATGCATATCTATTGGATAAAGCTCTCTACGAATTGCAGTACGAGTTGGACCACCGTCCCGCGTGGGTGAGAATTCCCGCGTTTGGAATCTTGTCCCTATTGAAATAGCGCGGCGCGGTAAGACAGCACGCGCGCGGCCGCAGGTTGGAGAATGAAGTATGGCGACATTGGAAACTACGTCGGCTGAGACCAAAGAGCGCGTCGAGCGTATTGGCGAAGCTGACCTCGTAGTGGCCCTTCCCTCTTGCCACAATAGAGAATTGTTGGAGGCTGCGGTTTCCAGCCTACGCGCGGTTGTTCCCGAGTTATCCTCGAACGGTAAGGTCGTCATCCTCTACCCCGAATCCGCGAATGTAGACATGCCAGGGGATGACGAATCCTCTCTTCTGCTGCTGCCGTGTGCGCTGTCTCCCGTGGAACGGTACCACGAGCCGTCTCTGGCCCAGGGACTTCGCTCGCTCCTGACGGTGGGAAGGGCCTTGCGCGCTCGGGCTTGCGTCATGCTGGGCTCGGAGGCGGCCGTTTCCATCCCGGATGGTTTGCGGCTGTTGGCGGAGCCGGTGCTGAAGCACGGTTACGATCTGGCGGTTCCTTTGTACGCCCGCCGTAAGCTGGACAGCCTCATTAATAGCGGCATCGCATATCCGCTTACCAGAGCGCTCTACGGCGCGCGGCTGTGCTATCCCATGGCCGCGGATTTGGCTCTCTCCCAGCGTTTGGCGGACCAATATTTACGACCCTCGGCGCTGGCCGGCCAGCCCCAATCTGGATGGGCGACTACGAAAGCCGTCTGCGCCGGGTTACAAGTCTGTCAGGTCCATCGCGACTTCGCGCCTGTCCCTATCGTCTCTGAGCAGACCGATTTAAGTTCTTCGCTGGCGCAGGTATTAAGCACGCTCTTCATGGATGTGGAGCAAAATGCTGGATTTTGGCAGAGGACTCGCGGCTCTCAACCAGTGCGCACGTTCGGTCAACCGCGGCAAGTAGACTTCGAGAATCCGGCGATGGATGTTCATAAAATGGTCGAGACGTTTCAGCGAGGCTGCCGGGATCTGTTGGACGTCTGGGCCGTGACGCTTTCTCCGGCGACGCTGATCGATCTCAAGAAGGCCGCCAAACTCCCGGTGGATCGCTTCCGCCTGATGGATGATTTATGGGTGCATGTCCTCTTCGATTTTATTCTCGGGCACCGCCAGCGAGTCATCAGCCGGGAACACCTGCTGCGTTCCATGACTCCGATTTATCTCGGTTGGGTGGCCTCCTATGCGCTGGAAGTCCAAAATCTAGGGCAGGGAGCTGTCGAAGATCGCTTGGAGAAGTTGTGCCTGAGCTTTGAAACACTCAAACCGTATCTGTTATCCCGCTGGAGATGGCCGGATCGCTTTAATCCGTAGTAGTTCAGGGAGAGGAGTTGTAAATGCTGGAAAAAGTTCAACAGGCCTTAAACGAATCTACGGCAAAGGTGATTACCGGCTTTGCCAATCTGCTTCCCGGAATCGTGGCGCTGATTGTGGCGGTGCTGGTTTCGATCCTCATTGCAATGCTGCTCGGTTTCCTGCTTCGCCGCTTCCTGCGAGGAGTCGATTTCGACGCCAAGATGGCCGGCTGGGGATGGGCTGGACTGTCCGATATTTCTCCGGAGCGAAGCCCCACGCTGCTCGCCGTTCGGTTCGTCTATTGGTGCGTGATTCTGGTGGGCGCTTTAATCGGTATCGCCGCATTTGACGCCACCCTCACGCAACAGATGGTGATGCGATTGTTCTCGTATCTGCCAAACTTTCTGGCGGCTATCTTGCTGATACTTTTCGGAAATGTCATCGCGAGATTCCTGGCCCGCGGCGTTTTGATCGGAGCCGTCAATATGAACCTTCCCTATGGCCGGTTACTGAGTCTCGGCGTGAAATGGCTGGTGATTGTGCTCACCGCCGCCATGGCGCTCGATCACCTGGGAATCGGCGGGAAGATCGTGGACTTGGCTTTCGCTATCTTGTTCGGGGGCATTGTTCTGGCGCTAGCGCTTGCCGTGGGGCTCGGATCTAAGGATCTGGTAAGCCGTTCGCTCCAGCAGCAAACTAGTCAAAGAAAAGAGGAATCTGAGGGGCAATTCCATCATTTGTGATATGTGGCTACGTCGCTTATAACCCGGCGGCGAAGTTTCAATCCCAGAATCACCAGCACCTGCAGGAGGGTCAATCCGTTGGCGAACATAATGGGTCGGGACATCTGCAGAAGGCCATAGATGAACCACAGGCTTGTTCCTGTGCCGAAAAGCGCAAGCATCGCCCCCGACAGAGAATGACCTCCGGCGCGCCAGGTGCGAATTACTTGCGGCAAAAAGGCGATGGTCGTCAACATGCCCGCACAATAACCGATCGTCTCTTGATGTTCGCTTAGCCAGATCATACTCAGAAAATTACGCCTCCAAGGTGGTTCCCTCCATTATTGCTGAGTGCGATGCTCATCGGCCGATAAAGTCATGATCGCAGCGCGCCGGACCGTAATCCGTCCGTAAGCATCCACTCGCGCACCAGGGGCTCAGGGTGACGCAAGAACCACGGGCACAAGTCCGCCATGCGCCGTTTGCGGGCCGCCACCCATAGGGTGAACTCTTCCAACGTGCCCAACGCGCTCCCATATATGTTCCGCGCCTTGCCAATGACTCTTAAGGACGGATTACGGGCCGGAGCGGACCTTTGTATGATCGGAAGCATGGCTCATTTGCCTTTAAGAAATCTGATATTGCTTTGTCCCGTCTTGTGCGCGGGGTTGACCGCGGCGCCGAATCCCCTCTTCACGGAGAAATGCGCGGTCTGTCACGGGTCGGAAGCGACCGGCGGTGACCGTGGTCCGGCGATCGCGAATGTCCGGCGGCTTGGCTCGCGCTCGGTTGACGATCTCGCGGCGACCATCAAGAATGGAACCCCTGGAGGCATGCCGGCCTTCCCGTTGCCGGAGGACCAGATCAGGCAACTCGCCACTTACGTGCATGCGCTGAATGCCACGGCGTTAGAGCTGAGGCCTGAGGGTGATGTGGCGGCGGGCGACAGGTTTTTCTTCGGCAAGGGCAAGTGCGGCTCGTGCCACTCGGTGAACGGCAGAGGAAACAGTGCGAGCGGTCCCGATCTTTCGAATATCGCGCGGCAAATGTCGCTCGCGGAGTTGGAAACGGCGCTGAGCGATCCTCCGGCGCGCATCACCGACGGTTATGCAGTGGCAAGCGTGACGCTGGCGAGCGGCAGCGTGTTGAAGGGTTTCGCGCGGACCCGCAGCCTTCATGATGTAATGCTGCAAACCTTCGATGGCAAATTGCATTCGTTGAGGGAAGGCGACTATCGGCAGGTGAAACTCGAAGCCGGTTCGCTGATGCCCGCCCTCGAAGCAAGCGCCGATGAAAAGCGCGACCTGATCGCGTGGCTGAGCCGCTTGGGGGGAGCGACGAAGGAGGCCATTGCCGGAAGTCCCTCGACAGCGGCTGACTTCGCTGCCATCCTGCATCCGAAGCGCGGGGACTGGCCGACGTATCACGGAAAACTGAGCGGCAATCGCTACACGACGGTGGACCAGATCACTCCGGCCAACGTTTCCAGTCTGCAACCGCAGTGGATCTACCCGATTCAATATTCGCCGCTGGAAACGACGCCGCTGGTGGTGGATGGCGTCATGTATGTGACGGGTCCCAATCAAGTGTTTGCCATTGACGGCAGAACGGGCGACGAGATCTGGCGCTACGTTCGGCCACGCACTCCTCCAGGGACCGTTTCGGGGGACGCCGCGCTGGGCGCGAATCGTGGCGTCGCCCTAAGCGGAGACCGCGTGTTCTTCACCACCGACGACGCGCATATGTTGGGCTTGAATCGCTTGACCGGCGCACTCCTGTGGGACGCCTACATGCCGGAAACGCCGCAGCATTACGGAACCACGTCGGCGCCTCTGGTAGTGAACGATCTAGTGATCTCGGGTGTGGGCGGCGGGGACGAGGGCATTCGCGGATTCATCGGAGCGTGGAATGTAGCGACGGGAAAACTCGCGTGGCGATTCTGGACGGTGCCGAAACCGGGCGAAAAAGGATCGGAAACGTGGAAAGGCGATGCCATCGGCGTGGGCGGCGGGTCAACTTGGCTGACCGGTACGTACGACGAAGAGACGGGCCTCCTGTACTGGCCGACGGGCAATCCGTTTCCGGATACCGATGGAACGGAGCGCGGAGGCGATAATCTCTACACCAATTCCGATTTGGCGCTAGATCCCAAGACCGGGGAACTGCGCTGGTATTTTCAATTTACGCCGCACGATCTGCATGATTGGGATGCGGTGCAGCCGCCCGTGTTAGTGGACGCCAGGTTCAAGGGGCGCGAACGCAAGCTGCTGCTGCACGCCAATCGCAACGGTTATTTCTATGTGCTCGATCGGGTGAACGGCGAGTTGCTGTTGTCCAAGCCGTTCGTGAAGAAGCTGACTTGGTCGGATGCGATCGATTCGGCAGGACGGCCCCAGGTCACGTCGAACAATGAGACGACGCCGGGCGGGGTGAAGACGTGTCCCGCCGTGCGCGGCGCGACGAATTGGTATTCAACGGCGTTCAATCCGCAGACCAAGCTGTACTACGTGATGGTGGTGGAAGATTGCAGCACTTACCGGAAAGCCAAACAAGGTGGATTCGGCTTTCTCGACGATCCGCGCGATCCGGCTATGAAGTATTTGCGCGCACTCGACATCGAGACCGGCAACATCGCGTGGGAAATCCCGCAGGTTGGGCCGGTGGAGCGCAATTACTCCGGTGTTTTGGCAACGTCGACCGGCCTGGTCTTCTACGGTGAAAGCAGCGGGGCGTTCGCCGCGGTGGATGCGAAGAACGGGAAAACGCTGTGGCATTTCGGCGCGGGCAGCGTCTGGAAAGGATCGCCGATGACTTATACGGTTGCGGGGCGCCAGTATGTCGCGGTGGCGTCGGGAGCGAACATCATCGCCTTCGCACTGCCGGCAACGGCGAGGTAAACACAATATGAAATACTTCTGGCTGGCTGGGATTCTTTCGGTAGTCGTGGCGTCGGCGCAACCGGCGCCGCTGCCGATTCAAGATTTGCAGACGCTCCCTTTGTGGGCTGGCTCCGCACCTGGAGCTCAGGGGACGGAGGAACGCGATATTCCGAAAATCACCGCGTACCTTCCGCGCTCGACCCCGCCCGACATGACCGCCGTGATCGTCCTTCCCGGGGGAAGCTATCGCGCACTCTCGATGAACAGCGAAGGCCGGCAAGTGGCGAGTTACTTGAACTCGATGGGCATCGCCGCATTCGTGTTGCAATACCGTCTGGGGCCGCGCTATCACTACCCGGTGGAACTCGACGATGCGCAGCGTGCCATCCGTATGGTGCGGTCCCACGCGGCCGAGTGGCACATCGCGCAGAATCGCATCGGCGTGATGGGCTTCTCCGCGGGCGGGCACTTGGCGGCGACCGCTTCGACACGCTTCGATTCCGGGAAGTCCGATGCATCCGACAACGTAGATCGCGTAAGCAGCCGTCCGGACTTTTCGATCCTGTGCTATCCGGTCATTTCAATGACCGAGCCCTGGACCCATCAGGGTTCGAAGCTGAATCTGCTGGGTGAGAATCCGTCGCCGGAGTTGGCCAAAATGCTCTCCGAGGAACTGGCGGTGACGGCGCAGACTCCGCCCACGTTTATTTTTCAGACCAATGCGGATACCACCGTTCCCGCCGAAAATAGCGTCTACTACTTTCTAGCTTTGCGGAAGGCGGGAGTCTCCGCGGAGATGCATGTTTTCGAGAGCGGTCCGCACGGGGTGGGTCTGGCGATGTCCGATCCGGCCCTCAGCGAGTGGCCAAAGTTGCTGCTTAACTGGTTGCGTGCGCATGGATTGGTGAAGAGATAGTCGCGGACGGAGCGCTCCCGCTTGACTCAAGGGCCTACGCCTAATAAACTTCATACATCCGTTAGGAGCGTCTAACCAACATGAGATTGACCCACATCCGACTGAACTATCTTGTCTTCCTGCTGGCTCTGCCGCTGGCGGCGGGCTCAGTCCGCATCCTCCAGACCAACAGCGCCGGCGACGA
>JBDTTL010000062.1:0-18292 GCA_039930665.1 Acidobacteriota bacterium
CCCGATTCTATTTCTATTCTTCGCCATCTCTTTTAATCGCAATCTAGGTAGATCGCCCTACGTTAAGTCTAGGGCTCCCCTAAGCCGAAAGCTAACTATCTTTCGGACAAACCTTAGGCTTCTGTTTTTTGTCCGAGGGCTCGAGGAATCGGGCCGCCAGCAGTCGAGTCCCGCCAAGCTGTCTGACGCGAACCCGGGAGGCGTCGCCGCAGGAAGTACAATCCCATCAACCCACTGCCTACCAGCGCCGAAGTCACCGGTTCCGGTACCGTCGAACTCTGGCAAACGCCACCACCGATGCAAACGTCGAACGATCCCAGACTGCCTACATTATTGCCGTTGGTGTCGATGTAGTGATATTTTATGTGGGCTGTGTCGCCTAAAGACGGCGGAGTCCCGTTGATCATGAACACCCAGAGGAGGGTCTTCGGAGTAGTCCCGGTAAATAGCGTTGCACCGGCCCCTGTTGCGGCCGCGCAAGTGTACGGCGCCCCGCTGCCGTTGCATCCGTTAGCGTTCAACCCGCCAGGCTGCAAATTCCAAACTCCCGAGGGATTAGCCAAGAGGGTTGCGGAAGTGAAAGAACCCTGAACGTCCGGAATGATCGCCAAGCCATCGATCGTGTCGGTTGTGTTTCCAGTGTAGCTATTGGTTACCTGAATTCCTACGCCCAGAACATAGGAGGTTGCGGTCTGGCTAATCACGTAAACAGCGTACAGATTGCCGTTGCAGGCGGAACCTCCGCCGCAACTATAAACGGGTGCTGCTTTCGCTGAGAACGCTCCACCGACAAGCAACACGGCGACAAAAATTTTAGTTAACACACATCCTCCGGTGCGCCTTAGGTGGAATAAGTGTTCCCCTTGGGGATACCTCAGTCCTTTCCCTAGACGACGTCCTAAGTATATAGCCTAGATAGTGACAAACACAATACTCCCCCGTCCACGAGAAGTACTGGTGTCTCCTAGTACCTGATACACTACCGGGAGAAGGGGGCGGCGTGCGAGGACGCAATCCTGCGACCGCCCCGGAACCACGTTGATTCTAAAGCGAATTATTACGGCGTCGCCGTATTAAGTACATAGTCATCAGTCCGCCGCCGACCAGTGCGGAAGATACTGGCTCGGGCGTCGGTTGCGTATATGAAATCGAACTCAGAAGGACGTTCCCGTTGGTAGACTTAATGTCCAGATATCGCAGCGTCGGAGATATTGAGACACTGCCCTCGCCGGTGCCGGTCCAGCAAGTGTAAGTGGCACAGTTGGTTCCCAGGGTACCCGAGACGCTCGACTGGCTGATTTTCCAAGCCTCGCCGTCGGTGGTGCTGTTCATGGTAATCGACATCGGCAAATAGCCCAAAATGTTGATCAGATCGAGTTGGATGAAGGAGGTACCGCTGATTTCGTGATCCCCGGTGGGATCGTTGGTCAGTCCGACGCCCTTCTCATTGCCCGCGTCGTTCTTCCCGTAAAGATGGACGGGGTTTCCATTCAAGTTTGGACCGAAGGCGGTGGCAAGGATTAACCCCCCATAGGTATGGCTCGCGCCCTGGTCCCCAGTTGGGGTGTTAAAGGAAACTGTTGTACCAAAAACAGTCATGGCACCACAGGCAAAAATACACAGCATTCCCAGACTTTTCATTTATTTCCTCCGATAGAATTAAAGTAACTACTGATGTTTCAGGCAGCTTTGAAGCGGATGCGTGTACCCCAATGTGCGATACCACAACCTCAAACCTTTTCAGGTTCCGTTATTGCGACATGGGTAGCCGCAACCGATCCCTCAGGTAAACCACTTAGCTGACGTTTAATTATGCGGAGCGACCGCCAACACTGCAAGGCTCAATTTTCGTATTTGGTACTAAATTGTATCTTATTCATTCAACATAAGATCAAGCTTGCAAAAACGCCAATGGGGGTACGGATTACCACTAGTACCGCCCCAGAACCAAGCGTGCCGCGCACTCGCATGAGCGCATTGAAAGCGCCCAGGAACTTGAGGCACTCCATGCTGGGTGGTGATGCAGGTGGATGGGCCTGCGACGGCACAGATGCGGCGAGCGAAACTCCCCGAGGCCGCTACTTTGAAGCGTCTAACGCTAACCGCTGCTAGCCGGCGCGGAAGCGACGGGCGGGCAGCCCGTTATCGACACGCACGGGCTTGCGAGTCACTTCATCGAGCCGACGCGCCTGATCGCTGACGCACACCAGGAACATCGGCTGGTGAGCATTCTTGAGCAGATCGATAATTCGCTCGTGCCGGTCTTCGAGGTAGATGGCTTTCCCGTCGGTGACCAGGTGCAGGTCCGACCCGGCCTGCGTAAGATCGGCGAGCCGCTTACCCATCTCTTTTTGCAGGAAGCGCAGAACGCGCCGGATTTTTTGCAGAGAAAATCCCTTGCGGCGAAGTTCGGCGATGACGGTGATCTCGATGACCTCCGCCGGAAAATAAACACGTCGGTGGCCTTCGTGTCGCGGCGATACAACCTTGCGCTCATCCCACCATTGCAGTTGCCGCAGGCTCACGCTCGCGAGGGTTGAAACTTCAACTGAAGAGTAGGTGCGGTTCGGGTTCGCAGGTTCGGGGCGGCTTTTGCGGGGTTTGAGCATTGGGGGCGACTTTTCGATTGTACTCAACTTCAGGGGTGTGTCAATAGGGTTACTTTCAAGCCCCGGATTTACTGGCGAATATTCGATTCAAAAATCCGATGTGGGCATCGTATCCGGTGATACGGGGCAGGTCCATCCTCTCGCAATGTTGCCGGGCTAGCCGCCGCCGACGAACCACACGACTTCGATTTGCGCTCCATCGCGAACCTCAGATGCGGGCCAATCGGATTTGCGGACGATCGAGCGATCGACTTCGACGGCGACGCGGGAAGCTTCCATCTCCAGGAAAGCCAGCAGCCGATCCACCGTCAGTCCCGCAGGAACGCGTCGGCGCTCGCCATTCAAGACAACTTCAATCGTTTTTGTTTGAGCAGTTTCCATCCGGCGAGATTGACACTCCCTTTCGATCATCATTATATTGGAATGTTTAGGACAGACCCATCAACCCGGTGGCTGCCCTGTCCCCGCTGTGTACTAACGAAGACCAGCCAACGAACACATGCCGACTACTTATCCTGATATCTACTTTCCTGTGGTGGTTCAGATCGTCATTGCTATTGCGGTGTCGGCCGGGTTGATTGGCATCTCGACGCTGCTCGGCAAACGCGGCAAGAGTCCGCTCAAAGATACGCCCTATGAATCCGGCATGGCGCCGGTGGGTTCGGCGCGGGAACGCTTCAGCGTCAAATTCTATTTGGTGGGGATGATCTTCATCCTGTTCGACATCGAGGCTGTGTTCCTGTTTCCGTGGGTAGTGGTGTTTCGCGAGCTGAAGCTATTCGGACTCGCGGAGATGTTTGTTTTCGTAGTGCTGGTTCTGGTGGGCTTCTTCTACGTGTATAAAAAAGGTGTGTTGGATTGGGGTCCTGAGGCCAAACGAGGTTCGCTGAAATCATGAGCGACTTTACCCATCCCGCGATTCTTGAGACCAAGCTGGCGCTGGGCGAAACCACGCTGATCGCGGAACCTGCACAGATCGTGGACCTGTGCCGGCACTTCAAGGACAACGAAAAATTCGTACGCCTGAGCTCGATCACCGCCGTCGACTGGCATCCGGCCGAGCCGCGCTTCGAAGTGGTCTACCATCTGCACTCGATTGAACCCATCCGCCGCGTACGTGTAAAGTGCAGTGTGAGTGGGACGAATCCTGAGATCGATTCGATTTTTAGTGTGTGGCGCGCGGCCGACTGGTATGAACGCGAGATCTTCGATCTGTTCGGCATAGGCTTCCGCAATCATCCCAATCTGGTTCGCATACTCATGCCGCTCGATTGGGAGGGCCATCCGCTGCGCAAAGACTATCCGATTCACGGCTACAAGTACGGGTACGCGAAAGAATAGTTGGCGTATATGAAACACTCCTTCGAAGATCACGTAGCAACCATCGCCGCTACCCAGGAAACGCCGGCCGGCCCCGCTGCTCCGCGGCGCATGACGCTGAACATGGGGCCGCAGCACCCCTCCACCCACGGCGTCCTGCGCATCGTGATCGAACTCGAAGGCGAGACCATCAAGAAAGCGGAGCCGGACATCGGTTTCCTGCACACCGGCATCGAGAAGCAGTGCGAGGCCATTAACTGGGCGCAAGTGGTCACGCTTACCGACCGCGTCGATTATCTTTCGAACCTCGCCAACAATCTGGTGTACGCGCTGACGGTCGAGAAACTCCTGCAACTGGAGATTCCGCCGAAAGCGCAATGGTTGCGCGTGATGCTAGTGGAACTCGACCGGCTCAACAGTCACTTAGTCTGGCTCGGCACGCATGCCCTGGACATCGGCGCGATGAGCATGTTCTTCTACTGCTTCCGCGAGCGCGAAGATGTTCTGCGAATCAAGGAAATGTTCTCTGGGCAGCGCATGATGACTAGCTACATTCGCCCCGGTGGTGTAGCGCTCGAGCCTCCGCGCGGCTGGGAGAAGGTGCTCGGCAAGTTCATCCGCGGGTTCCCCAGCAAGGTAGACGAGTACGAAAATCTGCTCGATTCCAACCCCATCTGGAAGATCCGCACCCAGGGCGTCGGGTTCATTTCGATCGAGGACATGCTGGATCTGGGCGTCACTGGTCCCATGCTTCGCGCCGCCGGAATCCCGCTCGACGTTCGCAAGACCGAACCCTATTCGAGCTACGAAAAATTCAACTTCACGGTTCCCACACGCACCGAAAATGACGTCTATGCGCGATACCGCGTGCGGCTGGAAGAGATGCGGCAGAGTGCGAGCATTATCGTGCAAGCGATGGAAGGGATGCCCGAAGGCCCCTACCAGGCGGATGCGCCGCACGTGGTCCTGCCGGATCGCGAAAAGATGAAGACGCAAATGGAAGCGCTCATCTACCATTTCAAGATCGTGACGGAAGGCTTCCGCGTGCCCGCCGGCGAAGCCTATCAGGCCGTCGAATCGCCGCGCGGCGAGATCGCCTACTACATCGTGAGCGACGGCACCTCGAAGCCCTACCGTGTGCATATGCGCACGCCGAGCTTCGCCAATCTCATGGCGCTGCCCCCGCTGCTCGAAGGAACGCTGATTGCCGATTCCATCGCCTCGCTCGGCAGCATGGACTTCGTCCTGGGAGATACCGACCGCTAATGACCTTCTCGCCGCAGCTCGAAGAACGTTTCGCGAAGATGCTCACGCGTTATCCAGACGGGCGGACGCGTTCCGCCGTGGTTCCCATGCTGATGTACGCGCAGGATGAAGTGGGTGCGGTGACCAGGGAATTGATCGAAGAAGTGGCCCGACGCTGCAAGGTGACGCCGCTGCAGGTGGATGAAGTGGTGGGCTACTATTCCATGCTGCACCGCAAGCCGCAGGGAAAATATCACGTGCAGGTGTGTACCAATATCAGTTGCCTGCTGGTAGGCGGCGAAGAACTCTACGAGCATGCCAAGAAGAAGCTGGGCGTCGGACACAAACAGACTACCGCCGATGGCCAGTTTTCGCTCGAAGAAGTGGAATGCATGGGAGCCTGTTCGTGGGCGCCTGCGGTAGAAATCAACTACGACTTCCACCACTTCGTCACGCCCGAGAAGCTCGATCAACTTATTGACGGCCTGAGGAAGGCCCACTAATGGCGAAGCAACTTTATAATCAGCCGAGCCCGCTCGAAACCCGCGTCGTGAGCAAGAATTTTGGAATCGAGGGTTCCGAGACGCTCGATGTTTACCTCGCCAACGACGGCTACAAGGCGTTTCGCAAAGCCAAAGAGATGACGCCCGAAGCGATCATCGAGGAAGTGAAGACCTCTTCGCTGCGCGGGCGAGGCGGCGCAGGCTTCCCCACCGGACTCAAGTGGAGCTTCGTTCCGCGCACTTCGCCCAAGCCGCGCGTGATCGTGGTCAATGCGGACGAGAGCGAGCCGGGCACCTGCAAGGATCGGCTGCTGATGGAATACGATCCGCATCAGATGATCGAAGGCATCCTGATTGCGGGTCTGGCCGTCGATGCGCACGTCGGCTACATCTATATACGCGGCGAATATCGCTACTTGATCGACGAGATGGATCGCGCCATCGACGAAGCCTACGCCAAGGGCTATCTGGGCAAAAACGTCGCCGGCACCGGCTTCCAGTTCGATCTCTACACCCACAGCGGCGCGGGCGCTTACGAATGCGGCGAAGAGACCGCGCTGCTCGATTCCATCGAAGGCAAGCGTGGAATACCGCGCATGAAGCCTCCGTTCCCTGCCGTGGCAGGCGCGTGGGCCCTGCCGACGCTTTTGAATAACGTCGAGACCTTCAGCGCGATCCCCGCGATCATTCGCGATGGCGGCGCAGCGTTCGCGGCCCTTGGTACTCCGAAGAACGGCGGCACGCGCCTGGTGTGCATCTCCGGCCACGTGAATAAACCCGGCGTCTACGAGTTGCCGCTGGGCTTTCCAATGATGAAGGCAATCAACGAGGTCGCCGGCGGCATTCCCGGCGGCAAGAAGTTGAAAGCCGTGGTGCCAGGCGGTTCCTCGTGTCCAATTCTGCGCGCCGAAGAGTGCGACATTCCGATGGATTACGACACGCTCGCGAAAGCCGGCAGCATGCTGGGCTCAGGCGGCATGGTGGTGCTCGATGAGACCACTGACATGGTCCGCTTCGCTCTCCGTATCATGAAATTCTATGCCCACGAGAGCTGCGGCTGGTGCATCCCTTGCCGCGAGGGAACGACGTGGCTGAAGAAAATCCTGCAACGCTTCTACGAAGGACAAGGCCGCCGGGAAGATATTTCGATGCTGGGCGAGCTTTCAAAAAACATGCTCGGCCGCACGTTCTGTGCGTTGGGCGATGCCGCGGCGCTGCCGACGATTTCCATCGTCGAGAAGTTCACCGAAGATTTTGAAGTCTATCTGGCGCGGCAAGAGGTGCTGGTATAAACCGTGGCTGACATCGTAAAGCTGACTATCGACGGGAAAGAGATCCAGGCGGAGAAGGGCAAGCTGCTGATCGAAGTGGCGCGGCAGAACGGCATCGAAGTGCCGTCCTTCTGCTACCACGAAGACTACACGCTCCAGGCCGCCTGCCGCATGTGTCTGGTCGAAATCGAGAAGACCCCCAAGCTGCAAGTGGGCTGCACTACGCCGGTGGCCGAGGGCATGGTGGTACGCACCGACTCCGATGTCGTGAAGAAGGCTCGCAAGGGAATGCTCGAATTTCTGCTGACCAATCACCCGCTCGATTGCCCCGTGTGCGATAAGGGCGGCGAGTGCGAGCTGCAGGACATGGCGTTCCGATACGGCGCCGGCGAGAGCCGCTTTGTCGAGCGCAAACACCACGTCGATGAAAAGCAGTGGTCGCCGGTGGTGTACTTCGATGCGCCGCGCTGCATCCTGTGCTACCGCTGTGTGCGCGTGTGCAACGAAGGCATAGGCGTAGGCGCGCTGGGAGTGAGCAATCGCGGCGTGATTTCCGAGATCGTTCCGAATCATGACGATCATCTCGAGTGCGACGAATGCGGCGCCTGCATCGACATTTGCCCGGTGGGCGCGCTCACCAGCGGCGCCTATCGCTACCAGACACGGCCCTGGGAGATGGAGCACGTGGGTACCATTTGCACCCACTGCGCCGATGGCTGTAAGACCACTCTTGGAGTCCGCAACGACGAGATCATTCGCGGCAATAACCGCGACCGTAGCGGTATCAACAACGAATTCTTGTGCGTGAAGGGCCGCTATGCCTTCGACTTCACCAAACACCCCGAGCGTCTGCAATCCCCGATGATGCGAACGGAAAAAGGCTACGAACCGATTTCCTGGTCGAAAGCTCTCGAAGTCGTCTCCGGCAGGTTCGCAAGCGTAAAAGCTCGCGGCGGCAAATTTGGAGTGATCGGTTCGAATCACACCACCAACGAAGAGAATTTCTTCCTGGCGAAGTTCGCGCGGCAGGGCCTGGGCACTAACAACGTCGATCATCATCGGACCGGCGATCTGGCGACCGTCTTCGATGCGCTCTCTGGCAAGACCAACGCTCTGGCAACCACCGACGACGTGTATTCGGCGAAGGCGGTTCTGGTCGTTGGTGCGGATCTCGCGCAGCAGCACCCGTTCCTCTCCTTCCAGGCGCGCGCCAACTTCCGGCATCACAACGCGCACATCTATGCAGTGACCACCGGTCCGGTTCGCGAAGATAATCAGGCCGTGGCCAGCGTTCGCGTCCAGAAGGGCGGGGAAGTCGCCGGCGTCGAATCGTTGCGCGACAAACTCAAGGCCGAGGGCGATCTGGTCATCGTATTCGGCGACGCCGTCCAAGGTGATGCGCTGCGCAAATTGGTGGCCTTCGGCGATTCGCTCGGCATCCACGTGAAATACGTTTGCCTCGTGGATTACTCCAATTCCCGCGGCGCCTTCGACATGGGAGTGCTTCCACACGATGGCGGACTCTCTCGCGAACAGATGCTGGCGGCCACCGACCTGGACGTCCTCTGGGTAGTTGGCTCGAATCCTCTGAAGCACAACCCGCTCGCCTCGAAGCAGGCCTTCGTCGTGGTGCAGGACCTCTTCATGACGGAGACCGCGAAGCAAGCCGACATCGTTCTGCCCGCGGCCTCGGCGTATGAAAAGAACGGAACCGTTACCAACGTCTGCGGCGAAGTGCAGCGGCTGAAGCAGGCAATTAAAGTGATGGGCACCAAGACCGATCTCGAAATCTTCGGCCAGATTGCCAAGGAGATGGGTCTGCATCTAGGCATCTGGCTGCCCGACAAGGTCTTCGAGGAGATTCGCAAAACCGTGCACGGCTATGGCGTCTCACCCGCGTTACTGGCGATGGGTCCGGTTCCCACCATGCCTCTGAACGGACGCGTGGCCGCGCTGCCCGGCATGATCCAATCCTCCGGCGATACGCTCTTCACGTCCGGTTCGCTTACGCCGTATTCCGAAATACTCAACAACGTAATGGAAGCTCCTGGATCTCTTTATAGCGGCCAGGGGCCGGGGGCCAGGGGCTAGGAAATGGGAGTGAAGCGCTATCCCGATCTGGTTGCATGGCAAAGGGCCATGGATTTAGTGGAGCAGATTTACCGTGTAACAAAATCGTTTCCAAAGGAGGAAATATACGGGCTTTCAAGTCAGCTTAGGCGAGCCGCGGTCTCCATTCCGTCGAATATAGCCGAAGGACACTGCCGGAACGGCAGGCGCGAGTTTGTACATCATCTTTCGATCGCGCTCGGATCGCTGGGCGAATTGGAGACTCAGGTTACGATTGCGAAACGCCTCGGCTATTTCGGTGCCCACGAGTCAACCGACCTGTTAGCACTAGCCGAAGAGACCGGCCGAATCTTGGTTGGCCTGATGCACTCCTTGGAGCGACATGCAGCCGCATCCTAACCTGGCCCCTGGCGCCTGGCCCCTGGCCCCTTTCTCCTTATGAATTTCCTCATCCTCTCCATCATCAAAGCCGCCGTGGTGGCCTTCGTCCTGTTAACCGCGCTGGCGTATCTGCAATGGCTGGAACGCAAAGTGCTGGCTCACATTCAATTGCGTGTTGGTCCGCGGCGAGTCGGCCCGCACGGGCTGCTGCAGCCCTTGGCCGACGTCATCAAGCTGATCACCAAGGAAGACATGATGCCTTCCCATGTTAACAAAGTGTTTTGGTTTATGGCGCCGTTTATCGCGGTGCTGTTCGCGCTGATCCCCATCGCCGTGATTCCTTTCGGAACCGAACTGAGTGTCCCCGCAATCAATCTCGGCCCGCTGCATATTCCGGCCTTCACTACTGCGATGCAGTTGACCGATCTGAATATCGGCGTGCTGTTTATCTTGGGCATCACCGGTCTCGGTGTGTACGGCGTGGTGCTCGCGGGTTGGTCGTCGAACAATAAATATTCGCTGCTGGGCGGACTGCGCAGTTCGGCGCAGATGATCAGCTATGAGTTGCCGATGGCGCTGGCGATCGCCGCGCCATTATTGGTACTGAACACGTTGAGTTTCCGTGGCATCGTTGACGGACAGGCCGGGTTCTTCTTCGGCTTCCTTCCCAAGTGGACCATCTTTCAAGTCTTCCCGTTCAACATCATCAGCTTCATCCTCTTTATCATTGCTGCGTTTGCCGAAACCAATCGCATTCCCTTCGATCTTCCGGAGGCGGAAAACGAACTGGTGGCCGGTTTCCATACCGAATACGGCAGCATGAAATTCGCGGCGTTCTTTATGGCCGAATATTGCAACATGGTAACCGTCTCCTGCGTCGCGACGTTGTTGTTTCTGGGCGGCTGGCATCCACCGTTCCCGGCTGCCTACGGTTCGGGCTTCCTGCCCTCGCTGGCAATGGCCGGCGCCGGCGTGCTGTGTTTCATGCATGCGATGAGCCCCGCCCGCCCGCTCGACCGCATTACGCTCCCGGTGGTCGGCGTCGCCTTCTTCGCCCTGGCTGGCGTGTTCCTGATTCCGGTCGTCGCCCTTCCGCTGATGCCGATCATTTGGTTCTCGGCCAAGGCGCTGTTCATCCTGTTCGTTTACATTTGGGTTCGCGGCACGTTGCCGCGCTTCCGCTATGACCAACTGATGCGGTTCGCCTGGACCTTCATGTTCCCTGTCGCCGTAGTCAACCTATTCCTCACCGGCCTGGTGGTGGCATTGTCCTAAAGGACTCGCGCACAAATATGGATGCACTTCTCTTCATGATCTTCGCCGCGATTGCCGTAGTCTGCGGCATCAACCTGGTTTTGCAGTCGCACCCGATCTCGAGCGCGCTTTCGCTGGTGGGCGTGATGGGTGCGCTGGCGGCACTGTACCTTCTGCTGGGCGGCGAGTTCATTGCCGCGGCACAACTGATCGTCTACGCCGGCGCGATCATGGTGCTGTTCGTCTTCGTCATCATGTTGTTAAACGCGGGCACCGAGCATAAGGGTCTCGGCAGCTGGGCTACTTGGGCGGGCGTCCCCTTATTGCTGTTGTTTCTGGGCTTGATCGCGATGGGAATCACTCACCATCTGCCGGCTTCAGAAAACGTGATGTTCGGCCAGTTCACAAAAGGGTCGCCGCTCTTCTTCGGGCGCGCGCTGTTCACTACCTACCTGCTGCCGTTTGAAGTGACCAGCGTCCTGATCCTGATCGCCATCCTCGGAGCGATTGTCCTGGCGCGAAAGGAGATCGACTAGTGCCTGCGCTGCCTTCGAGCGTTCCGCTTTCCTGGTACCTGACGCTCAGCCTGATTTTGTTCGTGCTGGGGATCGCCGGATTCTTATTCCGCCGCAACATCATCACAGTGTTCATGTCGATCGAACTGATGCTCAATGCGGTGAATCTCAGCTTTATCACTTTCTCGTACAAGTTGAAACAAGTGGACGGACACATTTTTGCATTGTTCGTGATGGTGGTGGCGGCAGCCGAAGCCGCGGTCGGCCTCGCGATTATCCTCACGGTATTCAAGAACCGCCAAACACTTGAAATCGACGAAATAAGCTCGCTCAAAAACTAAGATGCAACTTTGGTTGATACCTCTCTTACCGCTAGCCGGTTTCGCCGTGAACGGTCTGCTTGGCCGGCGTTTGTCGAAGACCGCGATTAACGCGGTAGCGGTCGGCTCCGTTTTGCTCAGCTTTTTATGGGTGCTGAAGACCTTGAGCGCACTGGGTGTTTTCGGCAGCGGCACGCCGTTGGAACGGCCCTATTTTGAGCATTACTACACCTGGATTCAATCCGGAATGCTCAACATCAGCGTCGATTTTGCCATCGACCGGCTGACAGCGGTGATGCTGATGATCGTCACGGGTGTCGGCTTGCTGATCCATATCTACTCGGTTGGCTATATGGCGCACGAAGGCGGCTACTACCGTTTCTTCGCGTATCTCAACCTGTTCATGTTCTTCATGCTGGTGCTAGTGCTGGCCGCCAATTACTTGCTGCTGTTTGTCGGATGGGAAGGCGTGGGGTTGTGCAGCTACCTGCTGATCGGTTTCTATTTCTCGGAAAAGTTTGCGACCAACGCCGGTAACAAAGCGTTCATCGTAAATCGTATCGGCGACTTTGGATTTACTCTGGCTGTATTCCTAATCGCGATGCACTTCGGATCGCTCGACTTCGCCACGGTCTTCGGCAAAGTGCAAGGAATGCCGGTCGAATCAAGCGCCGGCTGGATGACGGCCATTGCGCTGCTGCTATTCGTCGGCGCAGTCGGTAAATCGGCGCAAATTCCTCTCTATGTCTGGCTGCCGGATGCAATGGCCGGTCCCACGCCGGTAAGCGCGCTGATCCACGCCGCGACGATGGTGACCGCCGGCGTTTACATGGTCACGCGCAGCTCGGCGATTTTCCTGCACGCGCATGGCGCGCTCGAAGTAGTTGCGATCATAGGACTAGCTACAGCCTTCTTCTCCGCGACCGTCGGCCTGGCGCAGACAGACATCAAAAAAGTATACGCGTACTCGACCGTCTCGCAGTTGGGCTACATGTTCCTGGCCCTCGGAACCGGAGCTTTTTCCGCCGGAATCTTCCACGTCATGACCCACGCCTTCTTCAAGGCGCTGCTGTTCCTGGGTGCCGGCAGCGTCATCCACGCCATGTCCGGCGAACAGGACTTGCGGAAGATGGGCGGCCTGCGCAAGTACACGCCCATCACCTTCTGGACCTTACTATGTGCCAGCGTTGCCATCGCCGGGGTACCACCGTTCTCGGGCTATCACAGTAAGGACGCGATTCTCGCCTCGGCCTACGAATACGCGCCGTGGATGTATTGGGTCGGCGTGTTCACAGCGGGCATGACCGCCTTTTACGTGTTCCGGGCATTCTTTCTCGCATTCTTTGGTGAGCCGCGCTGGAAGACGGAAGCGCACGGACACGGCGATTCCGGCGCTCACGGCCATGGTCATGGCGATCCGCACGAATCGCCGCCATCCATGTGGATTCCTCTCGCGATCCTCGCCTTCCTGAGCCTCGTCGGCGGCTACATCAACATTCCGAAATGGCTCGAGCCCATGTTTAGGCTTCCGGAAGAAGCCCCCGGCATTCCGTGGACGGCTCTAGTATCCGTCGCCGCCGGACTCATCGGCATCGCTCTCGCCGCGTGGTTCTACCTGATCGCGCCAGCGATTCCTGAGGAACTGGCCCGCTCCTTCAGTACGCCCTACCGCTGGATTTACAACAAGTACTTCGTCGACGAGTTCTATGACTCGGTAGTGGTTGAACCCATGGTAGATGGCTCGCGATCGCTGCTGTGGCGCATCGTCGACGTCGGTGTGATCGACGGAATCGTCAACGGAACCGGAAAGACCGCGCGCAACATTGGCGGAGTCCTTAAACGCCTGCAATCGGGTTCGATTCGCAGTTATGCAGCCTGGGTAGTGCTGGGCTCGATCATCGTGATTGTTGCGATCACCATGGCGGGAGGCGTCCGATGACACTGCTCGACGCCGTCCTCTTCCTGCCGCTGATCGGCTTTCTGTTGCTGCTGGCGATTCCAAAAGGCAGTCCCGGACAGTCCCGTATGGCGGCGTTGGCAATTTCGCTCTTGATCTTTGTAGTCTCGCTGGGATTGGCCGTTTCCTTCCGCGGCGGCACGCCCGACGGATATCAATTCGTCCACGATTCGCAATGGATCAGCTCGCCGCCGATCCGTTATCACATCGGCCTGGACGGGTTGAGCCTGTGGCTGGTGATCCTGACCACGCTGCTGACGCCCATCTCGGTGCTGGCGTCCTGGAAACACATCGATCATCGCGTGAAGGAATTCTACGCGTTCCTGATCTTGCTGGAGTTCGGCCTCATCGGCGTCTTCGTTTCACTCGATCTCTTCCTGTTCTACGTGTTCTGGGAAGTGAGTCTGGTGCCCATGTATTTCCTGATCGGCGTCTGGGGCCACGAGCGCCGCATCTATGCCGCCGTCAAGTTCTTCCTCTACACGATGGCGGGCTCGGTACTGATGCTGGGGGCCGTTATCTACTTATACAATCGCGCCGGCACTTTCGACTACGCGGAGATCCTCGGCCAATTGCAGAGCAGCCGCCTCGCTCTCGGCAGCCAGGCCGAAATGCTCTTGTTCCTGGCCTTCTTCATCGCCTTCGCCATCAAGGTGCCGTTGTTCCCGCTGCACACCTGGTTGCCGGATGCGCACGTCGAAGCGCCTACCGCCGGTTCCATCATGCTGGCAAGCGTCATGCTGAAAATGGGCACCTACGGATTGGTGCGCTTCTGCCTGCCGCTATTCCCCAACGCAGCGCACAAATCGGCGCCCTGGGTCATCGCCCTCGCGGTAATCGGCATTCTTTACGGCGCGCTGGTCGCGCTCGTCCAGCCCAATATGAAGAAGTTGGTGGCGTACTCGTCCGTCAGCCACCTGGGCTTCGTGGTACTCGGCGTGTTTTCCTTCACTCAGCAGGGCCTCGACGGCGCGGTGTATCAGATGCTGAGTCACGGCATCTCCACTGGCGCGCTGTTCCTGTTGGTCGGTTATCTTTACGAGCGCCGACATTCGCTGGAGATATCGGCTTTTGGGGGCGTGGCCACGCCTGCGCCCAACCTGGGCATCGTCTTCCTGATCGCGACGCTGGCTTCGATGGGCCTGCCGATGCTGAATAATTTTATCGGCGAATATTTGGTAATGCAGGGCGCCTCGTTTGGCAACTATACGGCTACTGTGTTCGCTGCAATCGGCGTTATTCTTTCCGCCTGCTACCTGCTGTGGCTGTACCAGCGGCTGTTCTACGGCAAAACCTCCGAGTCGCTCAGCCATCACATGCCGGACCTGAGCGGACGTGAGTGGGCTGCCATCCTTCCTCTGTTATTGCTTATGCTCTGGATGGGCACCTACACGCAAACGTTCATGCCGGCGATCACGGCGCAGAACACGCGGATTCTGGATCAGAGCCAGCCGCGCGTCGCGCGGGCAAAGCAACCGGCGGCTGCGCCTGCATTAAGCGAAGTAAGGTCAAGCGAAGCAAGGTTGAGTCAGGTAAGGGCGACCGAGGTGACGAATGCCCGTTAACCTGTTCCCCACCGGTGTCGAATATTTCCGCATTCTACCGGAAATGATCCTGACCATCGCCGGAGTATTGGTGATGTTGATGGAAGCCCTGTTCACCACCGAAGACCAGCGCAAGATCTTCGCGCCGTTTTCGGTCGCGGCCTTATTGGCCGCACTGGTCGCGTCGATCGCCGCCGCCGGCGATCCCGGAGCTGCCTTCAGCAACATGCTGATCATCGACGGTTTCGCGTCCTTCTTCCGCGCGCTGGTGATCGCCATTGGCGTGATCGCCATTCTCAGTTCCACCGAATACCTGCGCCGCGAGAAATCCAGCGGCGGCGAATACTACGCCTTGATCCTGTTCAGCATCGTAGGTCAGTGCGTGATGGTCACCGCCAATGAACTGATCATGATCTTCATCGGCCTCGAGATTTCCTCCATCGCTTCCTACGTGCTCGCCGGATATCTGCGGGACGACCCGCGCAACAACGAGTCCGCGCTCAAATATTTTCTGCTGGGCTCCTTCGCCACCGCGTTTCTGCTCTACGGTGTGGCCTGGATTTACGGCCTCACCGGGACCACCAATCTGGATCACATCCGCAGCGCTCTCGAGACTTCTACTCCGCCGCTGGTACTTGCCGGAGTAGCGGCCGCACTCATGTTCGTGGGACTCGCCTTCAAGATTTCCGCTGCGCCCTTCCAGGTCTGGGCTCCCGATGTCTACCAGGGCGCTCCCGCGCCGGTCGCCGGATTCCTTTCCGTGGGTCCCAAAGCCGCGGCCTTCGCGATTCTGCTGCGCGTTTTCATGACTGCCTTCGGTCCCATCGCCGCCCGCTGGGAGCCGATCGTGTGGATCTGCGCTCTGGCCACCATGATCGTCGGAAACTTCGCGGCCCTTCAGCAATCGAACATCAAGCGCATGCTGGCCTATAGCTCGATCGCGCATGCCGGCTACGTGCTGGTGGCGGTGACCGCCCACTCTGACGTTGGCTCCGCCGCAGCCATGTTCTACCTGGCGGCCTATGCCTTCACCAACCTCGGCGCCTTTGCCGTAGTGACGTACTTGTCGCGCAAAGGCGAGCGTTATGTCGCCATCGACGACTTCGCGGGGCTCTCCGAGCGCCAGCCCGCCATGGCCGCAATGCTCTCCATCTTCCTGCTGAGCCTGATCGGAGTGCCGCTGACGGGCGGCTTCTTCGGCAAGTTCTATGTCTTTAAAGCCGCGCTGGATGCCAACCTATATTGGTTGACCGCGTTGGGCCTGCTCAACACCGCCGTGGCCGCCTATTATTACCTGCGGCTCGTGGTCGTGATGTATTTCAGAGAGCCGGGCGATTCGCTCCAGACCCTGGAAGATCCCGGCATCGGCCTGAAGATCGCAGTGTACGTTTCCGCGCTGGGCACTCTGGTCCTGGGCATTTTCCCCGGCTGGGTGCTGGATATCGCCACTCGAGCCGCCCTAAAGTAGTTCCAGGGGGTTCACTATGCCCGGGCGTTTTCATGTAAGAAACTTTGCGCTCTTTGTTGCCGGAGTCGGCTGCGGCGTACTTCTCATGCAGCCCGGTGCCGCTCAAACGAAGGGCGGCACCAAACTGAATCACGTATCCATCGCGGTGAAGGATTTTGACGCTGCGGTTAGTTACTACACCAAGACCATGGGTTTTCGACCGGCCTTTACGTTCAGAGAGCCCGACGGCAAACCAATCTTGACCTATCTCCAGATCAGCCGCGAAACTTTCCTCGAAATCCAACCCGCCACACCCGACCGCCCCGCGGGGTTTTTCCACCTGGGCCTCGAAACCGACGACGTAAAGGGATTCGCCGCGAGAGTCCGCGCGAACGGCACGAAAATCGGCGAGCCGACGCTTTCGGAGCGCTCCGGCGCGTTGCTGACCATGTCGACCGACCCCGAGGGCATTCGTACCGAGATCCTCGAATTGGGTCCCGCATCGACACAGCGCAAGGCCATAAACGCCTGGAAGTGACGTGCGCCGCCGCGTCTATTTTTGCGGTGGTACATCCATCGGCATATCGATGATCTGATACCCCAGCGGAACCAGGAAGAGATCGCTAGCCGGTTCTTCCCGCTTGATATTTTCGAGTCGCATGATCGCGCTATCCGTGTTGGGGTCCGTACGCTTCAGCAGTAAAGCCATTCCCAACTCCTTCGAAATCCATCGCTCGTCGATCGAAACCACTTCCCGCCCGTTGTCCTGTTCTTCCGAAGGCCACGTGAAGGTGCTCCGGCCGCCTTGCGCCTCGATCCCTTGGAAAGTTTGCGTCCCCAGCATCTCGTGTTTCACGGTGGGTTTTCCCTTGGGCGTCTTCCCCCCTGGGGACGGGATGCCAAAGCTGCTGCTCATCTCCACCGGTCGCCCGTCCGGCATTTTGGGAAACACAATCCGATGGGCGATCTGCTTGGGCGTCTCCAGCGCATACATAACACCTACGATGGGATCGTGAATCATTACAAATACCTCCTCCATTCCTGCGGCTGCGTCGAAGCGTGGGGTGGCGCCTTCTCGCAAGTGGCCCGCAGAATCCCGATAGACTCGATGCGATTCGCGGGTCTCAGTAAATTTTCCATCAGTCCCTACGCGGGTGCTAATGATCACTTGGTCTGCCGAGAACGGCACATTCGGCACCGGGAGTGCGGCTTGCCCAAAGGCAGTCTCGTAGCAGCAAACGGCTAAAACCACCCAGAGCCGATCGCGCAAGTGTCCGCTCATGAACCGCAGTTTACATCCAGCGGCTCAAAAATGCATGCGTAGATCTGCGAACCGCTCCACTTTTAAGAACCGCCCGTTTTCAACCCCGCGCAGATCCTGATGCTCCAGCACCCAGGTGTGCGGATGCGGCACCAGCACCGCCTGCAATCCTGCTTCGAGCGCCGGATTGATGTCGGATTTCGGCGAATTGCCGATCATCCACGTAGACTCGCGCGTCAGCCCGCGCTCAGTCACTAGCCGCGAGTACGCCGCTGCGTCTTTCTCCTTTACGACTGCCTTGTGCCCGAAATAGAGCCCGAGTCCCGAGCGATCCACCTTCATCAGTTGCTCGTCGGGATGGCCCTTGGTAAATAGCGTCAGCTCGTGACGGTCGCTCAGATAACCAAGCGTTTCCTCCACGCCCTCGATTACCTCAAGAGGCTGCTCCAGAATTTGTTCCGCTAGCGAAAACACATGCCGCAGGTCGTCGCCGCTGATCGCGCGTTCAGCCAGATGCTGGTAGGCCTGCTGCAGATTCCGACCGAAGTTCTTGGAGCCGTAGCCATGGATTTTGGCGTTGACGGCTTCAATGGCG